>JBGTIZ010000351.1:0-29482 GCA_041745395.1 Promineifilaceae bacterium (SeqCode) | reverse complement strand
ACGAAAAAAACACCCTCTTTCCAGCGAGTCGTGGCCCCAGGCCACGACGAAGCAAGTCGGTTGAGAAGAGACGCCTTTTGTCAAAAAAAGTACGTTACTGATTCGTGACCACTACAAATTTCCCCTTTTTGGATTATATTGAGGATATTCTTGATGCCATGGAAAAAGCGGAAATATTGGTTCAAGATGTAGACTTTGAGCAGTTTGAGGAAGATTTTCGCATCCATTTAGCCGTTACTCGTACTCTTGAAATCATGGGCGAAGCGACGAAACGTTTACCCAACTCAGTGCGTGAACAGTATAGTCACATCCCGTGGAAAGCAATGGCTGGAATGCGTGACAGAATTATTCATGGCTACGATAACGTGGATTTAGCTATTGTTTGGAACGTGGTGCAAAACGATATTCCTCGCTTCAAGCCCCAGATTCAGCAAATCATAAGCGACTATAAAAGCTGACTGTTGACCAAAACTGGGAACAAAAAGGTATGTTTACAACACCCGCCCCTTTATACATTACTCATTATTTCACTCATTCCCTCCGGAGACCCTCCTTGTCACCCCTAGACATAGACGACATACGTGACCATTTAGAAGCGCAGTTGCCACAGGCGTTGGCTCATCTGCGGGAAATGGTCATGACCAATAGCTTCACCACCAACACGGCCGGCGTACGCGCTGTTGCCCAGCAAACTATTGAAGCGTTCGCCCCCCTCGGCTTCGTTGCCCAAACCATCCCCGCCCAAGATAATCGGTATGGTGACCACCTTGTGCTAACCCACCCCGGCACAGGCTCCAAAACGATAGGCTTCGTTTCCCACCTTGACACCGTGTTTCCGCCCGAAGAAGAAATCATGAATGATTTTAGCTGGCGGGAAGAGGTCGTAGAGGGCGAGACCCGCATCTATGGCCCCGGCACGTTGGACATCAAAGGGGGCACGATGCTGGTGTGGTTAATGCTCCATACTTTGCAAGCCAAATTCCCCGAGCTATTTGCAGAAATCAACTGGGTCGTTCTGCTCAACGCCGCCGAAGAGCGGTTTGTCGAAGATTTTCGACACATTTGCAAGGCGCATTTGCCCCAGCGCGACACCCTCGCTTGTTTGGTATTTGAAGGGGGGCTGATGGCTAATGACGATTATCAAATCGTGGTGGCTCGCAAAGGAATGGCGCGGTATATGATTACCGTGCAGGGGCGCGGCTCTCACGCGGGGGCGGCACACGCGCAAGGGGCGAATGCCGTGGTGCAAATGGCTGAAATTGTTCAGCGTGTCCATGCCCTAACGGATTACCAGCGGCGACTGACCTTTAACGTGGGCGTTTTTCACGGCGGCACGGTGGTGAACCGTGTGCCCCATTTGGCGCAAGTAGAAGTTGAGTTTCGCACGTTTGACGAAGAGGTGTTTGCCGAGGCGATGATTAGTATGCGCTCGCTGGATGGGTATAACACGGTGGCTAGCCCGCTGGATGGGTTTAAGTGTCAGACGCACGTGGTTAAAACGCATGAAAGTCGGCCGTGGCCGCGCAATACAGGCACTGACCGGCTCTTCTTTATTTGGCAAGAGGTGGCGCGAGAACACGGCCGTGAAACATGGCCTGAAGAACGGGGCGGCCTCAGTGACGGCAACCCCCTCTGGTCATACGTCCCCACCATCGATGGCCTCGGCCCCATCGGTGATAACTCCCACTGTTCCGAACGCACCCCCGACGGCAGTAAAGACCAAGAATACGTCATCAAAGAATCGTTCGTGCCCAAGGCATTGCTGAATGTTTTGGCCGTTGTTAGGTTAACTGCTGAGCGATAGTAATTAGTGCTGAGCGACGAGCGATGAGTGCTGAGTCGCTTACAGCTTATGGCTCACAGCTTATAGCTAAAAAAGGACTCCCCCCCATGACCGACATTACCCACTACACCTCTGTTGAAACCATCCCCGCCAACGACGCGGGACGCCAGCGGCTGGCCGAATGGCTGGCTGAACAGCCTGATAACTACTTCACGGCTGATGTTGATTTACAGCGCAAGCTGGAGCTTTATTTTGGCCCTGAAAAGTACCGCGCTTTGGCGGTGCGGCTTTATAAATTCGGCCACACGGCCGCGACCAAAATCGAGCCGCTGACAAAGGTGATGGGTCAAGACCATAATTTACCCATCCTGCAACGGCGGGACGGCCTCGGTCACACCGTAGACGAGGTAGAATTTCACCCCAGCCACATCGAAGCGGGGCGGCTCATTTACGGCTCGGGCATTATGAACGTGCTAGAGGAACCCGGCAATAATCGGCTCGCCCTGACCATGTTTTACATCTCCGGCCAAAACGGGGAAGCGGGGCACAACTGCTCGCTGGCCTGCACGGCCGGGGTCATCAAAGTCCTGCAAAAAGTGGCTCCCGATTATCTGCGGGAGCAATATTTGCCCCCCTTGCTCGACCCCAATTTTGATACGAACTACACGGGGGCACAATATTTTACCGAAGTGCAGGGGGGGTCTGACGTGGGGGCAAACGCGGTCACGGCCGTGCCTGAAGACACCGACAGCGACCGCTGGTACATCAGCGGCGAAAAATGGTTCTGCTCCAACGTAACTGCCGAACTCGCCCTGATGACCGCCCGCATCAACGAGCAAGACGGTACGCGCGGTCTCGGTCTGTTTCTGGTGCCGCGCCATTTGCCCGACGGTCAGCTCAACGGGCAGAGCATCCAGCGGCTCAAAGACAAGCTGGGCACGCGCAACCTCGCCTCCGCCGAGCTGATTTTTGACAACGCGCAAGGGTATCTGGTTGGCAGTTTCAAAGATGGCATGATGCACGTTATCAACACCTCGCGCATTTTTAATGCGTTTGGCTGTACGGCCAATGCGCGACGGGCGTTTGTGACGGCGTGGACGTATGCTCATAATCGGCTCGCTTTTGGGCAACCGATTGTGCGTTTCCCCATTGTGCAGGATCAATTGGCGCGAATGCGAGCGGATATTGCGGCGATGCTGGCTGGCTCCATGCGCATCGCCAAGGTGTTGGATGATGAGGAATTGGGACGGGCTACGGATGAAGACCGGGGCTTTTTCCGCATGGCCGTTAATCTGAACAAATATCGCACGGCCGTGTTGGCGCACGAAGTCATCAACACCTCTATCGAGCTACTGGGCGGTAACGGCGCCATAGAGACCTTCAGCGTCTTACCCCGCCTGTTGCGCGACAACATCGTCTACGAAAATTGGGAAGGCACGCACAACGTGCTGATGGCCCAAGTCCAGCGGGACATTCGCCGCTACCAAGTCCATGAACCATTCCTGAACGTCATACGCATCCTGCTCACGGCTTGCACCTTCAAAGAGCTAAAAGATGAAGGGCTACACCAGCTTGAGCGCATTGAAGATGAGCTGACCCAAGTGTTGGCGATGGACGAACAAACGGCTGGTATTTACTTCCGACCGCTCATGGATAGATTAACCGACCTCTATTACACGGCCTGCATGGCCGCCGAATCTGGCTGGGAGCTAAACGAAAAAGAGGACAAGACCAAACAGCGTCTCGCCCTGCTTTTCCTCAGCCGCCGCGTGCGCGGTCTCCAGCCGGGTGACATTCCCTACTACGATGACCAAGTGAGTCGTCTTAGCTCTGGGTTTTAGTCCGCTTGTCGTGTCGTAACGGCTTTTGGAAACCAATTTTTGGCATGGTTCAGTAATTCCTTCAAAATTACCTTTACACTTCCGCTTCGGCGTGGCCGCAGGCCACGCCTCGCTGTCAAGAGGGTGTTTTTTTCGTTTGGGCGTTCGCCCAAGCGAAAAAAAAACCCTTTGGAATAGCCTCGCCGCCGCAGGCGGCGAGGCGTGTCGAGCTACGATTTTTTGTCTGAGCAATTTGTGACCAATACAAAAAAAATGGCTAAAGCCGTTACTACCAGCAGAAAATTGTCAGACAGAATGACTAAAATATGAGCCTCATTCAAACCAAAATTAGGCCACCCCGTGTGGGCCGTGATGTGCTAACACGGCCGCGTCTCTTTAACTGGCTCGAAGACAACCTGCCCGAAATTAAACTCGGGCTGGTTGTCTCCCAGGCTGGGTCAGGCAAAACGACTCTCCTAGTCGATTTTGCCCGGCGGAGCGACCTGCCCACGGCGTGGCTCTCGCTCGACCCGCTTGATAATGACCTGCACCGCTTTTGCGCCTACTTTGTTGGGTCGCTCACCATCCCCTTCCCCCACTTTGGCGAACAGTCTGCCAGCTTTTTGCGCCACACGGCCGACCTCGCGCAAAACCTCGACGCTTTTGTCACCGTGCTGGTCAACGACATTGTGGCTCACATCCAAGAACATTTTGTCTTAGTGCTGGATGATTATCATCTGGTTAACGACAATGTGCAGGTCAATGATTTTTTGGCGCGTTACCTGACCCACGCCAGTGAAAACAGCCATATTGCTCTGCTGACCCGCACCCTCCCCCACCTGCCCATCATGCCCCTGCTCATCACCACGAATGAGGTGTTGGGGTTTGACTTTGATGAACTGGCTTTCACGGCCGTGGAAGTGCAGTCCTACTGGTCGCAAACCAATTTCACTCTGACCGACAGCCAGCTTGACACTCTGCTAAGGCGCACGCGAGGCTGGATTACAGGCGTGCGGCTGGCCGAAATGGGGGACGCGCCGACGGCCACGCCGCCCGCCTTTTTAGGCACCAATCAGCCTGATCAGGAGCAGAGGCTCGACCAATATTTTGAGCGGCAGGTGTGGCAGATGCAGTCGCCCGCCCTGCGTGAAGCGTTATTGCTCACGGCCGTGCCCGATACCTTTAATGAATCGCTCTGCACGGCCGTGTTTGGTGATCTCGCTGAGGCCAATTGGGCTGATTTGCTCGAGGAAATGACCCAGCGCAACCTCTTCTTGGTGCGCGTGGGCGAGCGGGGGGAATCGCTCCGCTATCAGGACTTGTTCCGAGACTTTTTGCGGCGCAAGCTGGGGCGGGAACGACCGCAGGACACGGCCGTGTGGCGACACAAACTGGCCGACTATTACCGCGACCAAGGGGAATGGCTGGCCGCCTTTGCTCTTTATGACCAGCTTCAGCAGGCGTCAGCCCTCGCCCAAGCGTTGCAACAGGCGTGGGACACGTTGGCTCCGCAAGGACAATACGCCACCCTCGCCTATTGGCTGGCGCAACTGCCCCAGCAAACCCTCAAGCAACAGCCCAGTTTATTAGCCAAACTGGGGCTAGCGCGGTTCAACAGCCAGCATAAAGAAAGCACCACCGAGCTAGACGAAGCGGTTCACCGTCTGCGTGAACAGCAAGAAGCGCATCCAGAGCCAGCCCCAGATAGGCGCGACGCCCTCGGCTGGGCATTGGCCTGGCGAGCGATTCAGCGTGAACATCGCGGCCACCCTGATAAAGCGTTGCAAGACACGGCCGAAGCCATTACGTTGGCGGCCACGCCGTCTGCGCGGCAAGGTGTCTTTTGGCTGGCTGAAGCGTATCGGGTGCGCGGCTTGGTGCTGTGGCGGCGCGGGGCGTATGCCGAGGCGTTGACCGCTTTGCAACAGGCGCAGACCCTTTTTGCCAATGGCGATGAGGGGCATCATTATCAAGAGCGCGGCTTGGCGATGACCGTGGGCATGATGGGCAAGGTGTATCGGGCGCAAGGAGATTATGCGCAGGCGGAGGCGTGTTATCAGGAGGCGTATGGGGTGTGGGCGCGACTGGGCGACCGCCATATGCAGGCGGATATGGCCAATAGCTTGGGGGTACTGTGCCATAGTCGTGCTCAGTTTTTGCGGGCGGAGGGCTGGTTTGAAACGGCGTGGCAGTTGGCGCAGAGTGTTCAGCAGGTGCGCCTGACGGTCTATGCGCTGACGGGGTTGGGTGATTTGTATGTGGATTTGGGGGCGTGGGAGGCGGCGGAGCAGGTGTATGCACGGGCAGAGGCGCAACGCACGGCCGTGCAGGATGCGTATTTAGCCAACTATGTCTCCCTGCGCTGTGCCGAAATGGCTCGCTGGCGTGGGGCGGGGGCAGAAGGGGCGCGTTTTTTAGCCCAAGCGGAGCGGGTGCAGGCGCGTGATAATCAGCAAAAATTAGCCCTTGAGACGCTTTTGTGGCGTTGGCATCAATATCAAACTGGGGAGCCAGCTTCGCTCGACGTGGCGGCAGAGTTACGCGCCTTGCCCGCGCCCGGTCAGGAGCCGTTGCTCTGGCTGTGGGCGGCGTGGGTGGTGTGGCAGGCGGGGCAAACCGCGCACACGCTGTCTTGTTTAAAGCAGATGCTGGCGGGCGAGGGGGAGGCTCCTACGGCGGTTTTGTCCACGGCCGTGCGTTTGGGTGACGCTTGGACAGAGATGGCGCAAGAATTTAGCCCAGCGTTGCCCGCCTTACGTCGCTTTCAGCAAGCGTTGGTCAGTTATCAGGCGCGGGTCATGCAGGTGCGGCGCGAGTTGCGCCAAAAGACGTTAACCGTGCCGCTCGGCCCCCCCCAACTCACCATTCACACGCTGGGAAGATACGAAATTTTACGCAATGGGGAGCCAGTCGTCAGCTCCGCTTGGCTGAACCAAACGCTGGTGCGCAAGTTATTGGCCCTCTTATTGGTGCATCCCCACGGCATCACCAAGGAGCAGATTGGGCTGATCCTGTGGCCGGACGCCACGCCCAAAGAGTTGACCAGTAAGTTGCGCAATGTGAAGTATAAGCTCGGATTGGCAGTCGGAGATGTGTCGGTGACGCGCTATGATTCGGCGACGGCTTTGTATCGTTTTAATTGGGATTTGGATTATCTGTATGATGTGTTTCAGGTGCGGCATTATACGGCTGAGGGGCGGTCACACGGCCGTGAGTCGGCTTGGCGGCAGGTCTTGCATTGGTATCAGGGGGAGTTTTTGCCCGAGTTTGATGAAGATGTGTTTGTCAATGAACGCCCTCTGCTGATGGAGATTTATCAGGAGGCGTTGCGACACACGGCCGTGTTGGCCGAACAGCGTGGCGACACAGACCAAGCCGAGCAAGATTGGCTGGCCCTGTTTGCCACCGATACCTTTATGACCAGCCCCGTCGAGCGGCTCATGCACCTCTACAAACGCACCCGCCAGCGTCGCAAAATCTTAGACATTTACCAGCAACACGTGGCCGCTATGGACGAACTCGGCCTCCCGCCCGAGCCAGACATCACCCAACTCCAAGAGCAACTTCTGCGGTTTTAGCGAGTCACTATGTCAGCCAGTCAGCTAGCAACGACCGATGCAAAGACGGTATAATCATTTTATGGAAGAGTTAATCGGCAGGGTCATCAACAATTTTGAACTACAAGCTATCATCGGCCGTGGGAGCATGGGCGTGGTTTTTCGCGCCTATCACCAAGATTTGGAACGATACGCGGCCGTGAAAATCATGCGCATGGAGTTGGTCAATCAGCCCGACTTCTACGAACGCTTCTTGCAAGAAGCACGCACGGCCGCGCGGCTAAACCATCCCAACATCGTGGACGTCTTTAATTTTGGGCGGGTCGATAACGGCTACTACCTGATGATGGATTACCTCGAGGGGCCAAACCTGCGTCAGCTCATCGCCGAAAACCCCAACGGCCTGCCTTTGCACGATGTCGCCCATATTTTCACCCAAATCGCCGACGTGCTGGCCTTTGCCCATAAAGAAGGCGTTCTGCACCGCGACCTCAAGCCCGACAACATTATCATTACCCATAGCCGACAAAGCGACCAGCTTTATCAAGCGATGGTGACCGATTTTGGGCTGGTCAAAATTGCCCACAACAGCCTAACCAGCACCCAAGAAGGGGTCACGCTGGGCACGCCCGCCTATATGTCGCCTGAGCAATGTCGCGGTGAAGATGTAGACAACCGCACCGATATTTACGCGCTGGGGGTCATGCTCTATGAAGCTCTGACGGGGAAACGCCCTTACCCCATTCGCAACCTATTTGACGCCATTAAGTTTCACACTAGCGGTAACTTTGTGGCTCCCCGCGCCCATGTCCCCAGTATTCCCATCACGGTGAATGCGCTGGTGCGGCGCATGTTAAACCCCGATATAGACAAACGCCCCAATGAGGCGCAAGACGTTATTGATTTGCTGGCGCGGTTTTTGCCCAAGCAAGAGCCAAACAGTTACAGCTCGCAGGTCATGGAGCGGGTTAATCAGGATACGGGCACGATTGACACGCCGCCGCGTCCGGTTGGGGAAGAGGTAAGCACGGCCGAGTCAGGCAATGACACGGCGCAACACGCTTCAACCATGCCCAACAGCGGGTTACACACCACGGCCGGGGTCAAACCAGACCAGCTCTGCATTGTGGTCACGTATCACAACCAAGTCGAGCAAATTGTGCCCCTAACCCAAGCGGCGAACAAAGAGCTGGTTGTGGGCCGCCAGCACAACGTTGATATTGTGCTAGACAAGCCCGAGCGTTACGTCTCTAAACGGCATTGTGCCATTGGTTTGCAAAACGACAATCTGTTTGTGCGTGACCTGAACAGCACCAACGGTACGTTTTTGGGCGCGGCCAAAATAGAGGCGGGCGTACCCTTTTTATGGACACCTGAGGCGGAAATCAATTTAGGCGCGTTTAAGCTCAGGCTCCAGCTAGAAACGGAGGCGCGGTCCTTGCTGAGTAGCGCCGCCAGTGAAGCGACGATGGTGCAAGGGTTGCAGGCGATTGTCTGTTCAGACGGCATTCCCGCGCGGCTCGTTTTGGAAGATGCGCCGCTTTTGCTGGGGCGCGTGCCCGGCTGTGATATGGTTTTGAACAATCCGCGCATTTCTAAACGGCATTGCCGCATTGAGCGGGTGAATGGACAAATTATGGTCACTGATCTGAACAGCACCAACGGCACGTTTATCGGCGCACAACGCCTCGCCCCCGACACGCCCACCGCTTGGCTCGATGATGAGCTGAAAGTGGGGGCGTTTGTGGTACACCTTGAACAATGAGTAATGAGCAATGAGTAATGAACAAAGGGGTTGAGTTTTGGTTATGTTGTCCCCTTCGTACATTGTACCCACATCGCACATCGCACATCGCCCTTCGCACCTCGCACCTCGCACCCTGAACCCAATCTATGACTAATCCAGAATCTGAACCAACCAATTTACCTGTTTTGTCGCATGAGTTTGACCATTTGCTCGAGGAGTTTCCGCCGGAGGTGCGGGGCTTGGTGCAGACGGTGTGGACGCGCTTGCCGCAGGACAATCAGCGTCAATTGTTGGGCATGCTTCCTCATTTGCCAGCGGGCAATTTGGACAGTATGCGCCGTATCCTGAATTTGTCGCAGGAAAATTTGCAGATGGCCTTTGGGGCGAAGCAGATGGTGGCGATTGTGGGGCCAGCCAATGTGGGCAAGTCTACGTTGTATAACCAGTTTGTGGCGCATAAACGAGACACGGCCGTGGTCAGTCCTATTCCTGGTACAACGAAAATTAACCAGACGGCTGATACGGGCTTGTTCAACATGATAGACACGCCCGGCGTGGACGCGGCCGGCCCGACGGGTCAGCAGGAACGCGCTTTTGCGCTCGAGGCGGCCCAGCAGGCAGATTTTTTGATTATCATGTTTGATGCGATTCAGGGCATCAAAGAGACGGAAACGCAGTTGTTTCGGGAGTTGCGGGGGTTGGGCAAGCCGTTTGTGGTGGTGTTGAACAAGATGGATTTGCTGGGGGGGCGTTTTACGCGGCGCAATGAACCCACGGCCGTGTTAAATCAGGTTGCCAACCATTTGGGATTGCGCCCCGAGCAGGTCATCCCTATTTCGGCCCAAAGCGGCGACAATTTAGACAGTGTGGTGCTGGCTATTGTCAAAGCGGAACCCGGCTTGCTGGTCGCGCTCGGCCGTGCCCTGCCGCGCTATCGCTCGCGGCTGGCGTGGCAGGCGATAACGGGCGCGGCTTCCACGGCCGCCGTTATCGCCCTGACGCCCATTCCAATGCTTGACTTTGTGCCGTTGGTGGCCTTACAAGGGTCGCTGGTGCTGGGTATTGCGCGGATTTACAACTATAAAATGACGCCCGCCCGTGCTAGAGAGATGGTTAGCACGCTGGGACTAGGGTATTTGGGGCGCACGTTGTTTCAGGAGTTGAGTAAGCTGGGGGGGCCACCGGGCTGGGTGCTTTCGGCGGCGATTGCGGCTTCGACGACGGTAATAATTGGGTACACGGCCGTGTTGTGGTTCGAGAAAGGGGAAAAATTATCTTCAGGCGCGTCCCGCCGTTTAGTGCAATTGTTAACCAATAGGCTCCTCGGCCGCTGGCGCAGTGAGGATGTGCGACCCACAGAAGAGATACTACGAGAGACGCTCGCGGATGATATTGCCGTGTGGCGTGAAGAAGTTGGTGGAGACGCGAGTAAAAAGTAAGAAGTTAGAAGCTAGCTCACTGCGCTTCTGTTACGTTTGCCAATTCGGTGGCGAGGGGGAGCGTGAAATGAAAGGTCGTCCCCTCGCGGAACGCGCTCTCGAACCAGATTTCCCCCCCCTGTAATTCCACAAGCATCTTGGTGATATTTAGCCCCAGTCCCGTACCCGGCGAGGCTTGCGCTTTTTCATCGGCGGCGCGGAAGTATTTGCGGAAGATTTTTTCTTGGTCTTCAGGGCGCAGGCCAATGCCCGTGTCGCGCACGGCGAGATGCAGGGTGTTGGCGGCGGTGGCTTGGGCGGTAATGATGATTGTCCCGTTTTCAGGCGTGTATTTGTGGGCGTTGCTGACCAGATTGGTGAGCACTTGAACCAAACGGCCGTGGTCGCACCAGACGGGAGCAAGGGCTTCGGCAATTTCTAGATTGAGCTGTTGCTGTTTTTCTTCTAGCTGGGTTTGGAAAGAGAGGATGACCTCATCCACGGCCGTGGGCACGTCCACGGCCGTGAGTGTCAGCGGCAACTGCCCCGCCTCAATCTGCGACAAATCACTCAAATCAGACACCAAACGCGCCATGCGGTTGACATTATTCCCAATTGTCTGGATAAACTGCGCCTGCATCTCGTTGACCTCGCCGAGACTTCCAATCATTTTGGCATAATTGAGAATAGACGTCATCGGGTTCTTGAGTTCATGCGAGACCGTGGACACAAACTGACTTTTGGCTAAATTAGCCTCCTGCACCGCTTCATAGAGCAACGCATTTGACAGAGCAATCGCCGCTCGGTCACACAGGCGTGTTAAAAAGGTCAGGCGGCGATTATCAAAATGATTCTCGTTGCGGCTCTCTAAAATGAGCAGACCCAACACCTCCCCCCCCCGACCAATAGGGATAATAATCTGCTTGGCCATTTCGGGGATAAAAAAGTCAAGCGGCTCCGTCGTTGACTGGGGCAAAATGGTGCGTATCGCCCGCTGAATCGCCTCCGAACGTAAGGGCAAATGCCCATCCTCATAATAAGTCAGCACCTCCCCACACCCCTGTGAATCCATAACCCGCAACCCATTATCGTTTATCGTGCCAATAATGACCGCATCGGGCGCAACCCGCCGCCAAGCCCAATCCAGCGTAATCTGAGATACGCGCCGTATATCTAGGCGCGTGTTTAGCTCACGGTCAATCCGCTGGGCGAGGGCTTGCTCCTCCAGATACTCTTGCTCGCGGTCGCGCAACCGCTTTTTATCGAGCGAAGCGCCAATGCGGGCGCGTAACAGCATCGGGTTAAACGGCTTTGAGAGATAATCTTCTGCGCCGAGCTTGACGCACTTTACAATGCTGTCAATATCATCTAGGGCGGAAATGACAATGACGGGCACGCCGCGCAGGTCAGGGTCTTGTTTGATGCGTTCGAGAACTTGGTAGCCGTTCATGTCGGGCATCATAATATCGAGCAGAACCAAGTCAAAGCTCTGGTCGGTCATCAGGCGCAACGCTTCACGACCGCTGGCGGCCGTGACAACTTGGTGTCCGTAGCGCGTAATGCGCCGACTTAACACATCGCGGTTTATTTCATTGTCATCAACAACTAAAACGAGGGCTGGCTTTTCGCTCATAAATGGTTTTTGGGGGGGGCTGGTGTCATGTTTCACGTGTCATGTGCCACGTGCTGTTTCTCTGGCAGTTTAGCTAGCTGACTGGCTGAAATGCTGACTAGCTGAACGCTTATATTGCTTTTATGAGGATGTTTCCAGAAATGATTCGATTTTGGCTAATAGCTGGGGGAATTCAACGGGTTTGGTGGCGTAATCATCACAGCCGGCATCTAGGCATTTTTCGCGGTCGCCAGCCATGGCATGGGCGGTTAGGGCAATGACGGGAATGGTGCGCGTGTTGGGGTCGCTTTTGAGTTGACGAGTTGCTTGCAAACCGTCCATGATGGGCAAACTAATGTCCATGAGGATGAGGTCTGGCTCTTCGGTTTGGGCCATGCTGATGCCGCGTGCGCCATCGGTGGCGCTGATGACCTCGTACCCTTTGCGTTTGAGACGGCGGGAGAGCATGTCGCGGTTCATTTCGTTGTCTTCGACAAGGAGAATTTTATTCATAATACGTATCCTTCGGTACTGCGTGGTTTGTGTGTGGTTATGGGTCGGGGTTGGGAGTATGGGCTGGCGTTGATGATGTTTTGTTGTATCCAAATGCTTGACCACGACCGTACTTATTATACAGAGTATTCAGAAATTGGGTTTATTTAATTAGATGGACTCTACGACTGGAATCTGACCCGTATGTACTGTAATAAGTTGGTCAATACGGCGCAACAGGTCATTTTGGCTATAAATACCCTTATAGAGAATATCATCCACCTGGTTTCTGAGGCGTTCATGCTCGGCCGTGGTTAAGGGTTTGGCGGTGACGACAATAATGGGGATAGAGGCAGAGCTGGGCATGGCCCGAATCTGTTCCACAAAACCAAAGCCATCCAAACGAGGCATCATCAAATCTAACAAGATAAGGTCGGGCTGGTGGCTGGTAGTTTCCAAAAATTCCAGAGCCATTAGGGCGTCAATCGCTTCAACTACTTCAAAGCCGCGCTTGGTCAAGGTTAGGCGCAAAATATCACGCAGGGCAAAATTGTCTTCTACGACGAGAATACGGGTTTGTTGAATCCTTGTACGCGGCCGTGGTGGGTTAGAAATTTGTACCACCTCGCGCACTTTCAGCAGTAATTCCTGCTCGGCACGAGAAACCAGATGCAGTTGCGGGTCACTCAGCACATTGGCCTGTTGTAGCTGTTCGGGCGAACTGTCATACACCAGCAATGGCGTTTGGCGTAGATGTGCATCAGCGCGAATTTCGGCCACAAATTCTGGGTAATGGTAATCAGGCAAATGAGGGGAGAAAACAATGGTGTGGGGGCGTAACCGTTTGGCTAGCTTTAAACCTCGGTAGCCGTCGGCGGCGGCGTAGGTGCGGTAATGCTTGGCGAGTAACCAGCGTACCATCTGGTCACGATGGTCTTCGCGGGGCGAAATGACTAGGACAATACCCTGCTGTAAGGCGGGGCGAATAATCGTGATAGCCACATCATCGTTGTCATCGTTAACGCTGTTGTTGGTATAGGCCTTATGACTCGGGTTGAAGCCATTGACAATGGCGGGCTTGGGTGGGTTTGGCTCTTCTTGGGGCGTAATAAAGGCCGGGAGCGTGACCACAAACGTTGACCCCACCCGTGGCTGGCTATCTACGGTAATGGTACCGCCCAGCAGTTCGCAAAAACGATGTGAAATAGTCAGCCCTAGCCCCGTGCCCCCATATTGACGGGTAGTAGAGTTATCGGCCTGCGTAAAGGCGGAGAAAATACGCGACATCTCTTCTCGATTCATGCCAATGCCTGTGTCGCTGATGGTGAAAACAATGAGGTCGCTGGGGATGGTCGCTTCTCGTTTAGCGTGGAGGCTGACGCGTCCTCGGCGGGTAAATTTAGCGGCGTTGCTCAACAGGTTGAGTAAAATTTGCCGTACTTTAATCATATCCCCATACATGAGACCTAAGTCAGGCGAGAGGGAGACTTCAAGCTGGTTGTTGTTTTGTTCGATGAGGTGTTGACTAGCGTACACAACTTCGTTGACAAGGTCGGCGATGAGGAATTGTTCAAGGTGGATGTTGGTTTTGCCTGCTTCAATTTTGGATAGGTCAAGGACATCATTGATGAGAGTCAGCAAATGTTGCCCAGCTGAGGTGATGCGGTGCAGGTCACGTGCAATATCAACATACTCTTTGTCTAGAGCGACATCTTCTATCATTTCGCTATAGCCGATAATGGCGTTGAGCGGGGTGCGTAGCTCATGGCTCATGCTCGCCAGAAAGGAGCTTTTGGCGCGGTTGGCCGATTCGGCGGCCTCTTTGGCTTCATGGAGTTCTGCTTCATACTGTTTTTGGGCCGTTACATCGTGGCTGACGCCCAGAGCGGCGATGCGTTCGCCTTGGTCATTGTATAAAGGCAAGACAACGGCATCACAAATGCCGCGTGTGCCTTTTTTATGTACGAAGCGGATGGGGCCGTCCCAGCGACCATCTCGCGCTAAGCCAGACTGAATATTTTGGCTTAGCGAGGGGGAATCTTCGGGGGCGTGCCAAATTTCGGGCATTTGACCAAGCAATTCTTCTTGTGGATAGCCAAAAATGGCTTCAGTGGCGGGGTTGCAATAGGTTATAAAGCCGCGCAGATTGGTGATGATGACGCTTTCGTTCATGTTTTCGAGCGCTAATGCTTGCAGATGTAACTGCCGCTCGGCATCTTTGCGGGTAGTGATGTCGCGGGAAAAGGCGGAAATACCGGTAACTTGGTTGTGATCATCCAGAATGGGGTTGAGGGTTACTTCAAGAGCAACAACTTCGGAGATGCCCGGTAGGCTGTATTGGGTTTCGATGGTGACGCGCTCTCCGGCAAACGCACGGCCGTACCAACTGCGCCACATGTCTTGTTCATTGGCGGGGATTAAGGTGCGGATATCTTCGCCCTCTTGCAGTTGATGGTCATAGAGCAGAGCAAAGAAGTCGGCGGCCGTGAGGTTAATGGTGATAATGCGATAATCGCGGTCAATAGACCAGACAAGGTCAGAGGTGTTGGTGAGCAGGGCGCGTAGGTTGGCTTCTTTTTCTTGCAGGTTGTGGCTGAGGGCAACGAGTTGGCTATTGGCGTCTTCTAATTCTTGGTTGAGCTGGATGAGGGGGCTGAAGTAACTGCGGCGGATAATAATGTGGGCAAAGATGAAAACGGAGATGGTCGCGCCTAAGATGGGGATTTGGTTGGTGGGTAGCCATTGATTGAACACGGCCGTGGACGTGCCTAAAAGGACTATTAACACGGCCGTGAAAAAAGACTGCGCCAACTCATGTTTAGACCGCCACAGCAGAACCAAGCTACTCACATGATACAGTCCCACCAGCCCCAGACTCAGATACCCCAGCGGCGTAAAGCGATACGTCGGGTTCCCCGTAACACCATAAAAGACACGATCGACAACCAGCCCCCGAAACGTTAACGGCACGAGCAAAAGCACCGCCACCATCCCCGCCACGGCATACCAACGCACCCACTTAGTCTGATTTTCGTCCGTGTAATACGTGACGATGAGGAATAAAAACGGCGCACACAACGCAACAATCGCCGCATTGAGCCAAAATAGCGGAAGCGGATTAAGCTGAAAAGCCAAGGCCACCTGTTGCCCAATAATCCCGAAGCTACCTATCACCAATAACGCTATATAGGTAGCCATCAACAAATTGTCACGGTGGCGTAACGATTGCCATAACACCAACGACAGCATGGCCAGCGAAACAACGCCGCTGACAATGCCAATGGTGATGGCTATTAGAGAAATATTGCTAACAAGCATGGGGCACAACCTGCTCCGAATTAGGTCTGATGTTTACCGTCTACTTAACCTAAGAAAAAAGAACCACGTATCTTCTCGGGAGAGAAGACCCTTAGAATTTAAGTAGATACCCAAGAAGCCTAACGTCAAGTGGTGAAAAGTTAGGACTCACGATAATGGTCACAAAACTATAGCCGCGATTTCCCAGACGCGACTTTGACCATTATCTTCCCCAAAGGCTCACCAAAAGCTACCCGTTTAAGCGTTCAGCGTTTCAGCCGGTCAGCTTGATTTTCTCGGCATAATTTGGTCATTTTCAAGTGACTGAGTGGCCTCAAACAAGAAGCGGCTCGTTAAAAACTCTATTGTTGAACTGAAAAATCCAAGGTTGGTACGCAGTTTGCTAGCTGACTGGTGAAATGCTGACTAGCTGACCACTTTTTAATTAACCGATTGGATCGAACGCTTATCTTAACGCAATTGAGCCAAATTGGTGGCTAAAAGACGAATTTCGTGCATGAGTGTGTGTAAATTACTGCCCGGCTTTTGCAAAATACGCTCCACGTATCCATTCAGTTGCAGACGGTCTGTCGTCGTTAACTCTTTGGCCGTGACCACAATCACGGGAATATTTTGCCATTCTACACGACGGCGTATCTGCTCCAAAAACTGGAAGCCATCCATTTCGGGCATCATCAAATCTAACAAAATAAGATCTGGCTGTTGCTGAGCTAATTTTTCGAGCGCGACACGGCCGTTTTCTGCCATGGTGACCTGCAAGCCCTCTTTTTCCAAGGTGCGGCGCACCATTTCAGACGTGGCGGGGTCGTCTTCCACCACCATCACCTGTGACAAGGCGGCCATATTCACCTTATCGGTGTTCAGCCGATATTTGGCTAATAAGTCTAACAACTGTTGCCGACGAATTGGCTTAAGCAAGTAATCATTGGCACCTAGGGCAAACCCTCTCTGCCTCTCCTCGACCATGGTGAGCAAAATAACGGGGATTTGAGCCAGTTCTTTGTCTGCTTTAAGAGCGGACAAAACACTCCAGCCATCTACGTCGGGCATCATGACATCAAGGGTAATAATATCGGGACGCACTTGGCGCACCAAGGCTAGCCCCGCACGGCCGTTGCTGGCTGTTTCGACATGAAAACCAGCGCGGGTTAGATGGTGGGCAATGAGGTCCCGGGCGGCGGGGTCATCGTCAATGGCTACCACGACCCCTTTCACGGCCGTGGAATTTTGCGCTGGTAGGTTTATTTCGGGCAGGGCGGGCCACGATTCAGACACGGCCGTGTCCTCATCCAGATTGACCCGCTCCGCATCGATAAAACGCGGTAAACGCACCGTAAACGTCGAGCCACGCCCCAGCGCACTATCCACCGTCACATCCCCCCCCATCAGTTGACAAAAACGGCGGCTAATCGCCAAACCCAGCCCCGTCCCTCCAAAGCGGCGCGTCGTGGAAGCATCCGCCTGCATAAACGGCTGAAACAGCCGATTTTGCTCCTCTTGTGACATGCCAATGCCCGTATCGGCTACAAAAAATGTTACCCAAGGGATCGTTTCTTCTTTTTTATCGGACTTGTCAGATTTATCAGGCTTGTCAAAATCAGCCGCCTGCTCATTCAGCGCGTAAGAGAGCGAAACCGTGCCGTCTTGCGTAAATTTGGCCGCATTGCTGACCAAGTTAAACAAAACTTGTCGCAACTTGACCAAATCAGTCCGTATCAGAACCGACTCTTGCGGCACAACCACATCAAATTGATTGCCATTTTTAGCCACAACAGCCTGAAGCGTGATTTTTATGTCAAACAAAAAAGAGCGCAGGTCAATTTCTTCGGTATATAGCTCAATGCGCCCCGCTTCAATTTTAGATAAATCCAGCACATTGTTGACCAAGCCCAGCAGATGCTGACCCGCCCGCTGAATTTTGTCCAAATCTGGCGCCAGGTCGTTATAGCCAAAATCGGCGGCATCTTCTTGGAGCATTTCGCTGTAGCCGATAATGGCGTTGAGCGGCGTGCGTAGCTCATGGCTCATGTTCGCCAAAAAGGAGCTTTTGGCGCGGTTGGCCGTTTCGGCAATATTCTTAGCCTGTTCTAGCTCATCCTGAAAAATCCGCCGCTCGGTGATGTCCCGAAAGGTGCCAATATAAAACAGCGAACTACTGCCCACCTCCGCTTGGGTCAGCGCTAGCTCCACAGGAAAGCGGGAGCCATCCGCTCGTCGCCCATACAGCTCGACGGGCACGTTGGTCTGATACCATTCCTCGAGCAAGGGGGTCAATATGCGCTCGGTATCTGCTTCGGAAGCCGCCCGCGAGGCGACAGGGTTAAGGCGCACAATTTTGGTGATAGATTGCCCCACTAGCTCTTGGGTGGGGTAGGCAAACATAAGTTGCGCGGCTGGATTTAGGCTGGTAATGGTCAAATCTTGGCGCGAAAAAGTGATAATGCCGTCCATGGCCGACATCACAATGGCTTGCGTGCGCGACACGGCCTCTTCTAGGGCGTCTATCAACCGATTGTAATAATCCGCTAGCCGCCCCGCTTCGGTAAATGGTTCGACTTGGGCGCGAAGGCTGAGGTCGCCCGTTTGCCGTTGCGTTTCCATCAGGGTCACTAAATCGAGCAAAGGATCGCGGGTATTATGTTCCGAACTATTCAGGCCCACAGCTTCTTCTTCGGGCGTGACGCGCAGGGGAAGCAGGCGACCCAAGCCCCAGCCAAAGAGCAAGGTTAGCCCGAAAATCCAGATGGCGCAGACGGCAATGCCGAGCAGTTGCACGCCTAACTGTTGCCACCAGAGCAAACCTGTATTTAGCAAAATGGGGTCACCAAACAGGGCAACGGCGATGGTGCCCCACAGGCCAGCCGCCAAATGCACGGGCACGGCGTCCACGGCGTCATCAATGCCCCCGCGCAGGAGCAAATGGCTGGCGAGGAGCATGACGCCGCCGCCAATCGCCCCAATCAGAGCGGCTTGGGCGGTGGTAATGGCAAAGACGCTGGCCGTAACGGCCACGAGGCCAGCCAAGGTGCCATTGAGGATGCCTAATACATTAGCACGGCCGTGGCGCATCAAACTATAGACCAAAGGTACGGACATGCCCGCCGCCCCCGCAATGAGCGTATTGGCGATAATCCCCGGCACGGCCGTGTCCAGCCCCAGCTTACTGCCCCCGTTAAAGCCAATCCAGCCCATATACAAAAGCAAAACGCCCAGCGTGGCCAAGGGTATATTGCTGGCGGGAATGGGTCGCGCCGTGCCATCAGCGGCAAAGCGACCTGTGCGCGGGCCAATCAGCCATAAAATCGCTAGCGCGGACCAGCCTCCCACGCTATGCACCACGGTCGCCCCCGCAAAATCTACAAAGCCCAGCGCGGCCAGCCAGCCGCTCACGTCGCCAGTCAGGACGCCATTCCATGCCCAATGCCCAAAAATGGGGTAAGTGACCCCGGCAATGAGCATGGTGATAAATAAGTAGGCGGAAAAGTGGAGCCGTTCGGCCACCGCGCCGGACATAATGGTCACGGCCGTGCCGCAAAACATAACGTGGAACACAAAAAACGCGCCTGTCCAGAGCGATTCTGCCCCGAAATCAAGCGCGAATAAATCTGTGCCCAGCCAGCCCCCCCCGCCGAGCGTAGTGCCAAACATAAGGCCGAACCCCACCAGCCAAAAGAGCAGGGTCGAGACGCCAAAGTCGGCTAAATTTTTGATGGCGACATTAATGTTGTTTTTGCTACGGGTCAGACCAGACTCTAAGCAGAGGAAACCTGCCTGCATGACAAATACCAGCCCAGCGGCGATAAGTATCCACGCAATGTCGATGATGGGTCTGGTCACGAAAATCTCCTTTTAGTAGCCGTAAGCTGTTAGCTGTAAGCGGTCTTTTTGCGGCAAGCCGCCGTTATCGCCCAAGCGGCTTAAAGCTTATGGCTTACAGCTTAACCTCTACATTGTAATCAAAAATTTTAGCCTGAGTAGGGCAACTCATGACACATAAAACTTATAACGAGTCATTCCTGCACGGCCGTGTGCAAGGCTCGCCACAAGGGATTTTCCTGCCTTTGTCCGCGCCGGTCCAAATCACTGGTCGCCAAGACAATGCCCAGCCGACAGCGGCTGGTCAGCCCGCGCACCACACGGCCGAGCAGTTCATTGCGGATGCGCGTCTCGTCCGCCATCGTCCACGTTTGCGTCTCTTCCCAGCTTTGCGCCAGCACAAAGGTGTTGCTCAATGGCTGGCGCGGCATGTCCCACCAGCCTGTGGCCGAGGTTTCGAGCCACACCTGCACGGCCGTGTCTTGTTCACTCAGCAAAAAGCTGTAAATAGGGGCAATACGCACCCCGTCAGGGGCGGGCGGGTCGCCCAAATCAGGCGGATTGGCGGCTACAAGGCCGTTTTGAATGCCGTGTACAAAAGCGCGTCCCACGGCCGTGTCTCCGTCTAGCCCAATCGGCTTGGCCGCTTCTTGCAAACGCACGGCCGTGCGCGTCAGCCACTCACACACCGCCGCCCCCGCCTCATCTGGCCGAGGATTAAACGACGCGCTCGACAGCAATTCCGTAAAAAGCTGATGAATAAACTCCGGCAAAGGGAGCCTGTTTGTCCCAAACGAGCCATGCGCGGCCAGCCACTGCCGTATCGCCCCCACGGCATCCACATTGGCCGACCCAATCCGCGCCTCCTGCTGACCCGTCAACTCCATCGTTTCCCGTAGAGAGGGCACGCTCGGCTGGTACAAACTTTGCGCCACCAAGGCCGCCCGCACGGGATCTAGCCCATGAATACTTAATTGCAACGCCTCGGCCATATCATACAGCGTCGGATAAATTTCCCAATCTGGATGCGCCAAGGCCAGCCAAGTCAGCCATGCCCGCACATGCGGCTCTTCACGCGGGCTGGCTCGCCGACGCGAAAGCTGATACGGAATGCCGTTATGGCGCAAGGATTCAGTCAATTTATAGCGCAACGCGCCATCTAAATAAGGAGCCACAATCGTAATGTCGCGGGGCTGGAGCTGATGGTCGTCCATGATTTGGCGCAGAGCAGGGCCGAGTTGCACCAGCATCTCGCGCCGATAGCGGGTGTGGACATGCCCCAAAATAAGGGGAGCGATTTGCCCCACTTCGACCGTTTTTTGCCCCTGAAAAAGATACTGGTCAACTTCGTTAGCGATTTGGGCTAGCCCTGCTTTGTCTACAAAATTTTCGGTGAACTCAACCGTTTGCTGGCTCTTTTTACGGAATTTCTCGGCCGCGTTGGGGTCAGCGGCCATAAACGTTTTGTAACCGCCCCCTTGGTCAAACACCAGCGTGGTGCTAACTGTTTGCCCCATCAGGCGGCGCACAAAATTTTGCCCCGCCGCTGTCTGCTCTTCAAGATTGTCCACCAGCATGTGCCGAAAACGCTCTTGAAAATAGCGTGAAAATTCGGGATGTTCGACAACATGTTTGTTGAACACCTCGACCGTCAGAGAGAGGTCGAGCAAGTTATTGGCGTGGCATCTTTGCCGAAAGGTATTGGCCGCCTGCCCCGCGTCGCGCAAATGGCGAATGTGCTCCACTTCGCCCACCCAACTGTTGATTTGTCGCTCTATGCCAGCCGTGATGGTGAGATTGTTGAGCGCGGAGCGGTTGAGATTGTCAAGAAGCTGGCTAACGATTTGCTGGGGACGCAGGCGCAAATCGGCAAAGTGACCCTGCTCAAGCATGGGCGTGACAATTTCCCACATGAGCAGTTGGGCGAGGTCGTAGCCGAGGTAAGTGGGGGGACGCACGGCCGTGGCAAAACCCGCTTTTCGTGCTACCAGCGGCCAAAAGAGACGCACAAACTCCCGCCCCAGCCCAATGTAATTATTCACCTTCAGGTCAGCCACCGTGCCTAGTTGGCTGGCCCGCGCGGCCGCGAAAAACGTCTCGCGGTGGGCGGGTTCCGCCACCAGCACCAAAATAGTATAAGCTGGCTCGCCTGCTTCGAGCAGGTCAACCAATTTTTGTTTGAGGGCCGTTGTTTTGCCTGTCCCGGCCGTGCCTGTCCAGAAAGAAACCGTCATAGGATTTTGGATTGGGTATTTCACTCAGCCGACTGCGCGTCTCCCCGCACAACATAGAGAAAATGAAGTCCATCCAGAATGAAAACACCCTGATACGTTTCACCCAGATTGAGCAAATGGGCATCGTATGTGACTAGGTGTGTAGCCTGCCCCACAAGCGCACAGGCCACAAAAACGTCATCATCAGGGTCATCCACTACTACTGGCTGAATTTGAGTAGACTCGAGTTCGATATACTCTCCCAGCGCATATAGATTGGCGAGAAAAGTAATTCGTGTCGCATGGTCTACCCGTTTGGCTTCCAATTTCTCCTGATATTCGTTCAAAATCTTGTCAGCATATAGCAGAACAAATTGACCAGATTGCCATAATCTGAGCAATTCAATCGTCGGGCTGTTTGGATTTTTACTCTTGAGTGCGGCGATAATGATGTTTGTGTCAAAGACAGCACGGAGACGGGTTTCAATCATCAATAGCGGCCTCTTCTTCCGTCTCAATCATTGTGCCATCAAGAGCTGATTTTGCACGACTATCTTCTACGGTCGCCCAAAAACGAGCTTCCCGTTCGGCGGGTGGAAGCTCCCGCAAACGTTGAGCCATTTTTTTGGCTACAACCAACTCGTGCAAAGCCGTTTCTGGCCTTGGCTTTATTAAGTTAGCACGGATAGCATCCACATCTGCTTGGGTAACGTCATAGCTTTCCCCGTCAATGATGTAACGCGCCACGACCGCTTGGGGGGTGGCTAAAACTTCGGCCACGTCCGTCAACGCTTGGCGCAAAGCTACGATCTCTTTTTCCAGATGCTCAGTACGATGTTGCAAAGTTTGGATTGTTTCTAAGAGCGTATCGTTCATCATCAGGTTTACCCTCTCACTGTCATTGACTCATCACTGAGTCCACTGTAAAAAAGCCAATTTAACTGCGGAGGACACGGAGAGCGCGGAGTTCTCCTCGAGAGTTTCTCTTACTCCCTTCCTCTCATTGCTCAGCACTCGTTACTTTTTTTACTTGTTCACAAACCGCAAGCGCACCGCGCCGAGGGCGATTTCGTCACCGTCGAACAGGAGCGTGCCGTAGTCAGGAACGGGCTGGCCGTTGACAAAGGTGCCGCTGGTGCTTTGCTCATCGAACACGCGGTAGCTGTTGCCCTCCAAAATGAGGCTGGCGTGGATGCGGGAAACGGACATATCTTGCTCGAAGCAGATGTCGCATTCGGTAGGCGCACGGCCGAGTCGGATTTCGACTTGGCGGAGCGGCCATGAGCGAGCAAGATTGGTCACTGCTTCCAATAATTCAAGCGACATGCCCCCCCCGCGTGAAGCAGATGCAGAGGGCGTGCCGCTGGTGGCCGCCTCGGGCGCATCGGTCACGGTGACGGTTGTACCCCGGCGACGGCGGCGAGGGCGGGGCAGATTGGCAAAAAGTTTGTCTAACCCAATTTGCTGGGCGAGGGGCCAGTCGCGCAGGGTATAGGCTAAAAAGAGCAACGCGCCTACGGCCAGCAGGGCAAACAGACAGCCGAGTAAAACATTGCTCCAGCCGGAGCCTATGCCCGTCAGCGAGAAACCTGTGGGTTGCAGGACAGCGGGAATCACGGCCGTGTCGCCTTGATTTACGGTGAGCAAAATTTCGCCCAAGCCAGGTTGCCCCGTGCTGTCTACCAGCGCGACCTGAACCCGATTGGGGCCGTAGGTGAGGTTGGACACGGCCGTGGTAAAGCGGTTCAACTGGGCGGGCGGGATGTCCATTTGGGGCTGGCCGTTCACCAATAGCTGGGCTTGCGCCACCGTGGGCGATGACCCCGCGTTGCCCAGCCAAGCGACGCTAACGGGGAAGCTGAGCGTGGTGGGCGCGTCTAAGCTGGGCAAAATGAGCGTGCGCTCGCTGGGGGGCACATCAATCGTGACCAGCGGTCGCTCGGCTGTGATGGTGACGGCGGTCACGGCCTGCACGGCCGTGTTGTCGCGCAAAGCGACCGTCACCGCAAACTGACCCGCATCCAAGGCCGCCGCTGGAATCAAATAGCTCAGCCGCGTCTGCATCCGAAACGAATCAATGCGTTCTAAGATGCGCGTGACGCCCGGGCTGTTGTCCATGCTGGTCGCCAGCCCGTTGCTCACCCGCGCTAGCTCCTGCATAAACCCTTGCCCGGCCGTGGGGTTCCCCAAATTGCTGTTGGTTAGCAATATCGTATGCACAGGCACGCCCGTTTGTCCCGCCGTGGCGAACAAATTAGTTGCGGTTTGCGTACTAACGGCGTCCGTACCGTCTGATAGGACAACGATATGGGGGGCTAATTCTGCCCGGGGCTTAATCGTTTCCATCTGGTTCAGAAGCTGATAGGTGCTGTCTATCAACGCCGTCGCGCCACTCTGAATGGGCAGAGGGTCTACGAAAAGGTTGGTTACGCTGTTGTAAAATTGGGTGGGGGCGAGAAATTCGATGGAGCCGTTGAGTCCCACTTTGTAAACGGCCACATAATCCACTCCTTCGCGCATGTGGGCTTGGCTAGCGTATTGCTGAATGGCGGCTTGAATGGCCGCTTGCTGTTGCTGGACGCCGGGGGGATTGTCTACTAAAAAGATGGTCAGTGTTCCGACTTCTTCTTGGCCGACTAGGGTGATGGCGGTGCTGTCCACGGCCGTGTCATTGTGTAGAATAGAAAGCGGCGTTTGCCCAAAGTCAAGCGGCTCCCCACCGGGCGAATGTCCATACAGCCGCAGTTGCACCGTCGGCGCGTTCTGACCATTGGTGTCGGTGATAAAAAGATGCGCTTGACCGTTGGCATTAGCCGTTTCTGGCTCTTGCTCTTGCGCGTGTACACGCGGCACAATGATAAAGCTCAGCCACAGCAGAGCAACCAGTCCAAGCCATTTGGTTGACCCCGTGTTGAACAGTGTTGAGAAACGAGAGGGGCATTTTATAGTCATCTTTTTAATTTGCTCCTGTTCCGTGTATGCCTTGCAGAGCATGTTATAATGAGCAGAGTTTGTAAGTGTCAGCACATGAAACATGTTGTTTGTGGAGAATTTAGGCGGTTAACTAGCCATCATTTTGCTGGACAAGTCGTGGCCAGATAAAAAGATGCGTGACACCATTTCCCATTCCACATCTAAAACAGCCATCCTGACGCGCAACATGTGCTCCTGATCCTTACTGACTTGCCGAGTATAACACACCAAGATTCACTCACCACGCACAGAGATAAGCGCTATGAATAAGTTAGATACCACGCAACCTTTGACCGATATTCAAGTCGCCCAGGGCACGCATGAGGGCATGACTGGCAAAAACAACGAAGATGCGTATCAGTTTACCGCCTGGCAGGCGGGAGACCGACGGTTTTATCTGGGCGTGGTGGCGGATGGTGTGGGTGGGCAAACGGCGGGAGAACTGGCCAGCCGCATGGTGGTGGAGAGCATCACCGCTTATTTTGATGCGTTGCCGGAGATGGGGCTGGCGGGGCGCAATATGCTGAAGCATTTGCTGACGGCGATTAACGAATCAAACACGGCCGTGTACAGCCGTTCCCAAGAGGATAAAAATGTGCAGGGCATGGCCGCCACCGTGGTCGTGGCCGCCATTTTTAACGGGCGGCTTTACACTTCACACGTCGGCGACAGCCGCATCTATTTTTGGCGCGACGAGCAGTTATACCAAATTACCCAAGACCATAGCTGGGTGCAAGAAGCGGTCGAAGCGGGACTCATCACGGCCGAGCAGGCGCGAACCCATCCCAACCGCAACGTTATTCGACGGTCTCTGGGCACAGCTTCGGAAACTGAGGTAGACCAAACGCCACTGTCGCCAGATCATTTTTTGCTCAAGCAGGGCACGCCGCTTCAAAAAGGGGACACCCTGTTGCTGTGTAGCGATGGCCTGAGTGATATGATTGAGGATGAAGCGATTGCGGCTACCCTTCGCCAGCACGGGGCAGATTTGGACACGGCCGTGTCCGACCTCATCAATCAGGCGAACAACGCTGGCGGACGTGACAACATTACCGTTTTGCTCTTACGCATGTTAGAAGGAGTATCATCCATGAGCGATGACCAACCGTTTGAAACTGAAACCGAAGCTGAAACTAGCCCTACCACTATCGAGGCGACCAAGAGTAACCGCCCCCAAGTCGTTTCTGTGCCGCTCGACAAACAAGAGCAAGAGCGCAAAGCGCTGCAACGACGCATCTTGGGCACCATGCTTCTCATTTTGGCTGGGGCGATGACTCTCGCCGCTATTATTATCTTCCTCATTCCGTATCTACGTGGTGTATAGGAGCTAAGTTCCTCTGAGGAACTTAGGGATTGTCTAAAAAAACTCCCTCTTTCCAGCGAGGCGTGGCCGAAGGCCACGTCGAAGCGGAACTGTAACGGGAAGTAATATTTAGACGCTTACTTAGCTCCTTATGCTTGTGCAGAAAAAAACACCCGACACTTTGCAAAAAGTGTCGGGTGTTTTTTTGTCTCGGGTAAAGGCGTGTGGCCTAAACAAGCCACGTCCAGAGAAAAGCCACCTGATACGTGAAACATGACCCCATTAAACGCCATGCCTCTCGCGGTAATTGGCAATAAGCTGTTGAATCATGCCCCGCCCCGCCAGTTGCGCTTCCATTTGGGTGACTAACCGCTCCTGATAAACGGCGTGTGCCGCTTCCGCTTGGGCAATGGTCTGCACGGCCGGGTTAAGGGCTTTCTCGCGCACCGGTTTAACAATGTTTTGCACCAGCGGCGTGTCCTGTTGTCCCGGCTCCCGCTTGAGCCACATATCGAGCGGCTGGGCAATGTTGGTGTCTAGCCCGCGCAAGGTAATAGGCCCTTGTTGCACATAATCATGCAGGGCGTTCATCACCTGCCGGGCGTTTTCCCCCATGCCAAAGGGAAGCCATTTCAGAACATCGTCAAACCATTCTTGAAGCAAGTCTAACACGGGGCCAGCGCGATGCACGGCCGTGTTCAAGACCCCTTCCACCACGTTATAATACCGTTCTAAATTTGCCAGATGTGTCGCCAGCCACGAGCGGCCATTTTCCAGTAGAGGCAGTTGCGCTTCGAGGGAAGACATCGCTACTTGGCTTAGGGCGACCCCTTCGCTCAGGGTGGGGAGTTGCTCTAGCAGGGTTTGGAAGGAGTCAGATACGGCCGTGGCTCCTTGCGTAAACATGCCCTGCACATCCACTTTTTCCAGCTCTTCATACAGCGCGACCAGCCCCGCCAGCGACATAATCTGGGCGTTAGCCGTGTTTAAATCTTCCTGCAAAATGTTGACCACTTGGCTAGGTTCCTGCCCGGCCGTGGCCGCTTCTAGGCGGCGCAGGGCGGCGTCTAACTCCGCCTGTAGGCGCATGTTCTCTACCTGAGTCGAGGCCAAGCGTTCCAGCAGTTCGGTGGGATTGACCGAAGGGCCAACGGCGGCGGCCGCGAGGCCAGATGTGCCCGCGCCCCCGACCAGTGGGGGGGATGAAATCACGGCCGTGGTCACCGCCGCCTTTTCTGTCGGCCACAAAAGAGCCGCCCCCGTCCCCGTAGCCACGGCCGCGCCCGAAGTGAGCAACGCGGCTTTCAAAAAATCACGACGGCTTTTATTGATTGATTGAGTCATGAGATCTCCTGTTTGCTAGCATCATTTATACACGCCTCTAAAGACGCGCCCATACGCTAAACGTCACACCTTCTCATATGTCGTTTACTTTTATTAGGGCGAAGTGCGACGAAGGTTTATTCAGGCCGTAGGTCGCTCAAATATGACCAGACGGTGTAGGGAGGAGAAAGCTGACCTGCTGACTGGCTGAGGTGCTGAATGGCTACGAAGGGTTAATCTCGCAAGTAGCCGAACCGCTTCAACTGCGCCTCGTCCCGTCGCCATTTAGGGGCAACTTTGACCCACAGGTCAAGAAAAACAGGTTGATCCAGCATCACTTGGATTTCTCGCCGTGCGGCCGTGCCGATTTGTTTCATTTGCGCCCCGTTTGCCCCAATAATGATGCGTTTGTGGCTGTTGCGCTCTACAAAAATGGTGGCATTGATGCGCAACGGCGTCTCATCCTCTTTGAAGGCGGTTATCTCTACCGTGACCCCGTGCGGAATTTCGTCCCGAATCTGAATCAACACCTGCTCCCGAATCAGTTCGGCGGCGAGGTCGCGCATGTACAGGTCGGTGATTTGGTCTTGGGGATAATAGCGGGGGCCTTCGGGCAACGCTTCGACAATCATGTCGTGCAGTTCATCCACGCCCGCGCCGCGCAGGGCGGAGAAAAAGAGCCACTCGGTATCGGCGGGCAATAGTTGCCGATAGCTTTCGATGCGCTCGAGCACGTCGTCGCGGGGAACCTCGTCGTTTTTGTTGAGGGCGAGAATGACCTGCCCGCGACTGTTGCTCATCATGGTGGCGAGCCGCTCATCTTCTTCATTGGGGGGGAAGGTGGCGTCTACAAGCCAAACCACTACGTCGGCGTCGCTGAGGGCTTCCACGGCCGTGTCCAACATCAGCTCATCCAGCTTGTGCATCGCCTTCTGCATGATGCCCGGCGTATCCACAAAGACAATCTGATGGTTCGGCTGGGTTAAAATGCCTAGCTGATTGTTGCGCGTCGTTTGGGCGCGGGGGGCAATAATGGCGATTTTTTGCTTCATGAAGGCGTTCATGAGCGTGGATTTGCCCACGTTGGGGCGACCCACCAAAGCGACAAAGCCGGATTTATGCCCCGGCGGCAGTTCCGCTTCAGCAATGACTGTGCCCGGCATGGTGGCGTCCGCTTCGTCAGCCTCGTCTAATTCTTCTAGCTCGGCTAACTCAGCCGCCAGAGCCGCTTCTTCTTCTGGTGATAAATAGGTCTCTTCTTCGTTCATTTTTATCCTTATGTTAAGTGTCGAATTTTTGTTGAATGCGGGCCACTATAAAAGCGCGTATTTCCATCGCTATGGCATATGCTTCTTGGGCTTCTTCTATAGTAGGCATATAGAAATCATCTGGATAGCGAATTTCCACTGCAAAAGGCGTCAATGTTTCTGCTTTTCTTTGTAGCGCGGCAAAAGCAAGGTCTACTTGCATACAGATAGCAACAAGGTCAGCTAGATTGTGCGTGAAGGGAAATCGCTTTGAGTGCAGAATGAGAAATGCCTTGATAAATTTTTCGGATGCTTGTTGGCAATGAAAGCAGACCGTATCCAATGGCGGCGATTCTATTTGTGCGGCAAGGATGATTTCGGCATTTTTCAAGTCACTATCAGCTTTGTCGAGCCACATCTGCACATATGTTTTAGTTTTGTCGTTCATACAGTACTTTGCCTTCGCGCATGACCGTATGAACAAAGGTCTGTGGCACATCTTGCCAGCGAGCGATGTCTTCGTGTGTGTAGAAAAGAATATCTTTGGGAGACTTGAATTGACTTAACATAAGGCGCACGTCCAGCCCGCGTTTGTAGCGAGGTAGTTCTTTTTCATGGTCAGAAATGACCAGTAAATCTATGTCACTATCTGCCCGAGGGTCACCGCGTGCCCATGAGCCAAACAGGATGATTTTATCTGGCTCATACTCACGGGCGATGCACTCAGTAATCAATTCCAGCTCTAGGTTGTCCTGCATACTGTTTAATACCTCAAAAAGTTTAGGAACAAGATTTTAGGCATGGTTCAAGTTACCTTTACAGTTACAGCGGCCACACGCCTCGCCGCCTGCGGCGGCTCG
>JBGTIZ010000350.1:0-2950 GCA_041745395.1 Promineifilaceae bacterium (SeqCode) | reverse complement strand
ACCAAACCTACCTCACCCACCCCCGCCCCAACGCCCACCCCCACCCCGCCCCTCTGCAAACCAGGTGAACTCATTCCGGGCAGTTACGAAAGCTGGCGCACGGGGGCACAACTGAGCGATTACCTGCTCTATCAGCCCCCCTGCTACGACCCCAATAGCACCCAATACCCCACCCTCTACCTCTTGGCAGGCAACACGCAGGATGAAACGGCATGGGTCGATTACGGTCTGATAGCCGCCGCTGATGAGCTGATTTTGGCGGGGGAAATCCCCCCTATGCTCATCGTTTTGGCCGATAACGGGGGCGGCTCTTTGGCTAATTTTAGCTCGGGTGGCCCCTCTTCTTTTGAAGGGTTAATTCTGGAGGATTTGATTCCCCATATCGAGGCGACGAGTTGCGCGTGGGATGAAAAACACGGCCGTGCGATCGGCGGCATCTCTCGCGGCGGCTATTGGTCACTCATGATAGCCTTCCGCCACCCTGAGCAATTTATCAGCGTCGGCGGGCACAGTGCCGCCCTGCTCGATAGCCACGCCGGGCCAGATATGAACCCGCAATATACGGGTTTAGAGAATGATTTAGGGAATTTGCGCATCTATCTGGACAGCGGCGCGAATGATTTTGTAGCCGCCAACGCCCGCCAACTCCACGCCGATATGACCGCCCAAGGCATCCCCCACACCTATGTTGGCAACCCCGGCACCCATGAGGACAGCTACTGGCCGCAACATGTCCATGATTATTTGCGCTGGTATGCGGAGCCGTGGCAGGGTGGGGTGCGAGGGGCGAGGTGCGAAGGGCGACGGTAACACGTCGCACCTCGCCCGTCGCCCCTCGCACTTCTAATCAGGCTAGGCTTGCCTTGATACTCCGCGCTACATCTTCAGGAATCCCCGGCACGGCCGTGATTTCCTCCACCGTTGCTTCCCTAATCCCCTCCAGCGAGCCAAACCTATCCAGCAAAATCTTGCGCCGCTTCGGCCCCACTCCCTGAATACTATCCAAAATCGAAGCCGTACCCGCCTTATTGCGCCGCTGACGATGCCCCGTATTGGCAAAGCGATGCGCCTCGTCCCGCACCCGTTGCACCAAATACAGCCCTTCCGAACGGCGCGAAAGCAAAATCGGGGCCAATTTGCCCGGCACAAACAGCTCCTCCTCCCGCTTGGCCAAGCCCGCCAGCGGCACTACATGCATCAGGTCAAACGACTGCAAAATTTCGATCGCCATCGCCAACTGCCCCTTGCCCCCATCCACAATAAGCAAATCTGGCAAAACGGCAAACGCCGTATCCTTCTTCACCTGCCCCACTTCGGCCAACGCCTTAATTTCCTCGGGATGCTCTCCCTCTTTGGCCGCCACATATCGCTCCAGCCGCCGCGTCAACACTTCCCGCATCGCCCCATAATCATCATTGGCCACCGTCTGAATATTAAACCGACGATAATCCTTTTTAGAAGGCACACCCTGCACAAACGTCACCATCGAGGCCACGGGCAAATTCCCCTGCGTGTGGCTGATGTCATAACATTCGATGCGCGCAGGCGGCTTGGGCAAGCCCAATGCCTCTTGCAGTTCGGCCATGGCCGTGACGTGGCGCGAGCGGTCGTTTGCCCACTGCTGGCGCAAAGTCGAGAGCGTATCGCTGGCGTTGCGCGTCGCCATATCCACCAACTCCTTCTTTTTACCCCGTTGCGGCACCTGAATCGTCACCTTTTGGCTCCGCTTTTGCCTGAGCCACGTCTCGATAATTTGCGCCTCTTCGATGGCGCGGGGGAGCAACACCTCGCGCGGAATATGCGCCGCTTCGTCGTAGAATTGGGTCATAAAATCATGCAAAACTTCCTCGTCGCTCTCCCCTTCTGTACCGTCCAGCAGGAAATATTCCCGCCCAATCAGCTTGCCCTGCCGAATGAAGAAAATCTGCACGCACGCATCTCCCTGCTCGCGCGCAAAGGCGATGACGTCTTGGTCGGTGTTGTTGGGCGAAATGACTTTTTGTTTGGAGACGATGCGCTCGATTGCTTTAAGCTGATCCCGATACACGGCCGCGTTTTCAAAATCCAACTGCTCCGAAGCAGTCAGCATCTTCGCCTCAATCCCCTTGATAATATGGTCAGATTTGCCGTCTAAAAAGTCCATCAACTGCTGAATCATGGCCCGATATTCAGCCTGATTCACGTGCCCAATGCAGGGGCCATTACACAGCTTGATGTCAAAATAGAGGCAGGCGCGGCTGTCCTCGCCCGTAATCACTCGGTCACAGGTCAGGTAGGGGAAAATTTTGCGCAACAGGTCGAGCGTCTGATGCACCGCCCAGACAGAGGTGTATGGGCCAAAATATCGCCCCCCGTCCCGCTCCATCTGGCGCGTGACCAGCACCTTGGGGTACGGGTCTTGCCAGCATATTTTGATATAGGGATACCGTTTATCATCCTTGAGCCGAATGTTATAGGGGGGCTGGTTCTTTTTGATGAGCGTCATCTCCAGCAACAACGCTTCTAGCTCCGTGTCGGTGGTGATGATTTCGATGTCCCGAATGTGCCGCCGCAGGCGTTCCGTTTTGTAGGAATCTACGTTTTTGGCAAAATAGGAGCGCACGCGACTGCGCAAGTTAATCGCTTTGCCAATATAAAGAATGCGTCCTTGATCATCTTTGTGGATATAGACGCCGGGCACGGTGGGCAAATTGTCTAACAGTTCTTGGATGCGTTCAGGGATTTGATAGGTCATGTTTTTTTGAGTCTTGGGGATCTTGTGGGGTTTTCAACACGGTGTCATGTTTCACGTGTCATGGGTCAAGTGGCTTTTCTCTGGAGGTAGCCTGTCTAGTCAGAACAATGGTTAATTGACCCCGTGAATTTCCAAAGAGTGTATTGGTCACAAATTACTCAGACAAAAAATCGTAGCTCGACACGCCTCGCCGCCTGCGGCGGCTCGGCTATTCTA
>JBGTIZ010000349.1:0-30937 GCA_041745395.1 Promineifilaceae bacterium (SeqCode) | reverse complement strand
GAAGCGGTGCGTGAACGGCGCGAAGCCCGTCTACGCGCCCGCCATGACGCCGAAGAACGCCGTGTCCGTCTCATCGCCTTGGGCATTATTGGCGCCATCGTCGCCATTTTGCTTATTGGCCTCATCGTCGAGTTTGTTGTGACCCCCCGCCAAGCCATCGCCGAAGTCAACGGCGAAAGCATCACGCTGGCCGACTGGCAAAGCCAAGTCGAATATCAGCGCGGCCAGCTTATCGTGGGACTCAATGACCAACTTCAATCCTTCATTGGCGAAGACCCCGAAGACCCCGTGGCCGCCGAACAGCAAGCCATCGGCTTCATCCAGCAGTTCAGCGGTCAGCAAATTGGCCTGCTGGTGCAAGGACATGAGCAGCTAGGCGAGTTTGTACTAGAAGATATGATTGACAGCACCCTTATCCGCCAAGGCGCGGCTGAGCGTGGTCTGACCGTCAGTGATGCGGAAGTGGATAATTTCTTGGGTGAACAGTTTGGCTATTATGCGGAAGGAACGCCCACCCCCTTCCCCGAAGATGACCCCGATGCGGACGCCACCCCCACCGTGACGCCCATTGCGTTTGAGGCCGAAGAAGAAACTGACGACGGCGCAGAAGCGGTTCCCACGGCCGTGCCCCAACCCACCGCCACCCTCGTCACGGCCGCGTCCTTTGAAGAGCAACTCGGCGAGCGGCTAGACAGCCTCGAGGCTATTGGCGCCGATACCGTTTGGTATCGCCATTTTGCGACCAACGCCCTTTATCGGGAAAAATTGCTCGAAGCCTTATACACCGAAGCCGCGTTACCCACCGAAGATGAACACGTCAGCATCCGCCTGCTCATTGCCAGCAGTGGCGAAGATATTGGTCGGTTAGAAGCGGCTATCGAAACGTCAGATTTCCTGACCGTGTGGAACAGCGTGCGCAGTTTGGCGCCTGAAGAGCAACTGGTGCAGGCCCAAGCGACCGAACTGCTGTGGCAAACGCGCGACATTTTCACCCAGCAATTTGCGGACGACGTGATAGCCGAGGCCGCCTTTAACCTGCCTATCGGCGAGGTTAGCGACGTGCTGGTAACGGCCAGAACGGACGGCACGCCCGTCCTAGTATTGCTCGAAGTGACGGGGCGGGAAGTGCGCCCCTTGGGTGAGTTTGTCTTGGCGCAACGCCAGAACGAACTGCTCGAAGATTGGCTGAGAGGCCAGCGAAACAACGTCACTCGCCGGGAAACTTGGCGCACCCGCGTCCCCCGCACCCCCGCGCTTGACGCTAAATTCACACAAGCCGTGGCTCCGCCTATTCAACAACAGCAACAACCCCCTTCGCTTCCCGTTGAACCTGTGGAAATCGAAGAAGTCGCTCCCCCGAGCATAGACGAATAAGAGAGTAAGAGAGTAAGAGAGCAAGGGAGCAAGGGAGCAAGGGAGTAAGAGCGTCCCTTGCTCCCTTGCTCTCCCCCTCTCTTTCTCACCTACTCTCCCCACAATTCCGCCTGCGTGACGTATTCCTCTGGGCGGACTGAAATCACCTGGCTGGCACTGTCACTCCCCATCGTGATGCCGTAAATCGTTTGTGCCGCCTGTACTGTGCCCCTGTTGTGCGTAATCACTACAAACTGAATCTTCTGGCTTAACTCTTGCAACACCTCCCGAAAGCGGGTGACGTTCGCCTCGTCGAGCGCGGCGTCCACTTCGTCCATCATGCAAAAGGGCGTTGGGGAAACTTTGAGCAGGGCAAAAATGAGCGACGCGGCCGTGAGCGACCGTTCTCCACCTGAGAGCAGAGCCAAACCCTGCGGCCGCCGCCCCGGAAGCTGGGCGATAATATCCACGCCGCTAATCGTCAGGTCGTCGGGTTCGGTCAGGAGTAACTCGGCCGCGCCGCCGCCAAAGAGACGGGTGAACATTTCTTTGAAAGTAACGTTTACTTTTTGCACCGTCTCGGCAAACGCTTGCGACGTGAGTTCGTCTAGTTCGGCGATGATGTGGCGCAATTGCTTGTCCGTTTCTTCGAGGTCGCCGAGCTGTTGCTCGAGAAAATCATGCCGCTCTTGCAGTTCATCGTACTCGGCGGGGGCGTCGGGGTTAATCGCGCCCATGCGGCTGAGTTGCTCCCGCCGCTTTTGCACCGAATCTTCGATGTCTTCGGGCAGTTCCGCCACCGTGGGTAGCTCTTGCACCACTTCGGTAAAGGGGAGCGGGGTATCGCCATACTGGTCTTCATCGTAAGCCAAAGAAACAAGGCCAAGTTCAGTGCTGATGCGTTCTTTTAGGTTGTCGATATGGGTTTCTTGCTGGCTGAGGGCGATTTTGGCTTGGGTGTAGCGGGTTTCTAGCTCATGAGTGGTGCGCTGAACCACGGCCGTGTCCCCTTCCAAAACGCGCACCTGCTTCTGCACGGCCGTGGATTCCTCTTGCAATGGCGTCAACTCCCCCCCCAAATGAGCCATCTGCCCCGCCAGCGTGGCTAATTCCTGCTCGGCCGTGGGTAAATCCATCTTGAGCAACTGCGTGCTCCACTCCTGCCGCCGGGCCTGCAAGCGGGCGATTTGCGTTTCAAGCTGGTTGAGCGTCGCCCGGCGATTATCCACAATGGCGCGACGCCCATCCATGATGGAGCGCGTGGCGTTTATTTGCTGACGCAAAGCCTCCCTCTGCTGGTCAGCCTCCCCCACGGGCAAAACGGCCAACGCTTCCTGCGCCTGTTGCACCTGCGCCTCCTGCTGGTCACGCGCCTCGAGGAGTTTGGTGCGCGTCGCTTCAAGCTGACTGATGCGCTCCCGCAGTTGCGCTTGCTCTTGTTCGCGCTGAGCCTGCTGGCGGCGCGTAAACTCGACCTGTTGCTCCTGCCGCTCGAGGTCACGCTGAGCGCGACTCTGGCGTTGCTCCGCCTCTTGTGCCAAACGGCTCAGGCGACGCTCCTCTTTTTGCAGGTCGTCGATCTGTTTTTGCTGGTCACGCACGGCCGTGTGCAACTCCTTCCCCCCCGCCTCTAAGGCCGCCACATCCGCCGTCATCTGCTCCAACGCCTGCCGCGCTTGGCGATACTCCGCCTCTTGCGTCAGCAAACTCGTTTGGCCGTCTTGGCGGACTAATTCCACCAAGCCGCTGGCGTAAGCCACAAAGCCATCGGGCGAAACGGCCAGATAGCCAGGGGGCAATTTGGGCGCGATTTGGTAGGCGGACACGGCCGTGTGTACCAGCAAAATCGGGTTGAGCAACGCAGATACCACCCCCTCGTAGCCCGCCTGCGCCGTCACCAACGCCCCCGCCCAGCCGATAACCCCCGCCTGTTCCGCAGGCGATAGCTCGAGGTCAGGCAGGGGAGCAGGCGTGATTTGCGCCGCATTAAGCAACATCACCGCCTCTTTGGCCGACCGCTTTTCAGCGATGTGCCACACCTCGTCCGCGCTGGGCACAATCAGGGCCGCCAGCCGCGCTTGCAGAGCCAGTTCGATGGGTCGCTGATACGCTTCGGGGATGGTCACGAATTGGCTCAACTGCCCCGCCACGGTCACATTTTGGCCGATTTTGACCTGCGGCGTGCGCATTTTTTGGAGCAGTTCGACCCGTGCCTGCTGGCGAGCGAGTTCGTTGTTGGCCTGATTTTGCTTTTGCCGCTCTTGGTCGAGCTGGCGACGCTGGTCGCGTAGCTCTTTCTCGAGGGTGCGCTTCTGGCTCTGCAAGGTTTTGACCTGTTCGCGCAGGTCGGTGGTGTGGCCCACGGCCGTGTTTAGCACCAAGCGGAGTTTATCGCTGTGGGTGGCGAGTTCGTTTAACACGGCCGTGTCGTCTGCCTGTCCCCCGCTCTGCTCGGTCAGCCGCTCTTGTAACTGCGCCAGTTGCCCCTCCCCTTGCGCCAGCTTCGTTTGCAGTTGGCGCAAAGTGCCCTCTTGGGTGCGCACTTCGGTTTGCCACTTTTTGATTTCCGCTTGTTTTTCTTGATACTCACTCTCAAACTTTTTGAACTCACTCTGCTGGCCGTTTAACTCATTTTGCACGGCCGTGAGTTCAGCCACCGCCTGCTCTAATTCCGCCGCCGCCTGCTTCTGCTGGCTCTCTAGCATGGGCAAATCTTCACTGCTTTCCGCCAGTTGCCGCTCGAGGGCAACCCGCCGCTCTTGCAAAATGGCGACCTCGCGCCGCGCCTGCTCCAGACGGCCGCGCAAATTGTCTCGCACCGTCTGCTTGGCCTGAATTTGCTCCTGTAGCTCGTGTCCCTTTTGGCGCACGCGCTCGATTTCATCCTGTTTAGCCAAAAGCTGAGCGCGTTCTTTTTGCCACTGTTGCTCGGCCGTGGTCGCCGTTTGCCGCCGTTCGCGCAGGCTCTTTTTTGATTTTTCCCACTGATAGCCGTACCAAATGCGGAGCAGGTGATGCAGGTCGGTGCGCACTTGTTCATAATTTTGCGCCCGGCTAGCCTGCCGCTTGAGCGAACTGAGGCGCGGCTTAATCTCGCTCAAAATATCGTTGATGCGCAATAAATTGCGCTCCGTCTCCTGCAAACGACGCAGGGTGGTTGCCCGCTTGTTTTTGTAATGGCTGATGCCCGCCGCCTCTTCAAACAGGGCGCGGCGTTCGTCCGCCTTGAGCGACAGGGCTTGGTCAATCAGCCCTTGGCCGATAATGGTGTAGGTTTGTTCGGCCACGCCTGCCCGCGCCAACAGGTCGTTGACGTCCATCAGGCGCACTTTTTGGCCGTTGAGCAGGTATTCGTTTTCGCCCGAGCGATAGGCGCGGCGGCAAATTTCCACTTCGGTGTAATCAATGGGGAGCCAGCCGTCGTGGTTGTCGAGGGTGAGGGTGGCGGAGGCCATGCCCGCGCGGGCGCGTTTTTGGCTCCCGGCAAAGATCATGTCGGTGGTGCGTTTGCCGCGCAGGGTGCTGTAGCTTTGTTCGCCTAGCACCCAGCGCACGGCGTCGGCCACGTTGCTTTTGCCGCTACCGTTGGGACCGACCACGGCCGTGATCCCGCCATCAAAGATAAATTCCGTTTTACTGGCAAAGGTTTTGTACCCTTGCAATACAAGTTTTTTTAAGCGCATATAATCAATGAATAAGGAGTAATGAATAATGAATAAAGAGGCGATTGCTAGGGTTGAGGACGCGAGCTGAAGAGATGACTGGCTGAAATGTTGAACGCTTATCCTTATACAGTGAGTCGTAACCGCAAGTCACGACGAAGCGTGCAAACATAGTGAACTAAAAGGACTAGGCGCGTATTGTAACCAAAAGCGGGGGGATTGCCTTACCTCATCATGCTATGTTATTTTGAGGTAAGTGTTCGGCTAGTCAGCCACCTAAAGACAATCGCGTTTTTTTAGCTTAACAGACGCTTTTCAGACCGTTGGTTTGCTCAAATATGACCAAGCTATATGGCGAAAAGGAAGCTGAAATGCGGACTGGCTGAGATGCTGAACGGCTACGTTTAAGAAAAACAAGCTTTATTCATCGCCAGTACGTGTCTGTCGGCTGGCCTAACCTAGACAGGTGCGTTATGAAAAAAATTGTTTTTGTCTTCTACCCGCTTTCGCTTCTGCTCGTTTTGTTTTCCTTACTCTGGTTTGGGGAACAATTATTAGCGGAGGAGCAGGCTGTGCCGTTCGCCTCAACCGTTGAACTAGAGCTGTTGGCCGATGGATTTACTCAACCGTTGGGGTTGGTAGCTACGGGCATCGCTGAAGATGAGCGGCTGTTTGTGCTGGAGAAAAACGGCCGTGTCAAAATTTTGCATCAGGACGGCACGGTTGAACCCGACCCATTCCTTAGCATCGGCCACTTATTGTCTTTTGAAAGTGAACGAGGATTGCTTGGCCTAGCCTTTGACCCTGACTATGCGATAAATGGCTATTTCTACATCAATTACACCCGTGCCCATGAAGATGAAGAGCTAAAAGGGGACACGGTGATTGCCCGTTACCAAGTTCAAAGCGAAAATCCTAACGTGGCTGACCCCAATTCAAGTGAAATTTTGCTGATTGTCCCGCAAGATTTTGCGAACCACAATGGGGGTGATTTGCAGTTTGGCCCCGAAGATGGCTATCTGTACATCATGCTGGGGGATGGTGGCTCGCGGGATGATCCCAATGATAGGGGACAAGCGTTGGACAATATGCTGGGCACTATTTTGCGGATTGATGTGCATAGCACAGGCGGCGCGGGGGCGTGCGGCACGGCCGAAAATTATGGCATTCCAGCTGATAATCCTTTTGTAGACGTCGCTGGCGCCTGTAGCGAAATTTGGGCGTATGGCCTGCGGAATCCGTGGCGCGTTAGTTTTGACCGGTTGACGAATGACCTGTTTATAGCCGATGTGGGGCAAGATGCACGGGAAGAGATTAACTTACAGCCGCATGATAGCGCGGGTGGGGAAAATTATGGCTGGCGTTGTTATGAAGGCACGCTTCCAGCTAACCTAAATGATTGTCCCCCAGAAAATACGCTCACGTTTCCCATTTTGGAATATCCACATCCTAGCGGCATGTCGGTAACGGGCGGCTATGTTTATCGCGGGTCGCTCTATCCCAATCTGTACGGCGCGTACTTTTATGGCGATTTTGTCACGGGAGCGATGTGGCTCGCACGGCCGAGTTCTGATGGCAATGATGTGACGTGGGAGGCCAGCCAAATCGAAGAGATACCCACCCTGAGCATCAGCTCATTTGGGCAGGATAATGCGGGTGAACTGTATGTGGTAGATTTTGATTGGTCCAGTGAAGGAGCAGTGTATCGGCTGTTGAGCACAGACACGGCCGTGGTTGACCTGCGTTTTGAAAAGCGCGGCCCCAATTTTGCCCTAGCTGGCGAGCCATTTACGTACACCCTTGAAGTCGAAAATATTGGCAACACGGCCGTGTCTAACCTCGTTATCACCGACCGCGTGCCCCTTGGCGCAACCTTCATCGCCGCCAACGGCACCCTCGAAAACGGCGTGGTGCGCTGGGAATCGCCCGAACTGCTCCCCAACGGCTTACTAACGCTGACCATGAGCGTCTCCGCCACGCAAACCGTGGTGAACGACGACTATGTCCTCACTGCTGATGGTTTAGACCCCATACCCGGTACCCAAGCCATCCTCACGATCGTCAGCACACAGATCCAGCAACTATTTCTGCCCTTCATCAGCCGTCCCTGAAACCACTGATTACCTAAGCAAAGTTGTGTCCTTATAACCGCTTTGCTACAATTTACAGTATTCGCAACATCTGTTCACCTTAAACGGTAATAATCATAGACCTCGGCCAGATTTCGCCGAGGTCTTTTTGTGTGTCACGCACGATAAACTAGCGGCTAAAGCCCCATCGGTTCGTTGTGGCTCAACAGTGGCAGGAAAAAGAGGCTAAAAAAGATGCTAAAAGAAAGAAAAAATTTACGAAATGTGGCGATTATCGCCCATGTTGACCACGGCAAAACAACGCTGTTGGACGGCTTGCTCCGGCAGGCGCAGGTTTTTCGCGTGAATGAGCAAGTAGCAGAGCGCGTAATGGACTCCAATGACCTCGAGCGGGAGCGGGGCATTACGATTTTGGCTAAAAACACGGCCGTGACCATACCCGACCCCCAAACAGGGGAAATGGTCAAAATCAACATCGTCGACACCCCCGGCCATGCCGACTTTGGCGGCGAAGTCGAGCGCGTGCTCAACATGGTAGACGGCGTTCTCCTGCTGGTAGACGCGGCCGAAGGCCCCCGCCCCCAAACCCGCTTTGTGCTACGCAAAGCGTTAGAGATGGGACACCGCGCCATTGTGGTCATCAACAAAGTAGACCGCAAAGATGCCGACCCCGACCGCGTGCTCAACGAAACGTTTGACCTTTTTATCGAGCTAGGCGCGACCGAAGAGCAGACCGACTTTCCTGTCGTTTATGCCATCGCCACGACTGCCCAAGCAGGGTTAACCCCAGACGTAGATGACGATCTACACGCTCTGTTTGAAACGATTTTGCGGGAGATTCCCTGCCCCGTGGTGGATGATGAAGAACCGACGCAAATGCTGGTGACCACCTTGCAGTATGACCAATATCGCGGCCTCACGGCCGTGGGGCGGCTCACCGCTGGCCGCATCAAAGCCAAACAGCCCCTCGTGCGCATCACCCGCGAAGGCAAACACCTTATCGAACAGCCCAAATATTTATACACCTTTGAAGGGCTGGACAAAGTGGAAGTAGACGAGCTAACGGCGGGCGACATTATCGCCATTGCGGGGCTGGACCAAATCGCCATTGGCGACACCCTGGCCGACGTGGATAACCCCACCCGCTTGCCCACCATCAACGTCGAAGAGCCAACCGTGCGCATGACCTTTGGGGTCAACACCTCCCCCTTTGCTGGGCGCGAAGGGCAATACGTCACCTCCCGCCGTCTGCGCGACCGCCTCGCCTTTGAGCTAAAGCAAAATGTCGCGTTGCGCGTCGAAGACACGGGCACGCCCGAAGAGATGCTGGTTAGCGGCCGGGGTGAGCTACATCTAGCCATTCTCATCGAAACGATGCGGCGCGAAGGGTACGAATTCCAAGTCTCCCGCCCCGAGGTCATCATGCACGAAGATGAAAATGGGCAAACGGTCGAACCTTATGAAGAAGTATTTATCGAAACCACGCCCGAGACGGTCGGCATCGTGGTCGAGATGATGGGCAAGCGCAAGGGGGAAATGTTAACCATGCACGAAAGCAAAATGGGCACAACCCACATGAGCTTTCGCGTGCCCACCCGTGGCCTGCTCGGCTTCCGCCATCATTTCCTAACCGCCACGCGCGGCATGGGCATCCTGACCAGCATCTTTGATAAGTTTGGTCCCCTCGCTGGCCCGATTTCTTCCCGTACCCAAGACTCGCTGGTCGCTTTTGAAGCGGGTTCAACGACCGCCTATGGCTTGGCGAATGCCGAAAGTCGGGGTATGTTGTTCGTCGGCCCTGGGGTTGAAGTGTATGGCGGCATGGTCGTGGGAGAACACAAACGACCCGGCGACTTGGACGTGAACGTGTGCAAGAAGAAGAACCTGACCAACATGCGTAACTCGGTGCGCGACATTGACGTGCGCCTGACGCCGCCGCGTGATATGAGTTTGGATGAGTGCATTGAATATTTGGCCGACGATGAACTGCTGGAAGTCACGCCCGAAAGCCTGCGCATCCGCAAACGCATCTTGGACTCACATATTCGCATCCGCGAAACCAAACGGTCGAAGCAGGTGATGGAAGCGTAAGAAAGAGTAACGAGTGCTGAGTGCCCTGAAAAAAGAGGTATTTTTGCAAAATCTACCAGAGGTGGATTTCCGCGAAAAGGGGCTTTTTTCAGTAGGCTCAGTGCTGAGCGATGAGCGATGAGGGGGGCGCGTGCGCGTATCGCTTACGGCTTACGGCTTACGGCTCACAGCTTATGGCTAATCTAATCGTTTGCGACATGGAAGGCACGCTGAGCGAAGGGGTCACGTGGCGCGGCTTGCGGGATTATTTGATTGCCCACGGCCGTGGACACGCCTTTCGCGCCTTCCTGCGGCGCAACATTTTGCGCGTGGTGCAATATCGGCTGGGATGGGGCAATACCCAGCAGTTCCGCGAAGATTGGATTGTGGGCGTACTCGGTTTGTACGCGGGCTACACCGTCGAAGAGTTTCACCACGCGGGGGAATGGGTCATTGAGCATGAGCTATGGCCGCAGAGACGGCAGGCGGTGCTGGATGAATTGGCCGCGCATCAGGCTAGCGGGCGGCGGGTGGTGCTGGCCTCGGGCATGTTCCAGCCGTTGCTGGAGATTTGGGCGGCCAAAATCGGGGCGGAGGCGTTTGGCACGCCCATCGAAATTGTGGCTGGCAAGCTGACGGGGCGTATCGCTGGGCCATTTAATACGGGCGAGCAAAAAGCGGCTTGTGTGCAGAGCTTGTTGGCTGAAGGTGGGGTTTTGGTGGGGGCGTATGGGGATACGTTTGCGGATAGGTTTATGCTGGAGATGGTTGAGGAAGAGGGTGGGGCCACGGCCGTGTGTCCCGATGACAAACTCCGCGACCTAGCCCACCAGCGCGGCTGGCGTATCTTGTAGATTTTGGACAAGACGCGATCATCGCCTTGTTGACAGTCACACAAGAATGCCGTACATTTTTTGTGCTGGACACATCTCCTTAACGAGGCGCAGATGATTACCACCTCCTATACCAACGTTCGCACAAATTTAGCTCAACTTCTGGACATCGTTGTAGAAAACCGAGAGCCTGTCTTGATTCAACGACGCGGACACGAAGATGTTGTGATGATTGCGGCTGATGAATTGAGCAGTTTGCTCGAAACGGCACACCTCCTGCGCTCTCCTAAAAACGCCGCACGTCTATTAACCGCATTAGAACGATCTAGAGCCAATACCGAATCAGAATCACTATTTACGCAAACAAAAGAGGGTCAAAATGAACCAACTAACGCATAGAATCACTACCCATCCTGATATTATGCTTGGCAAACCAACCATCTGCGGCTTACGAATTACCGTTGAACAGTTGTTAATGGCTCTCTCTGCGGGTGTGACTCCTGACGATTTGTTGGAAGATTACCCCGAATTAGAGCCAGAAGATTTGCACGCCATATTCGCTTTCGCAGCCGAACTGGTTAGCGAAACACGCCTGTTTCCTGTAGCGGCTTAAATTGCAACCGTCAAATTTTCAACACAGCCTATGCCAACTGTACTTCGAGTTAAAGGATTCCGTTTTTGGTTTTACGAAGCCGACCTCATAGAACCGCCTCATGTCCATATAGGCAAAGCTGGGAATGAAGCCAAGTTTTGGCTTGCTCCAGTAAGCTCAGCAAACTCTCGAGGATTTAAAGATCACGAGTTGCGTGACATTGAACGAATTATGGCTCTTTGGGATCTCATGGGGTTTGGTCTGAAATGGAATACGTGATGCGCGGGTCTCTCTGGACGCACATGGCGTTTTGCGCATCATTTGATGTCAACCCCCTGAATTCCTGAAGAACCCGAATTATTCGACACAATCAAGCTTACCCGCTGGAAATGTGGCAAGAGGAAGAGAAAAAACATGATAGCAACTAAAGTTAAGCTAAATCGTGATGATGACGTTCATACTATTCCCGTTCTAATTCCCGACCTTGCGGAAGTCCGCGCGTTGGCTCAACAATTACACCGCGCAGGTGTCGCGTGGCAAGGGGAATTTTTTGGCTGGCAGGTTGAATATACACCCGAACAAGCCGCGCCCCCGCTCGATTCGCGGATGACCTTCACCCCAGCCGATTTTTGCATCGGCGAAAGTGGCATTTGGTTCTTTTCTATGATGTGGGAACACGGCCGTGAGCAAGCCCCCGTCGAATTTCTCGACCAGCGCGGGCTGGTCTAACTCCCCTCAGCAAAAAAAATCAAACCTCACAACTCATTTCCGCCTCCGCCAGCGTCAACGTTTTGGGCGGCAAATGATAATCCCCCGCTAGCAAATCAGTCGCCTCATCCAGCAGAGCAAAAAACGACACCGTGTCATCCGTTTGCAGGAGCCTCTGCTCCAGCTCGCTTAACTCGGGCAACCCCGCCACGTACCGCTTGAGATGCTTGCGAAAAAGCGTCAGGCCGTGCGCCTCCCCGTAATAGGCGACCATTTCCCCCACGTGGAGCCGAATCGCCGCCAGCAAATCCCGTATCGTCAGATTTTCTCGCGCCTGACGCGCAAAAATCCACGGGTTGCCAATGGCCCCCCGCCCAATCATGACCGCATCACAGCCCGTATACGCCTTCATGCGCTCAATATCGGCGGGGCGAGTAATGTCGCCATTGCCAATGACGGGGATGTTTAGAGCCTGCTTGAGTTCGGCGATGGCGTCCCAGTTGGCTTGCCCCGTGTACTTTTGCTCTTTGGTACGGCCGTGGATGGCAACCAGTTGTGCCCCGTTTTCCTCGAGAATACGCCCCACTTCCACATAATTTATCTGCTCATCCCACCCCAGCCGAATTTTGCCCGTGACGGGTACGCGCAGATGTTGACTGAGTAGGCGAAAAGTTTCGGCGATAATCTCGGGGGTGCGCATCATGCCCACGCCCGCCCCCCGGCCACTCACTCGGCGGGTGGAACAGCCCATGTTGATGTCAATCATATCTGGTTCTAACTGCTCGATATTTTGCGCGGCATACAGAATTTTCTGGGGGTCATTACCAAAAATTTGGAAGACCATCGGGTGTTCGTCTGGCTGTTTGTCGAGCCGCTGCCAAAATTTATTGCGGCGAGGGGAGCCAGTTAACGCTTCAACAGGCACAAATTCAGTGTAATGCATGGCGGAGCCGTAGGCACGACAGAGGGCGCGGTAGGGCACGTCTGAATAGCCAGCCATAGGCGACAAAATCGCATCCCCATAAACGGGAATTTCGCCAACATAAAAGGTGGGCGGGGAAAAAGATAGAGTAGTCATGAGGGGTATTATACAAGGAAGAAGGCAGAAGGCAGAAGGAAGAAACGCTCGCGCTCTCTTACTCTCTTCCTCCCTCCCTCTCTTACTCCCTGACATGGGCAAAGCGTGGCAAGCGGGATAGAATGCGGGGGTATGAGTGTGCAAACGTCCCCCATTATCGCTAATCCAGAGGTTGCCGAAGCTGATTTGTGGGCCGAGGTGGAGCGCGTGGCGCACACGGCCGAGTTAGACCCGCGCAAATTCGGTCAGCCGCACCGCGCTATTCTGAGCGACATCCTCCACTTTTTAGCCCAGCCGCCCGCCCCACCGCCTGCGCCACCCGCTGTGCCCCGTCGCCGTTGGCGGCATCTGGTGCAACAGCTAGCGGGGAGCGAGTCGCTGGTTGAAAAAAGAGTGAGTGCGCCACCTGTGCCGCCGATTATCATTGCAGGGGAGCCTGGCACGGGCAAAACGACTTTTTTGGCGGTGCTGGATGTGGTTTTGCGGCAGACGGTCGGCTTACCCGACAATTTGCGGCCAAAGATGCGCAATGACCACGGCCGTGTGTTTCAACTCCACAAACGCACCCTAGACGGTCTGCCCAGCACCCTGCTCTCCGTGCGCAAATGGTCAGAACTCCTCCATTTTTACCAGTGGGACACACGCCAACATCGGCTCGTGCCCTCTGCCCAGACCCGCTTTATCCAGCAAACGTTGCTCCCCATGCGCGTTTTGTTTGCGGATGAGGTGGAAATGTTTGGCTACGCGCCCACCATTCCTGATTTGGCGCGGCATGGCTTACTCGTGGTAGGCACGTCGAATCAGTATGCGTTTCAGCAGTTGGAGCAGGAACGGATTTATCGTTTTGGCGGCTTGGATATGCGGGCGGGCAATCCAGCCGAGGCGGTGGTCACGGCCGTGCATCCCGCTTGGGTCATTTTTGAGCAACTAGCCACCCAGCCCAGCCAGCAAGTAGAACGGCTGGTTTATCAAACGCAGGTTTGGGACAAGACAACGTACATTCGGCTTGATTTTCAGGAGGCGGTGCAGGCGGCTTGGCTAGAAGCGGCGTGGAGTGGGTTTTTGTCCACGGCCGCGGACAACGCCCCCTCTCCAGCCCTCACCCTCCTGCTCGACCAATTCTCACTCGACGCGCTCCGCACCGACTACAACGCCATCATTCGTTTCGTCACCCTGCTCGACGTGATTGAGCAACTAGCCCTGGGTGTTTTTGTCCGCCATCCCCGCACCACGCCCGAACTATCCCGCTCAGCCTTAACCCATATGAAAGTGACCATTGAAAGTGCCCGAGGCGTCGCCCCCGACATCAAGCGGCGCACCGTGGTCGGCCTCGATCGGGCTATCTCCCGCCTTGGCCAAGCCAGTCAACGAGCAGTAGCGAGCTTTAAGCTGTAAGCTTTAAGTCGTAAGCGTCCTGATTGCTCGAAAGGTTTTTCTCCATCCAAGTAACCAACTAACCAACTATTATGTGGCTTTTAGATCTTCTTCGCGGGCGTTGTCCGCACTGCCGCCAAGCTCCTATTTTTGCGGGGGTGTGGCGTATCAATGAAACGTGTCCCCATTGTCAGATTCGCTTTGAGCGTGAACAAGGGTATTTCACGATGGCGATTTTTGTGGCTTATCTGCTGGGTTTTGCGTTGCTGGGGCTGTCTGTGCTGAGTCTGTGGTGGTGGGGGGCGTCTATCACGGCGTTTTATGTTGTGCCCACGGCCGTGTTACTCCTCGCCACTCCCTTCACCTTCCGCTACGGCCGCATCATTTGGCTCTACACCGATGAATGGCTCGACCCACACTAAACCAGTTCCATGACATTGGCTGACTTATTGATACCTGACACTTTGTAAAGAACAACATAGTACCATTGTTGCCTACCAACTTGTTACCGCCTCTGCTATTGTTTATTATGGTCAACATAAACAAATTCACGTCAAGTTGATGGTCTCCCAACCCTTGACATAGTAAACAAGCATAGGCGATTACACTTAGCGCAAAACAAGAAGAGAAACCACCCTCTCCTTAAAATTTGCCCCAATTACACCCCGATCGTCAGCAACTCGCTTTTTTACTCATTGCTCCTTACTCATTGCTCAAGAGAGGTCGGCTCCGTGCCCATCTTCAACATTAATGGACAAGACATTCACGTCATCGAAAGCGGCCATCCCAATCGGCAAATTGCTCTGCTGATTCATGGCTGGTCTAGCTCATGGTACGCCATGTCCCCCCTCATTGGCCTCATGAGCCAACGTTTCCGAGTGCTGGCCGTAGACCTCCCCGGCTACGGCAAATCACCCAAGCTCAACAAACGCACCACCATCGAAGATTACGTTGACCTGCTGGCTGATTTGCTCGAAGCAGAATCAGACGGCCCCGTCGTCTTGATTGGGCACTCCATGGGCGGCATGATTAGCCTGCATATGGCTAACAAATACCCCGCGCTGGTTGAGCGCATGGTGCTAATTTGCCCCACCATTACGGGCAAACTGTCTACTTATATTAATTTGGTCGTCTTCCCCGTCACGCTCGCCGAAAGCCTGCCCTTCTCCAAATACATTTCTAAAGCGATTGAAGGGGCGATTGTGGGTCTGACCGACCGCATTATGCGCCCCGCTTCATTTGCAGAACGCACGGGCATTACCCAAGAAGATTATCACCGCATTCGGGCGGATGCGCGTCGCCCCGACCAAGGGCAAGTGCGGGCTGAATGTTTTTCCGCCATGCGCGACAATGACCTGAGCGAAAAAATTCATAACACCGAGACGCCCGCCCTCGTGCTGTGGGGCGCGGAAGATAATACCGTCCCCTTGCGTGACGCGGGCGTGGTCGCCGATGAATGGCCGCTGGCTGACCTGCGCATTTTGCCCAAAGCGGGGCATTGGCCCCATTTTGAACAGCCAGACAAGATTAAACGGCTCATCGCTTCTTTCTTGGGCGTGCCGCTCGTTATCGGCGAACTGTCGCAACCCGTAACGGATGAGGAGCTTGCCCGCACCGAAGAGATTGCCCAATTTTTAGCCCATTCAGACGTGGGCAATGATTTGAACCTGACGCAACGGATGCGGATGGGGGCACAGTTCCAGCAACGTTTTTTTGAGCCAGGCGAGACGATTGTCAATATCAAAGATGTGGGGAGCGAGATGTTCCTCATTCAGGATGGCACGGTCGAGGTGTGGAGCGACCCCGATAACCCGGGCGAGCTAACGGATCATTTTCGCAAGGTTGCTACGCTTCGGCCAGGGCAGATTTCGGGCGAATTGGCTTTGTTTGATGAGGGGTTGCGGAGCGCGGATATGATTGCGGGCAATATGGGGGCCACGGTGTTAGCCATCACGCGGGATGTGGTGCATGATTTATGCGAAGATGACCCGATTTTGGGGGCACGTTTCTTGTGGAACATGAGCCGGGCTATGTCGCATCGGGTGCGCTTTATTCAGTGGCAGTTCCGTCGGGCACGACAGAGGGAAGGGAGTGCCACCCGCGTTCAGGTGCGATAAATTATCGAGGTGAGGCATAGCCAAGGTGTCTCATGTGGTTCCCGCAGACGGACTATATGAATACCAGAAAATACAGCCTATTGCTATGCCTGTCGGCAACCAAAGAATTGCTTTCTCGCTCTGAGAATGATGGCTGGCCGGATGAATCACCCGTGGAATGCTACAAAGTCATATGTGGTTTAATCGATCATCTTTTTGATGACAAAAAGCCAATACCAGAATATTGGTCTATTCAGTTTGCGCCCACTGGGCCGATACAGGAAATTGCGCTGAGTAACGGCTGGCATGATGCCTATATGGAACTCTCTAAGATATGGGATACACATCATATCGTCCTGACGAATGAGGGTGATCTTTGACGTTAGGTTAGGCGGGCAATTCCACGGCCGTGTCCCCTCCCTCACAAACACAAAAACAGCCGTCAAAAAGTTGACGGCTGTTTTTAATTTCAAACTGGCCATAATTGCTATGTGAGAGGCGAGAATTGATGCTACAATGCAAGGCAAAGGAGAGTTGTAGTATTGAAGTACTACGACAAAACAAAAACTATGTCTAACAATCATCATTCTTTGCCCGGCAAGCCAGATTCACTCTGGCTCGATACAACCCCTGAAACAAACTATCCCTCTCTACAAAACGGCCTAACAGTAGATGTGGCCATCATCGGCGGGGGGCTGGTCGGCTTAACGGCCGCCACCCTGCTCAAGGCTGAAGGGAAAACCGTCGCGGTGCTCGAAGCCGAGCGCATTGTCCACGGCGTGACCGGCCACACGACCGCCAAAGTAACTTCACAGCACGGCTTGATTTACGCCGACCTCATCAGCCATTTCGGAGAAGAGAAGGCGCGCGCCTACGGCGAGGCGAATCAAGCCGCCATCGAACAGATCGCTGAGCTGATTCGAGTTAAACAAATCGAGTGCGATTTTTACCGCACGGAGGCGTACATCTATACCGAGTCCGACGACGAGGTAGACCAGTTCAAGGCCGAAGTGGAAGCGGCCGTGAAGCTGGGGCTTCCAGCCACCTTCACGAGTGAAACACCGTTGCCATTCCCGGTAAAAGCGGCCGTGCGTTTCGACAATCAGGCGCAATTCCATCCGCGTAAGTACTTGCTGGCTTTAGCCCAAGATATTCCCGGCGGGGGCAGTTATATCTTTGAAGAAACTCGTGTCGTGGACGTGGAAGAAGGCGAGCCGTGCGTCGTCACTACCGAAAAGGGCAAGATTACGGCACAGTCGGTTATCGTCGCCAGCCACTTTCCGCTCAACGATAAAATGCTGTACGCCTTGCGCCTGCATTCGCATCGTTCCTACGTGGTGGCCATGCGCGTGGCGGAGCCGTTGCCGCCCGGCGTGTTTATCAGCAGTAAACCCATTCACTCGATGCGGAGCTATCCAGCACCGGGGAGCGACTTGCTTTTTGTCGGTGGCGAAGGACATAAAACGGGACAGGGGGGTGATACCGTGGCTCGTTATCAACGGCTTGAACAGTGGGCGCGAGAGCGGTTCGCCGTCCAGTCGGTGGAATATCATTGGTCGACGCAGGACAATGGCACGATTGACGGCGTGCCTTACATTGGGCATTATGGGCCGAGTTCCCAACATCTCTACGTCGCCGCCGGCTTTGGCGGTTGGGGCATGACCAACAGCACGGTGGCTGGCATGCTCTTGCGCGACTTGATTTTGGAACGGGATAATCCTTGGTCGGACGTTTTCGACCCGAACCGCGTCAACTTGACGGGCGTGCCCAGTCTGGTGGAGCAAACAGGGGATGTTGCCAAACATTTCGTCGGCGACCGCATAGGAAACGACTCACCCGATAGCATCGCGCCCGGTGAGGGCAAGATTGTGAGCACGGAACAGGGGGATGTAGCGATGTATAAGGCGGAAGATGGTGTCGTAATGACGCTGTCCCCAGCCTGTACGCACATGGGGTGCTTCGTGCAGTGGAACCCAGCGGAAAAGAGTTGGGATTGCCCGTGTCACGGCTCGCGTTTTGCCCCGGACGGTAAAGTCCTACATGGTCCGGCCATCAAAGATTTGGAGAAGGCATAAACCTTGCGGGTGCTTGAGGATTCGCAAATCGGATCCTCAAGCGCCCTACGGACGAACACGGCACGGCAACTAACGGCGAGCACAAGGTTAAGAGTTGCCTAAAAACACCTTTGTATGGGAGTTAAGACCACACGTTTTGCACAAATTTATCCCACTATAGGTTTATGCTGCACATCATGATTTTTGCCGCATGCGTGCAGTATAATGTATAGTTATTGTGCTTTCCAATCAATCAAAAATACCAGCAAAATACTAGCCTATTATGGAACAACAGCTACAAAAATTCATCGAGTTTATTTCCCACGCAAAGGATGATTTAAACTTTCACAGACAACTTGCTTCTACAGTTGGCTGTTCAAAGTTTACTCTTGATATCTTTGACAAGATAATTGATATATCCGATACACTTGAAAAAAAGGCCACTCAAGGAGATTTAAAAGTAAATTACCTGAATCAATTTCAATCTAATCTAAACACAATTTTAAACAGTCTTCAATACCGTGGCCAAAGAAATCTAGCTACTGTAACAAGCCTAGGAAATCGAGATGCGGCATGGAAAAAGCAAACAAAACTACAACTTGAAAATACAACTCAAAGCTTTTCAAATCTATATGATCAAATAGCTTTCAATCTAACTTTTTTTGAAAAAATTGGTTTTTTCAATAACAATGTTGTTGCGATAGGTGCGAATGGTAGTGGTAAAACGACCCTGTCAAATAAATTCAAATCCTATCTTCAGAACAATGGAGTTGTAATTTCAGCCCAACGTATACTTTTAGTTCCGGATTTTGATTCAATTGCTAATCCTTCAACCACAGCAAATCAACTTAAACAAACACAAGTAAGAGATAAAACAAATAAAAATGCTCGCGAATTTAGTCATTTACAGCAAGAATTCGGGATTGTATTAAAAAATCTGCTGGCTGAGAATATAACGGCTGGAAATACATACAGAAAAAAATCAATTGAACTTGTCGAAGAAGGAAAGCCATTGGAAGAACCGAGACTAACAAATCTCGATAAAACGCTCTCAATATGGAACTCATTGATTGATCATAGAAATATTGATTGTGCGGATGGGATGAATATTATAGCAAAATCCGATGACGGGAGAAGTTATTCAGCAGTACAAATGAGCGATGGTGAAAAAGTAATGCTCTACTTGATAGGTCAAGTTCTTCAAGCCCCTCAAGATGGATTCATTGTGATAGATGAACCAGAAATGTATTTACATAAAACGATTTTGAAGAAACTATGGGATATATTAGAAAATGAAAGAAGTGATTGCCTGTTTATCTATCTCACTCATGACTTAGATTTTGCCACCAGTAGAACGACTGCAAAAAAGATCTGGATCAAATCATTTGATCATCCAGATAAATGGGAAATAGAAGATATACCGAATGAAGAAATTCCAGAACCTTTAATGTTAGAGCTATTAGGTAGCAGAAAAAACATTTTGTTTTGTGAGGGTCGCAAGGGCAGTATTGATGATAAAGTGTATTCTATACTTTTTCCAAATTTGACTGTTATGCCTGTAGGTAGCTGTTTTGATGTTACTAATCACACAAAAGCATTTAACAAATTAACGAATGTGAATACCAAGGCACTCGGTTTAATAGACTCAGATCATCATGATTCTTTAAGACTTGATTCGCTAAAAGAAGAAGATATTTGTTCATTTAGGGTTGCAGAAATTGAAAATTTATTCTTAGACACGGATTTTTTGAAAATCCTTGCAAAGCAATTATTAGTTGATGAAAAAGCAATCGAGTCCATCCAAAATGAGGTTTTAAAAACATTGAATAGCTCAAAAGAGCTTCAAGCATCAAACTTTGTTAGTGCGAAAATAAACTACTTTTTTTCTGATAGTGATGTATCAAAAGGGAACAAGTTAACTGATGTCAAACAAAACTATGAGGATTTTTTAAATAATGTTTCAATCGAAACATGGTATGAAGATAGGACAAAGGAGATTGAAGAAATAGTCCAAACTTCAAACTATAAAGACGCTATTTCTATATTTAATAACAAAGGGTTAAAAGGTATTGCTAACAGGCATTTAAAGATATCAGATTTTACTGACCGAAGTATAAAGCTATTACAGAGTACAAAACATGCCCAAAGCGTAATCTTAAATTATTTTCCTGATAAAATTAAATCATACGGTGCAACCAATAATTAAATTGAGAACTGCACAAAAAGGCACTGGTTCAGTTAAGTGGGATACCAGAGGTGGCTTACCAGAGAAATCGCATTCAACAGAACCAGTGCCCACAAAAACAGCCGTCAAAAAATTGACGGCTGTTTTTATTTCAAACGGGCAACGCTTATTATGTTAGCCGGTTAACGTGTAACTAGCGGCAAATAGTGCGTATAAATCTGCTCCACCACCGCCAGCCACAAGGGAACCTCTTGTGGGAAGCCGCTGACGGGCTGGCCGTTTGCCACGGCCGTGAAAACGACCGTCCCCGTATAAACCCCCAGCGGACGCACCCCATTTGTCAACACCACCTGCACCGTGATAGGCAGAGTGGGCGACACCACGGCCGTGGACGGACTAATCCACCCCGCCCCCCAGCTTGTCGTCGTCGGCAGGGTACTGGTGATGGTCACGCTGATAGGCGTGTCGCCCTCGTTGGTGAGGGTGTAGAGTAAGGTTTGGGTAAAAGGCTGGGTGTCGCTGAGGACGAATTGATACACGGCCGTGGGGCCATCCACCCGCAACGCCGGCGGCCTCTGCTCATACGCCTTCGGCAATTCGCGCAGAGCCGTTTCCGCCGGGCGACCTGCCACCCCATAAAAGCGCATCTGCTCACACTCATCATAATACCAAGCTTCGTTAAAGTTCAGATTAAACACAAACATTGCCCCCATCCACGGCCAATGCTCTGCCGCATAGGCAAACGACCCCGCCAAATTCTCCGCCTGCTTCTCCTGACTCACGATTTGCCACGCCCGCCCCTGCCACGTCGGGTCCGCTAAACAGTGCGCCAACTCCTCCTCGCTCGGGTCGGTAATCCAGCCATATTCTGTGGTCCAAATGGGCACCTCAGCCGCGCCATTTTCGACTAAAATATCGTAGATTTTTTCCACGCCCCGGAAGCAAAAGCCGTTGGTGCAATTGGTTTGGGGCGTGCCCCCATTCGTATCGGGCGGGCTGTCATAATCCGCACTGTAGCCGTAGTTGTGATAGCCCACCACATCCAGACAATCAAGTGCCTCGGCCGTGAGCATCTCCCGCAAATATTCCCGCTCATCCTGATACAGCCCGTTGTGCCCACTATGCCCTTCCCAATTGCCGCTCACCCGCCCCGTCGGCGCCAAGCCTGCCGAAACAACAATGGCCGAGGTGCCGTTATCGTGCGCCTTGATCTCTTCATAGGCGGCGCACAGCAGGGTCACATAATCAGCGGCCACGGGGGACGCGCCCCAGCCATAGTCGGCGTCCAAATTGACTTCGTTGCCAATTTCGTACGCATCGATATAGGCCCCATGATTATGGGCTAGCTCTCGTATCTGTTGCCGCCAGCCGGGGATGTCCGCCATTTGGTCATGCTGAACGTCGATGCGGAGCAGGAGTTTTTGGGGCAGGCGGCTGGTGGGTCTATCAAACACTTTTATCCAGTTGAAGCCCATCTCGTCGAGCTTGGCCGTATCCCAAATAGCCACGTTGAAGCCGTAGCCCAAATCATAGTTAACGATGGGGCCAGGCGTATCAGCGGTTGAAGGCAACACGGCCGTGGACAACCACCACATCCCCCCCAAAGGCCAAAACAGCCCCAACAGGAGCAACCAGCGGCGATATTGAGCATACTTGTTACGCGTCATATGATTTCCTCTTCACAAGGTTCAGGGTTCAGGGTGCAAGGGGCAACACGTCGCCCCCCGCCCCCCGCACCTCGCCCCTCGCCCCCTACCTACTCCGGCTTTTCCCCATAATATTGATAATACGTCACCTCGACCGCCCCGTTATACAGCTTGCGGGTGCGGCTCGGGCGGGCGCGTTTGAAATAATCAGGGAACTTTTTGTCCGCCGTCAGAATATAAATAGACCAGCCGCTCTTCTTCTTAAACATATGGTGAAGGGCGATATAAATTTGGTTCATCTCCTGAAATTCGGACAGCCGCCGCCCATACGGCGGATTAGAGATAAGAATGCCGTGTTGTTGGTCAATCCACACCTTTTCTACGGGCTTGGTGGTGAACTCAATATCCTTAGCGACGCCCGCCCGCGCCGCGTTCGCGGTGGCAAACTGTATCATGTCTTGGTCAATGTCTGACCCCATGATTTCGGTGCCCTCGGGCAGGCTGGGCAAAATGGCCGCTTTGGCCTCGGCGCGGGCGTGCCTCCACGCTTCCTCGGGGATGCGCGGCCACGCTTCAGAAGCAAAGGCGCGATTCAAGCCGGGGGCAATGTTGCGCCCCATCAGAGCCGCTTCGATTAAAATCGTGCCCGAGCCGCACAGCGGGTCGAGCAAACGCCGCCCCGGTTTCCAAAAGCTGAGCATGACCAGCCCCGCCGCCATCGTCTCTTTGAGCGGCGCGTCGCCCGCCTCTAGCCGATAGCCGCGTTTGTGCAAACCATAGCCAGAGGTATCGAGCGTCAGCAGGGCGACGTCGTTGAGCAGGGCGACCTGAATGGTGAATTGGCCGCCCGTTTCGGGGAACCAGTCCACTTCGTACTGCTCTTTGAGCCGCTCGACCACCGCTTTTTTGACAATGGCTTGGCAGGCGCGGATACTGCCTAGCTGTGATTTGCGGGATTTACCCAGCACGGGGAATTCGCCGTCGCGGGGAATCCACTCTTCCCACGGCAACGCTTTGGTTTGCTCAAATAAATCATCAAAGGTGGTGGCCTCGAATTCGCCCATTTTGAGCAGGACGCGGTCGGCCGTGCGGAGCCATAAATTGGCGCGGGGGATGTCGGCCAAAGTGGCCTCGAATTCGACGCGCCCTTCGCTCCCTTGTATATTTTCAAAACCAAGGTCGCGTAGCTCGACCTTGACCATTTTTTCTAGTCCAGCGGTGCAGATGGCTATCAGGGTGATTTTTTCAGTTTGATTTGACATGGGGTGTATTGTAGCACTGTCTATAAATCCTGTTGAATTGTTACAAGTCCACGGCCGTGTGGCGTAAAATCAAACACGCTATCAACACCTACCATCCACCTCCATCATGAAATTATGAAAATCGCAGTCCTCTCCGACATCCACGGCAACCTACCCGCCCTGCACGCCGTCACGGCCGACATCGAAACATGGCAACCCGACCTCGTCATCATCAACGGGGACATCATTAACCGTGGCCCCAGCAACGCCGCCTGCCTCGACTTTGCGTTAGACAAACAAGCCCATGCTGGCTGGATACTCCTGCGCGGCAACCATGAAGAGTACGTCCTGACCGGGGCTGACCCCAACCGCCCCCGCACTGGCCCCGAAGCAGAACTGCGCGGCTTTTCAGACTGGACATACGCCCAAATTCAGCCACGCGCCATGGACATCGCCGCCCTGCCCGACCGCTTCGCTTGGCGTGCGCCCGACGCCAGCACCTTTATGGTCATGCACGGCTCCGTGTTGGGCAACCGCCTCGGCGTTTATCCCGACAGCACCGACGCCGAAATCCGCACGCGCATCGCCCCTGGCCCCACCATTTTTGTCACGGCGCATACCCATCGCGCCCTGCAACGGCAGGTAGACGAGAGCTTGGTGGTCAATATTGGCTCAGCGGGCTTGCCCTTCGATGATGATTGGCACGTCAGCTATGGCCGTTTTACGTGGACAAAGGGTCAGGGGTGGCAAGCAGAGGTGCATCGCCTGCCGTATGACCGGGCGCAAGCGGAGCGGGATTTGTTCAGCAGTGGCTTCATGGATGAAGCGGGCGCGTTTGCCGATTTGGTCTTGGTCGAGTTGCGCATTGCGCGGGGGCTAATTCATCGCTGGGCGCGGGTGTATCAGGAGCCGTTTTTGGCGGGCGCGATTGGCTTGCAGGAATCAGTAGACTTGTTTTTGGACCAAGCGGATTATCGGCCGTGGCGCCGCACGCCGTAAGCGGGGCACAGGTTCACTTGTACAGTTTTCACAAAAAACACCTCGTCCACTCACACAACTGCACAGCCCTCGATCCGCATATCAGCCCCAAGTAACTATTTTCCTCCGAATGCTGGTCATCCCTTGACCCATTCAATACAATCATTCTCAATGAGCAATTAGTAATGAACAATGAGTAAAGGGGTTGGTCGTAAATGGCCGACTCTTGAGCAAATAAGAAGTTCAACTTCTTGAAGAAGTTGAACTTCTGCCAACCTTCTACTACGCCCTATGCGCTGGACATCCTATCACAACATCTTCTTCGACTGCGATTCCACCCTCAGCACTATTGAGGGTATTGACGTGCTGGCTGAATCCTGCGGCAAAAAAGAGGCCATTGAAGCCCTGACCAACGCCGCTATGGACGGTCAGCTTGACCTCAAGCAGGTGTATGGGCAACGGTTGGAGACGATTCAACCAACGCATCAGCAGATTGTGGACATCAAGGCGGCGTATAAGCGGCATGTGGTGGAAGATGCCACGGCCGTGGTACAAACCCTGCAAGACCTCGGGCACAACGTGTTTATCATCAGCGGAGGACTATACGAACCCGTCAAAGAGTTCGGCCTCTCCCTCGGTGTGCCCGCCAGTCACATTCGCGCCGTGGCCGTGCAGTACGACGCCCTAGCAGGCGAATGGTGGCGACCCAACGCCGACAGCCTCTATAAACAGTACGAAGAAGGGGCACTCACCGTCAGCGACGGCAAGGGGCAAATCGTGCGGGAACTACTGGCCGAGCATGGCTTAGACAGCCAGCGTAACGGCGGGCGTTCCCTGCTTATCGGCGATGGCAGTAGCGACCTGCTCGCCAGCCGTGCCGTTAATTTATTCGTCGGCTTCGGCGGCGTGGTCGCACGCGAGCGCGTCCTGCGCGAAGCCCCCGTTTTTATTCACAGCCCCAGTTTGGCTCCCCTGCTAGCCCTTATCTTAGGGCCGGCAGAACTCGGCCGTGTGGCGCACACGGCGCACCCCTATCTGGCCGACAAATGTCGGCAGTTAATTACTACAGGAGGAATAACCTTTAACGATGAGCGACTTAAACAGAAATTCGAGCAAGCATATCAAGCTGTTTATCCCCGGCCCGACTGAAGTCCGGGCCGAAATCCTCGACGCCCAAACGGCGTGGATGACCGGCCACCGGATGCCCGAATGCGCCGACCTAATCGGTCGCATTGAACCCAAGCTCCAGCAGGTTTTTCGCACCACCGCCCCCGTTTTAATCAGTGCCTCCTCGGGCACGGGGCTGTGGGAAGGCGCGTCGCGCAGTTGCGTGCGGCACAAAGTTCTGCATTGTGTCAGCGGCGCGTTTGCCAGCCGTTGGGCTGAAGTATCGGAAATGAACGGCAAAGAGGTCGAGGTGCTGGATGTGCCGTGGGGCACGCCCGTCACGCCCGAAGCGGTGGTCGAGCGACTAGCCACGGGTGAGTTTGACGCGGTGGCCGTGGTGCATAACGAAACCAGCACAGGTGTCACCAATCCCATCAAAGAAATTGCGGCCGCCATTCGCGCCCTGCCAAATGGGGAAGAGATTACGATTATCGTGGACAGCGTGAGCGGGGTCACTGGGGCGGAGCTAGAGTTTGATGCGTGGGATTTAGACGTCGCTCTGACCTCGAGTCAAAAAGCGTTTGCTTTGCCACCCGGATTGGCTTTCGCGGCCGTGTCCGCGCGCGCTCTGGCCAAAGCCCAAACAATCCCCAATCGGGGCTACTACTTTGACTTTGTGACTATCGAAAAATATCTGCAAAAGAACCAAACCTTTGCCACGCCCGCCATTTCACTCTTGTTTGCCCTAGACAAACAGTTGGACGACATGCTGGCCGAAGGCATCGAAGCCCGCTGGGCGCGGCACATGGCGATGAGGGATGTGACCCTCGCTTGGGCGGCAGAACGGGGCTTTGAACTTTTCGCCACGGATAAGGCGTATGCCTCCGTAACCGTGTCTAATTTGCACAACTCGCTGAACATAGACATTGGCGGCTTGAATAATTTCCTGCGCCAGCGGGGCATGATTTTATCCAACGGCTACGGCGACCTCAAGGGGAAATGTATCCGTATCGGCCACATGGGAGATTGGCAGGTAGCGGATATTGAAGAATTGCTGGCGAACGTGGATGATTATTTGCGACAAGAAGGGTTACTGTAGCAGGGTTAATGGTGCAAGGTGCAGGGTGAAAATCACCCGCTGACCTGCTGACCTGCTGACTAAAATATAAGCGGATAACAACGTTTAACAGAGAGCCTTACCGGTGTCATTCCGAGCCACAGGCGAGGAATCCCGCCCGCTAGAGAATGCCAAGCATCGTCGTTAACCGAGTTGTGCGGGATTCTTCGTTTCACTCAGAATGACAATCGACATTGAGCTTCAAAAACTCAACGTTTTTACTCTGGCAATAATCGTTGCTATACCCCTGCTGAAACGCTATAAAAAAGGAAACCAAATGCACAAGATTTTAATTGCGGATAAATTGGGACAAGAGGGGCTAGACCGCCTCGATGAGATGGATGACATTAGCTATGATGTCAAAACGGGGTTGAGTAAAGAAGAACTAATTGCCACAATTGGCGAATATGACGCGCTGATTGTACGCAGTAGCGTCAAGCCGGACGCGGATATTTTGGCGGCAGGCAAAAATCTCAAGGTGGTGGGTCGCGCCGGGATTGGGGTGGACAATATTGATATTGACGCGGCAACTCAGCAGGGGATTGTGGTTATGAACACGCCCCACGCCAATAGCGTCGCCACGGCCGAGCAAACAATGACTTTGATGTTAGCTATTAGCCGCCACACGGCCGTGGCCCATGCTTCTGTCTTGGCCGGAGAATGGCAACGCAACAAATTCGTCGGGCGCGAGCTACAGGGCAAAACCCTCGGCATCGTCGGTTTTGGTCGGATTGGGCGGCTCGTCGCCGAACGCGCCCAAGCGTTCGGGATGAACATCATCGCCTATGACCCCTACGTTTCTGAAGCGGTCGGGCGGCATCTCAACGTGCAACTCGTAGACATTGACGAACTGTACAGCCAAGCCGACTACATCACCCTGCACAGCGTGCTCACCAAAGAGACCGAGAAGCTCATCAACGCTGAGAGCATCGCCCAAATGAAGAAAGGGGTCATCATTATCAACGTGGCGCGGGGCAAATTAGTAGACGAGCAAGCCCTGGCGGACGGCGTCAAAAGCGGCCAAGTCGCGGGCGCGGCCTTGGACGTGTTCACCACCGAGCCGCCCGAAAACAGCCCGCTTATCGGCCTCGAAAACGTCCTGCACACGCCCCATTTGGGAGCCAGCACGGCCGAGGCTCAGCGTGAAGTCGCCATTCAGATGGTCGAGCAGGTGGCCGATGTGTTGCGCGGCGTGGATTATCGCAACGCACTCAACGTGCCGTTTCGGGCCGGCCCCGACTTTGCCACTATTCGCCCCTACATGGATTTGGCCGAGAAATTGGGCAAAATTCAGCACGCTTTAGCCCCTTCGCCCATCAGAAATATCGAGCTAGAAGTAGCCGGCGAAGGGATGGAAGATATGGTGCGCCCCGTGGCGGCGGCCTTGCTCAAAGGGTTGCTCAAAGGGACGCATGAGCATATCAATACGATTAACGCCCCCGTGCTGGCTCAGCAGGAAAACATCAAAATCGAGCAGGCGTATGATTTGCGCCAGACAGATTACGCCAATCTGATTTCTTGCCGCGCCCATTGGAACGGCGGCAGTCGGCTGATTGCGGGCGTGCTGTTTGGCGGGCGGACGCCGCGCGTGGTGCAGGTGGATGGCTTCCATGTGGAGGGCAAACCTGAGGGCAACGTCTTGATTTTTGTCAATGAAGATGTGCCCGGCGTTATCGGCCAAGTCGCCACGATTTTGGCTACGTATGGCGTGAATATTGGTGAATGGCGACTGGGGCGCACGGCTCCGGGCGGCACGGCTCTCAATTTCATCAATTTGGATGCGGTTCCTCCCACGGCCGTGTTAGACGCGCTCCGTCAGGCAAAAAATGTGGGTGACTTGTATTTGTTAGACCTTTAGGGCAAGCGTTCAGCATCTCAGCCAGTCAGCAGTTCAGCTTGTTTTTCTCAACACGATTTGGCTATATGCAAGCGGCTGAGTTGCCTAAAACAGAAAGCTTACCTTTAGAGATAGAGAAGACGCCCCCCTCATTCTAAAAGTCAAAAAGAAAAGAGACTTGGAATGAGGGGGCCTTCGCACCTCGCCCCTCGCACCCCGCACCTCATACCCATGACCCAACGAACCATCATCACCCACGCCCAAGTTTACACCGCCAACCCTGACCAGCCCCACGCCCAAGCGGTGGTGGTGGAAGGCAACAAAATTGTTTTTGTGGGGAGCAATAGCGACGCGCAAGCGTATCACACCAGCGGCAGTCAGCATGTCCACGGCCGTGGGCAAACCCTCATGCCCGGCTTCATAGACAGCCATTTCCACCTGCTGTGGGGCGCCCTCGGCCTCGGCGAAATTGACCTAGAAAGCGTGCGCTCCCTCGACGCTCTGCGCCAAACCATACACGCCGCCCTGCACGACCATGCAAACATGCCGTGGGTCGTGGGGTGCGGCCTGCGCTACAGCGTGCCCTCCGCCAGCGAGCCGCTCACCCGTCACCACCTCGACGCCATCGTCAGCGACCGCCCCTTTATCATCACCGCCTATGATTACCACACCATGTGGGCCAACACGGCCGCGCTCCAGCTAGCCGATATTCTACACGGCGGCGAAACGGGGCCAAACAGCGTCATTGTGCTGGACAAAGCGGGGCAAGCCACGGGCGAACTGCGCGAACCGGGGGCGTACAATCAACTGCTCGCCCATCAGCCCACACCCAGCGACGCGGCGCAGAGAGCGTTGCTCCAGCAAGGACTCGCCCTGTGCGCTAGTTTGGGCATCACCAGCGTCCACAACATGGACGGCAATATGGCACAGGCCCAGCAGTATGCCGCTTTGGCCGACGCGGGCGAGCTAACTCTGCGGGTCTATCTGCCCTATGACATCACGCCCGAAACGCCGTTCGACGCGCTGGCCACGGAGGCCATCGCCCTGCGCGACGCTTTCCCCCGCGACGAGCAGGGGGCGTTGGTGCGGGCCGGTTTTGTCAAATTTTTTATGGATGGCGTGCTGGAATCCTACACGGCCGCGCTTCTCGCCCCCTACGCAGACCGCTCCGAGACCAGTGGGGATTTTCTCTTTTCCGCCGCCCAGTTCAACGAGATGGCCACGGAAGCAGACCGGCTGGGGTTGCAAATCGCGGTGCATTGCTGTGGGGACGCGGCCGTGCGGCGCACGCTGGACGGCTATGCTGTGGCGCAACGGCGCAATGGCCGCCGCGACAGTCGGCATCGGGTGGAGCATATCGAATTGATTCACGTCGACGATGTGCCCCGCTTTGCTGAATTGGGCGTACTGGCCGCTATGCAACCGCTCCACGCGCCGCTGATGCACCTTGATGATAGCGACGTGTGGCCGAGCCGTGCGGGCGAAAATCGCTGGGCAAATAGCTTTGCGTGGCGCACGTTGCAGGAGGCGGGGGCACAAATGCCGTTTGGGTCGGATTGGCCGGTGGTCAGCCCAAATCCGCTGGCGGGGCTGTTTGCGGCGCAAAATCGTGAGCCGTGGGGCAGTGAGGGGGATGAACATTTTCGTTTGGATCGCACGGCCGTGTTGGCAAACTACACCCGCGTAGCCGCTTACGCCGAGTTCCAAGAGGGGCACAAGGGGCAGATTCGGCCCGGCTATTTGGCTGATTTGGTGTTGCTTTCGGCTGATTTGCTGGCTGTGCCAGCGACAGAATTGGGCGAGGTCACGGCCGTGTGGACGATGTGCGACGGACGGGTTGTTTTTGAGCGGTAAGTTGTTAGCCTTAAGCTGTAAGCTGTTAGCTACTGTTAGCTATAAGAAGCTGATACATGACTCTTAATCTCTCCCAGCTTCACCAAGAAATGCGGGCGTGTCGGCTCTGCTATGAGACGGGGCACGACATTGTGCCGGGGGCGGTTTTTTCGAGCGGCACACGGCCGTGGGTCATGCTCATCGGCCAAGCGCCGGGCGTGACCGAAGTGACCGCCAAGCGGCCGTTTAACGCCAGCAGTGGGCGACGCCTGTTTGAGTGGCTAGGCGAAGCGGGCTGGGATGAAGACACTTTTCGGCAAACGCAATACATGACGGCCGTGACCAAATGTTATCCTGGTAAAAGCAACAGCGGCAAAGGGGATCGCGTGCCCACCACGGCCGAGCAGGCGTTGTGTCGCCCCTTTTTGCGCCAAGAAATAGCCTTGGTTAAGCCACGTCTCATTATTTTGGTGGGCAAATTGGCTATCTCTCTGCTCTACCCCAAAAGTGCGCGGCTGAAGGAGATTGTGGGCACGGCCGTGTATTTTCCCCCCACTATAGACGCCCATCCCCTCGACCTGACCCACCGCCACGGGCAACAAATCACCCAAGTTCAAGACAACCCCCACGGCCGTTACGTCGTGCCCCTGCCCCACCCCTCTGGCGCCAGCCTCTGGCCGAACAAACCTGCCAACAAAGCCCTTATCGGCCGTGCGCTCGACCTCCTCAGCCACCTGCGGGAGCAAATGAGCAATGAACAATGAGCAAGGAACAACCCGAAAAAAGGACGAAGGAAGAGGGAAGAAGGAAGAAAGGGCATGGGTCTTCTCGAGAAAATCTCCGCGCTCTCCGCGTCCTCTGCGGTGAAATTGACCTTTTTGCATTAGACTCAGCAATGAACAAAGGGGGTCTTGCTCCCTTCCTCTCTTACTCTCTCCCTCCCTAGGGCGATTGCATACTAACTTGGCTGTAGCACCTTAAGCAAATAGGCTTCGTCCCAAGCCGCTTTCAAGCGTTTATTGGCAATACCGCACTTCGCACTTTTCTCCTGTTTAAGCAGGCTAGTAGCGATGTGACGTAAAA
>JBGTIZ010000348.1:0-10959 GCA_041745395.1 Promineifilaceae bacterium (SeqCode) | reverse complement strand
TGAGCCGCCGCGCGGCGGAGGCGCAGGGGCTGAAGCCGCTGGCGCGAATTGTGGGGTATGTACACACGGCCGTGTCGCCCGAGTGGATTTTCTCCGCCCCGGCCAAAGCGATGCCCCGCCTGCTCGATAAAACAGGCTGGACGCTCGACGAAGTAGACCTCATCGAACTGAATGAAGCGTTTGCCGCCCAAGCCCTCGCCAACGGCGCGGAGCTACAGCAAAAGGGGTACAACTGGGATTGGGCAAAGGTCAACGTAAACGGCGGCGCGGTCGCTTTGGGACACCCCATCGGCGCCAGCGGGGCGCGTATTTTGGTCACTCTGCTCCATGCCCTGCAACAGCGCGGCGGGCAAAAAGGCATCGCCTCGCTCTGCCTCGGCGGTGGTGAAGCTGTCGCGCTGGCGGTTGAAATGGAGCGATAAAAAGGACAAAAGACGAGGGAAGAAGGACGAAAAGGGGTGGGGCGTCTCGAGAAAACCTCCGCAACTGCGTAGGAATCAAGTTCCTTTGAGGAACTTGGTTCCTATACTCATTCAACAGGCCCAAAGCCGACAACTAACGCCCAACATAAAGAGGCCAGATGCTTATTCAGCCATCTGGCCTCTTTACTTTTATAGCGAATGTCAGGAAAATAGGAAGTTATACGCTCCCCAAGTCAGGCGGGGCGCAACGCCATACATGGCACGCTTATCACCATCTCATCGCACCTCATCTCAACCAATCCTATGAGCAAACTTGGCACCATTCTAATCATAGATGATGACTACGAACTGGCTTTGATGCTAGATCGCGTCTTGAGCCACAATAATTATGAAAGCTTGGTGGCACATTCGGCGACGGAGATGGCCGCTTTGCTGGCTGACGAACAGTTGCATGACGCGTGGCCGGTTAGTCTGATTTTGCTTGATTTGATGATGCCGCAAACGGATGGGGGCACGCTTTATAACTGGTTACGGGCGCATCCCAAAACGGCGCACACGCCGATTATTATTTTGTCTGCGCTGGGGTCGGTGGATAAGCGGGTGGAACTGCTGAACAAGGGGGCGGATGATTATATCGTTAAGCCGTGCCCGATTGAGGAGTTGCTGGCGCGGGTGGCGATTCATATTAAGCTGGCAGATTTGCGCCAGCGCAAGCAGGCTACTGAAAAGCAATTGTCGCATCAGCAAAATTATTGGCGAGCGGTGCTAAATATTGCGCGGGGGACAACGGGTTTGTGGGAGTTGGATGCGTTGTTGAACAAAATTGTGGAAACGACGGCGGGGCAGATGAACACCAGCCGCTGTTTGCTCTATTTACAAGATCCAGAAAAAGGGGAGGTCGCTTTAGCCGCGCAGTATCCGTCTGAGCAGATTTTACCTGGCGCGTATATCCCTTTTTTGAAGCAGATGCTGTTGCATCAGCAGGTGCATGTTAGTCAAAAGATGATGGGGGTTCCGCTGAAGCGGGGGGAGCAGTTGGTGGGGTTGCTGGTGTTGGAGTTTGTGGTGCTTCCGGCGGAGGTTCGTTCGTTGCGCTCGGCGTTGGAGATGTTGGGGGTGCAGTTAGCCACGGCCGTGGTCAATGCGTATTTAATGGCGGAGATTGAGCGTCAGCAGGCGGTCAAGCCCGCTTTGCCTGCGGGGGATGTAGTTTTGAACACGGCCGTGTCGCCCGTCTTACCCCCCACGCATGACCAACTGCAAACGATATACAGCTATCTGCAACTGCTCCAGCAATTCGAGATGTCGCCCGCTGAGCAAGCTGATTACTTGAACCGCATCGGCTTGGGGTTGGAAGCGTTGATGCAGACGAACCAAACTTGAGTGCATCGTTCTCAATAGCGACGTGCTATCAAAACTGTGGAACGAGCTAAATGAGGGGGAGCCACCCCACCACGGCCGTGCCGTGCCCCGCTGTGGACTGAAAAGCGAATTTTCCCCCGACTGACTCTAACCGAATTTGCATGGAGCGCAGGCCAATGTGTCCTGTGCGCAGGGCTTGTTCACGGCCGTGTTCTGAACTACCCCGCCCATTATCCCGAATCTCAAAATGGAGCCATCGCTTTCCCTCTGCCCCTTCGTCCACCACAGTGGCGAGACGAATCGTGACGTGGGTCGCTTGAGCATGGGTTTGAACATTGTTCAACGCCTCTTGCCAGACTGAATAGAGCGCGTGACGCGCCTCTAGCTGAGGCAAAAGCTGGTCGAGATTGTCCAGCCATTGCACGGTAACCGCCAAGCCGCTGTCCTGACGGAACTGTTGCACCATCTCTTGCAGGTAGGGGGTGAGGCCGTACTCGAGAGGGCGCACGCCGAGTGCTTTTTGGATGCGGCGCACCACGGCCGTGTTTTCTTTGAGCCGGGCTAAGCTATCAGTCAGTTGTGCCTCAGCTTGGTCTGGATTGTGGGCCAGCAAATGTTTGGTGGTTTGAAGCTGTAGCTGGAGTTGCGCCAAGGCGGGCACAACGTGGTCGTGCAGGTCTTGCGCCGTTTTGCGCTGAGTTTGCTCTTGAATATGGATGAGTTGCTGGTCTGCTTGGCGCAGTTGGCTGGTTTGGCGGCTGTTTTGCAGGAAGATGGCCGCTTGCTGGGCCACAAGGTCGAGAATCTCGAGGTCAGGGTCGGTAAACACGGCCGTATCCCACCGTTCCCCCACCCCAATCATGCCCACCGCATCCCCTTCTCCCCACAGCGGAAGCCAGACGGGAAACAGTTTGGCTAACGGCTGGTTGCTGGCTGGACGGTATGGTTGGGTGGGGAAGGGCGCGGGCGTGGGCAAGCTGGCGGGTAGGTCTGGGGGTAGATCGCCGTGGGTGGCGGCGAGGCTCATCTGGCTGTTTTGGGCGAGATACACGGCCGTGTAGCGTACTCCCAACGCTTCGGTCAGGGTGACCGCCATCCCTCGGGCGAGAGCCTGCTCGTTGGCGTAGCTGTTGACCGCCAACTGTCGCCCAAAGGTCAGGGCTTGGTTATAGCTGACGCGCTCCCAGTGGAGCACTTTGCCCAGTAACCCACGCCAACTGCTTTGCCAGCCCCACAGCAGGCTGAGGCTGAAGAAAAAGAGGAATAACACGGCCGTGGGTGGAAACGGCAAACTGCGCACCAACTCGGGTACTTGCCAAAACAGAAATGCAACGCCCAATGTAGCCACAAACCCACTGACCGCCATCATTAGCACCACCAATAGCCAGACCTGCGCCCCCGTAAACGTGCGATAGCGCAGAGTAATGGTGGCTAGACCCAAGGGAATCGCCAACGAAGTAAAACGGGGGTCAGCTAATAAACCAAGCCAGCCCCAAGTCCCTAACCATGAATCTAACATGGGTAGCGCAAATAGGACGGTAGGAAAAAACAGAAAGAACGCACCTACAAACACGGCCGTTTGTTGCCACTCTCGTGATTGACGCGGCCAGCGAAACAGTTCCGCAAATAGTCGCCCAAACAAAAAAACAATTCCCACACCAACCAGATATTGATACCCATCAAACCAGACAATATCTGACCAATGCACCCACTGTATATTTCCCCCTTGTAAAAACAGAACACGAGAACCCCATAAAGTAAGGTAAAGCAAGAGGCTGAGACCATACATGATGGGCAACCCCCATTGGGCTAAGCGTGGCCAGCGTAGGGTGGGGAAGAGAATTCCGAAATGAAAGAATAAAGCTCCAGCAAAAATAAAGGGGAAAAAGTAGAGCGGGTTAACAAAGGTTAGCGGGTAACGCCACCACTCAGTCAGGCTAAAAAGACTGGGTCGCACCCCAAAACCAACAAAAGAGAAAACAATCAGAATGAGGATAAACAAACGTTCTTGAGAGGTTTCTCTCGCGGCGCGACATAAAATGAGGGCAACCAGCCAATAGGTTAAAGAGGTAATAACGGGTACAAAAAGTAAATCAACATAATTTGTGATGGAAAAAAGGGTGAGCGGAATAGTAAGTGTGCGCTCATCCACACTTTGTGCCGTCAAAGTGCGAAGCGTATGTCCTTGCGTCACGGCCACCACAATCTGACTCGCACCATTATCCCAGAGATTCTGGTACAAGGCGGCTTCAGGCGGTGCTTTGTCAATTTGGGTAAAGGGTATCCCCTCAACCTGTAGCAGATAATCTTCTACAGTCAGCCCTTGTTCTTGTACGCCCCACCACCATGTGGGCACATTCCATTCGATACCCATGTGGAAGAAACGGGGGGTGTAGTAGGTGAGGAAGCTGGGAAAGGGGCGACCAATATCGGTCGCTAAACTACCCATGCAGAGCACGGCGTAAAGTGGGGGAACAAAGAGGAGCCAGACGAGAGCGTCTTTGTACCACGGCCGTGGGTCACTCTGGTTCTGTGGATTAAGAGAAAAAAAAGCTAGGATGCGGTTCACGCGACTTCTTGGCAGTGAATGTCGTGCAAGAGACAAATTTTTGTCAGTAAGGGCAGGGGACGCAGACCGATGTCATTTTGCTTAAAGCTAGACAAGCCCAGTTTTTCATAGATGCTGGAGGTGTAATTCTCGACAGTGCCTTTGGTAAGAGTGAGGCGGTCGGCGATGGCTTGGGAAGTGTAAGCGGCGGCTAGCAGATGGGCGACTTCTGTTTCACGGTCGGAGAGTTGGGGGAATTGGGTGAGGGCATAATCTATGTAAATCGTTTCTGCGGGGTGGAGATGTTGGCGCACGGCCGTGTTTAGCACCGCTCCATTCACCATATCGGGTTGAAAGAGCGTATGCCCTGCTTGAACCCGTTGCAAAGCCATCGCCAGCCGCTCTACACCCCCGCCCTTGTGTAAAAAGGCAATGCCGCGCACAAATTGTTGCGAGAGGTGGATGACTTCGCGCTCGTACTCTTCGTGCCCCGAGAGCAGGACAATGCCCATCGTGGGATAGGTTTGTTTGAGCTTGCGGGTGAGGTTAAGGCCGTGGGGTTCTTGGGGAAGGGAGCCGTTGTTTTCGGGGGTGAGGGGGAGGCGAATATCAACCACGGCCGTGGGGGGGTGATATTGTCGCGCTAGCTCCCATGCCGTCTGCACGTCCCCTGCCTCGTGTGTCTGGTAGCCAAGAGTGTTGAGGTAGATGGTCAGCCCGTGGCGGGTAAAGGCTTCGTCGTCAACAATGAGGATGTGGCGCATGAGGTTCCTAGGCAATGGGTCATGGATGGGTGGCTAGAAAAGACATTATAAGCGGTTTGTGACGTTTTGCCACAGATAGCCAATGAACATCCACGGCCGTGCTTCCCTCTACAATCTCAACCAAACATTTACACAACTTACCCTCCCGCTTACGTCCCGCACAACACAACTCCGCTACAATCACCCCATCGTTCTTACCAAACCAAAACCAACAGAACCACGAGGTGCTATGAAAAAATGGCAACGGATTTTACTCACTTTCGTGGGAGGCTTCCTGCTCCTCCTACTTATCGGTCCCTTCCTCGTTCCCATTCCCACCTTGCCCAACCTGCAACCCGCCGCCGCGCTGGCGGATGAGCAGAGCCAATTCGTGACCGTCCCCTTTACGGGCACGGCCGGGGTCAATCTGCATTATCAGGAATGGGGTACAGGCGAACCAACTTTTATTTTGCTCCACGGCTTCGCGTCCAACTTGTATACGTGGGATAGGGTGGTAAAGGAGTGGGGGGAACACGGCCGTGTGCTCACCTACGACCGCCCCCCCTTCGGCCTCAGTGCCAAACTCACCGCCGATGATTGGACAGGCCCCAACCCCTACACCGACCAAGCCGCTCTCGCCCAACTGCTGGCCTTCATGGACGCCAACAACGTCGAGCAAGCCGTTTTAGTTGGCAACTCTGCCGGGGGAACCGTCGCCATGAAATTCGCCCTCGAGCATCCTGAGCGCGTCACCAGCCTCATTCTTGTTTCCCCGGCCGTGTACACTGGGGGAGATGTCCCCCTTGGCGGCCTGCTCAACACGCCCCAAGTCAATCGGCTTGGCCCACTCATCGCCCGCCAATTCGCGGGAAGCGACGCGCTCATCACGGCCGCGTATCATGACCCCGCCGCCTTCACCCCCGCACAGCGTGAAAAAGCGACCATCACCACCCGCGTCGAAAAATGGGACGAGGCGTTTTGGGCTTTTACCGCTGGGCGGGCTGGCGGAGGCAACTTGCCCCTTGTGCCTCGTTTGGGCGAGCTGACCTTGCCTGTTTTGCTGGTGACGGGGGATGATGACCGCGTTGTGCCCACGGCCGATAGCGTTCTTTTGGCGGAGGAGTTATCCCAAGCGGAACTGGCTGTTTTTCCTGCCTGTGGGCATGTGCCCCAAGAGGAGTGTCCCGACCCATTTATGACGGTGGTTACGGAGTGGCTGGCCGCGCAGGGGATTGCCCCCTAACAGGGCGCACTTTTGGTACAATAGACAAGATTTGACAAATCTTAAAGATTTGTCAAATCTATCAAATCACTGGCTTAATAATTCAAAAGAGGGTGAATGAGATGATGACTGTCCAGATGGATACTGAAACAGAGAGGGTTCGCTACAACATTTTGCGGCTCTTGGATGAGCTTCCCCCAGAGGCTCTGCCGATGGTGGAAACGTTCATACGCTTTATGCAGGCCAATGCAAACACGGCCGTGTCTACCCCATCCCGCCAACCCATACCTTGGCTCCACCCCTCCATCCCCGTCCCTGCTAGCTCACTCAATAATTTAATTGGCATCTTACCTGATGACATTGAAGGAGATGCCCTGCTTGATACTGAATTAGCTTATGATGATGTGTAGATCATGCAAATTATAATTGATTCGTCTGTACTTGTAGGTATTCTTACCCCAAGAGATAAGTGGCATTCGTCAGCCGTAGCTTTGTGGCAAGCTATAGAAGAGAAAGGGTATACGCCCCTCTATCTCGACTGTGTTCTTTCAGAAGCGATTAGCGTTACCATACGCCGCTTGTATGAGAAAAACTATACGTCAGAAATCAATCAGATCATCCAGCGTGTAGAGAAGGAGTTTCCCGCTGACAATCTCACTTGGGTACTGACTGATGTCCCCCGCTTATACCCTGATATTTTGCGCTTGATGAAAGAAACGGGCGGGGAGCTAAATTTCCACGACGCCCTGATTGCCCTCGCGTGCCGCGAACGAGGCATACCCGCCATCGCCAGCTTTGATGCCGATTTTGACCGCTTGCCTTGGTTACGTCGCCTTGCTCAGCCCGCCGATGTTCTTGAGGATTAACCACCCGCAAGCGGCTAAACCTCCTTACGCCTAACAGCCTTCTCCCTCGGTAACGGCCGCTCCGGCACATCATCAATCATGCCCCCCAAACCGAGCCGCACAATATCCATGCGCGTGAGATAATCCCCCGCCAGCAGGCGCGGCAACACCAAATCAACGATATTTTGCTTGGGACTCCGCGCACAGCCCGGTGCGCCGACGATGGGCACATCCCCCAGCCGCGCCAGCATGAGCAAATTCCCAGGGTCTACGGGTGCGCCAAAACAGGTCACCCGACCGCCCGCCCGTTCCACCGCGCGGGGAGCAATATCATGCCTGTCCATAATAGCCGTTTCGCCCGCCAAAATAATCATCTCGATACCGTCGGCGACCTGTTGCGTCAGCAAAGCGGCTAGCTCCCGCTCCCCCGTTTCATCCTCTAGCGGCACAAATTCGATGCGCTCCAACTGTGACCCCCATGATTCGAGCCGAGGGCGCAACGCCCGGTCAAAACCGCTGATAATTTTCTCGCCCACGGCCGTGGAACCAGACAAAATCAGCCCCACCCGCCGCGCTGGGAGCGGATCAATCCGCAACAGCGGCGACCGCCACCCCTCCCCCGTCAGCGCAAATTGACCGATGGTTTCCGCTTCCCGCACGATATTCTCGGGCACAGCATACGCCACAATTTTGAGCGTCGCCACCATCTTATCGGGCGTCACCACGGCATGATTGGTCAGCGTGCCCAGCGTGACCGCTTCGCACAGATTGACCTGAAGCAGTCGCGCTTCGTCCACGCGTAACAGGCCAAGCTCAGTCGCATGGATGTTGCATCGTCCTGTAATGGCTTTTGATAAACGTAAATGGGTTGGGAAGTTGGCTCCACACACGGCCGTGGCAATACGCCGCGCCGCTTCGTTCTCATCTATATCCCCTAGCTCCAGTTCGGCCACATAAATCGTTTCCCGCCCCAGCTCAAGCAGTCGCGCCACATCCACGGCCGTGAGCGGCTTCCCCTTGCGCAACACCCGCCGTCCATCTGGGCCACTAATATTGTGGCCGAGAATTTTGCCTTCAGCCGTAGCGGCGGGAATGGGTAAAAAGTTCATGGAGCAAGGTGCAAGGTGCAGGGTAAAAGGCAATGGTGGCGGAGCATGTCGAGCCACTCATCACTCATCGCTCATCGCTCAGCACTTTTTTCTAACGCGCCAGCCGCTCACGCACGGCCGTGGCTGACCCCAAGCCCAACACTTCATCCGCCAACGCTTGCGCCTCAGCGATGGTGATATGGCTCAAAGCCTCCTTCACAGCAGGGATGGCGGGGGCGGCCATGCTCAACTCACGCAGGCCAAGACCAACCAGCAGGGGCGCTGCCAGCGGATTGCCTGCCAGTTCGCCACACATGCCTGTCCAGATACCCGCCTCTTGCGCGGCCGTGGCCGTCTGCCGAATCAGGCGCAACACGGCCGGTTGTAACGCATTCACCAGCCCCGCCACGTTGCTATTGCCCCGGTCAGCGGCCATCGTGTATTGGGTCAAATCATTCGTGCCAATGCTGAAAAAGTCCACTTCTCGCGCCAACTGGTCCGCAATCGCCACGGCCGAGGGCACTTCAACCATGATGCCCACGGGCAGTTGGTTGTCGAATTTCACACCTTCTTTTTTGAGTTCGCTTTTGGCTTCCAGCAACATCGCTTTGGCGGCGCGTAGCTCGTCGAGGGTGCTAATCATGGGGAACATAAGCAAGACACGGCCGTGGGCACTCGCTCGTAAAATCGCCCGCAACTGCGGCTTGAATATCTCGGGCTTATCCAAGCAAAAACGAATCGCCCGATACCCCAAAAACGGATTTTCTTCCTCACCCAAATCAAGATAAGCGAGCGGTTTATCTCCCCCAATATCGAGCGTGCGAATAATAAGCGGGCGGTCGTCCAACGCCTCCGCCGCTTGACGATACGCCTCATATTGCTCATCTTCATCAGGGGGCGTGACCCTATCCATGAATAAAAATTCGGTGCGGAACAGCCCCACCCCTTCCGCGCCATACGCTAGAGCGGACTCTATATCTTGCGGGCGGGCAATATTGGCCGATACCTCAAGGCGGACGCCATCTGCGGTGAGGGCCATGCGCTGACCAGCCGCTTTGGCCGCTTGCTGTTCGGTGAGCCACGCTTCCCGCTTGGCCTGTAGGGTTGCTTCGCTCTCTTCGGTCAGTTCCAGCCACAGTTGTCCCGTTTCCCCGTCGAGACCAATGTGGCTCCCGTCAGGCACACGGCTGAGCAACGGCCCCAACCCCACCACGGCGGGAATGCCTAACGCCCGCGCCAAAATCGCGCTGTGCGAGGTCGCCCCGCCCATCTCGGTACAAATAGCCAACACTTTATCAGGGTCAAGCCGCGTGGTGTCAGATGGGGATAAATCAAGGGCGCACAAAATAGCGGGGCTGTCTAACTCGAGGCTAGAGGGCTGAACGTTCATCAAGAAGCGCAGAACGCGCTGGGCGACATCACGCACGTCGGCCGCACGGCCGCGCATGTATTCGTCGCTTAGGGCGTCGTACTCTTCGGCCAACTGATTGGCGGCCACCAGCCACGCCGCTTCGCTGTTCAGACGATCATCTTGGATGCACCGCACGGCCACTTTTTGCAGGTCGGGGTCTTGTAGAATAAGTTTGTGTGCCCCAAAAATGGCCGCTTCTTGGGAGCCTATTTGCTGACTGGTGCGCTGTTCCACGGCCGTGAGTTCAGCCACGGCCTGCTGGATAGCGTCGCGCAACCGGTTGACTTCAGGCACAATCTCTGCTTCTTCTAAATCATAGGTCTCGACCACGGGCAGTTGGGGCCGGTATTGAAAAACGCGCCCCACGGCCACGCCCGGCGCGGCGGCAATGCCTTGCAGAATCCCACCCACGGCCGTGCCCACGCCCGCCTCTCGTTTTTTATTACGCCGCCCATCACCAGCCGAGGATGCTCTCTCTTTGATTTCTTCCCCAAAATTCTCGGCGGCCAACGCCTCAATCGCTTGAATGGCCTCAGCCGAATCGTCGCCGATAGAGGTCACGGCGATTTCATCCCCCTGCACCACGCCCAGCGTCGCCACTTGGTTGATGCTCTTGGCATTGGCGAATCTCGTACCCTTGCGCACGGTCACGTCCGCGCTAAATTGGTTAGCGAGGCGGACGAGATTGGCGGCGGGGCGGGCGTGTAAGCCTTGGGGGTTGCGGATGGTGAGGTGGGTGTGGGCTTCGCCCGTTGCGGGGGGCGTGTCGGCTTCGGCTTCAGTTTTTGTGGCGGCTTGTTTGTCCACGGCCGTGGTCGTGTACGGCTCGAGTTGCTGTTGTTTAGCCAGCATCGCTTCGGTGGCTTCTTTGATAATTTGCACGGCCGTGGCGCCTACACTCGCCTGCACCGCCCCCGCCATCACCCCTTCCACCAGCGGCGCGTCACACAAATACACATTTTTAACCTGCTCTGGCTCCAAAAACTCAAGGGCAACCTCCGCGCTCATCAGCGCACTGCCCAAATCCATAAAGATGACCACCCCCGCCTCACTATAAACCTCGTTTATAGCGTCCAGCACCCGCATGGGATCAGTCCCAATCGGGTTTTCGGGATCATCTATGCCACCAGCCACCGCGATAGGCACATTGCCCTGCGTCATCTGCGTGGCTAAATCTTTGACACCAGCCGCTAGCGACGCGCTGTGCGAAACGATTACAATACCAACCATGTTATCAATGAGTAATGAGCAATGAATAATGAGTAAAGGGGGGGGAGGGCGGAAAAAGTGAGAAGTGAAAATTGAGAAGTAGGGTTCC
>JBGTIZ010000347.1:0-13483 GCA_041745395.1 Promineifilaceae bacterium (SeqCode) | reverse complement strand
ACGCGGATCTTCCACTAACGAAAAATATTCTTGTATGGTTGCTATAGCTTCGTGTGACATGGTATCTCACCTCAATATTAGGGAATACCCTATGATTCACCAGTTACAGCATTATGTCAAATGAGTATGCAATCGCCCTAGCGAGGCAGTGCTAAATTCACGTTCGATTTCGCTTACGGGTAAGGTCGTTTATGGTATGATGCTCTGGAATATGTGTCCCAATCATAGTACCCAGTACCCAACTGACTGACCACCTAACTAATAATAGCAACACACGGAAACACATATGGACATGCAACTATTCGGAGCGTACATTCCCCTTGACCGACGCCACGCGCTGGCGAATGGGTATGAGCTAGCCAATCGCACCAAGGGAGCCGCCTTGTTTGCTGATATTTCGGGCTTTACGCCGCTAACCGAGGCGCTGGCCAATGAGCGGGGGATACGGCGGGGAGCGGAGGAGCTGACCCATACCTTAAACACGGTTTACAGTGCTCTGATACAAAATGTGCATATGTATCATGGCAGTGTGATTGGTTTTGCAGGGGATGCGATTACCTGCTGGTTTGAAAACGATGATGGCTTGCGGGCGATTTCGAGTGCGTTGGCGATGCAATCCGCCATGAACGATTTTCGGCACATTCAGACGCCAAGGGGTCAGGCAGTTGAGTTGGCGATTAAAACGGCCGTGGCGATTGGCCCTGTGCGTCGTTTTTTAGTGGGGGATGCCCAGATTCAGGTGATGGATGTGCTGGCGGGGGATACGCTGAGCCAGATGGCGGCGGCGGAGCATATAGCGGAGCGGAATGAGGTGGTGATCACGGCCGTGGTCGCGCAAAAATTGGGTGACCAACTCGCTCTAAGCGATACTCGTTACGACGCAGAAGGCCATACCTATCATGTTATCACCGATTTAAACACCCCCATTACTCTGCCCCCCTGGCCCCGCTTGCCCGCTGATGCCCTGAGCATAGACCAGATGCGGCCGTGGCTGTTACCCCCCGTTTATAGCCAGCTTACCACGGGGCAAGACACCTTTTTGGCTGAACTGCGCCCCGCCGTGATCATTTTTCTCTGTTTTGACGGCATTGATTATGACGGCGATGATGACGCGGGGGATAAGCTCGATTTATACGTGCGCTGGGTGCAAAACGTGCTGGCTAAATACGAAGGCAACTTGCTTCAACTCATCATGGGCGACAAGGGGAGCTATCTTTACGCCGCTTTTGGCGCCCCGTTGGCGCACGGCGATGATGCCGCCCGCGCCGTGGCCGCCGCCTTGGAACTACGCCAGCCGCTGGCGTCGCTCCCCTTTATTCAGCAGACCAAAATAGGCATCAGTGTCGGTCGTTTTCGGGCAGGCGCGTATGGGAGTCCAACACGCCAAACGTATGGGCTGTTGGGGGAGGCTGTGAACACGGCCGCGCGACTCATGGAGGTGGCGGAGTCGGGACAAGTACTGGTCAGTCCAGCTATTGTTGAGGCGACACGTAAGCAGTTTGCCTTTCGGAGTGTGGGAGAGTTGAAGCTGAAAGGGAAGGCGGAGTCGCTGGCTGTGTTTGAAGTGACTGGGCACAACCTGCAATCTATTCAGCTGACGACTTTGCGCTTGCCCCCGCTGGTGGGGCGGGAGCCAGAGCTAGCGGACATGGTGGCGCAGTTGCAGGCGGCGCAAGAGGGACACGGCCGTGTCCTGCGTATCTCGGGCGCGGCTGGCATGGGCAAGAGCCATTTAGCGCTAGCCGTGGTGGGGCAAGCCCGCTCGCAGGGATGGCAAACGTGGCTTAGCGCGTGCCAAAGCACGACTCAAACGGCTCCTTATTTTGTGTGGCGGCAGGTGTTTCGGGCGTTGTTTGCGCTAGATGAGTCGCTAGAGGGGAATGTCGCTCAGCAAATTGAGAAGGTAGCCACGGCCGTGGGGCAAACCAATCCCGAATGGAGCCTCCGTCTCCCCCTGCTGGGCGACCTGCTTGGCCTGCCCATCCCCGAAAACCAAGCCACCGCCGCCTTCGACCCCCGCCTACGGCAAGAATCACTGATTACCCTCGCCATAGACATTCTGCATCACCACGCCACCCAAGCCCCGCTTCTGCTCTTTGTGGATGATGCCCAATGGATGGATGAAGCGTCCCAATCCTTCACGCTCAACCTGGCCCGCACCCTCGAAAATCATCGCATTTACCTCATGCTGATGCACCGTCCCCCGCTGGACAACGAGCGGGAAATTCTGCTCGAACTCACCAATTTCCCCCTGCATCACACCCTCGAACTCAGCGAACTTCCGCCCGAAGCGGTCACCATGCTGGCCGCCTATCGTTTGGGCGGCCCCATCGCCCCCCTGCTGGACGAAGTGATTCAATCGCTAGCCCAGGGTAATCCCTACTTCACCGAAGAGCTACTCACCTCCTTGCAGGAAGGGGAGCAGTTGCAACAGGTCCAGCGGGAGCGCGGCGAGCAGTGGGAATTAGCCGACCATGTGTTTACCGCCCTACGTGACGCCAACTGCTTGGTCAAAAAAGAGGGGGAGTGGCGCATCGCTGAAGAAATCTCGCTCAGCGCGGCCGCGCTCGGTCTGCCCGATTCTATCTATGGTCTGGTGCTGTCCCGCCTCGACCGGCTGGCAGAGGAGGAAAAGCTGACGCTCAAAGTCGCCAGCGTCATTGGCCGCCTCTTTGAGTTTGATTTGCTCAACTTTGCCCATCCCATGTGCCCGACGGCATCCACCCTGCTGGCCGAACTCAGAAGCATTGAAAATCGAGGCTTTATTCGGCGGGAACAGCCCGATCCCCGCCTGACCTATACGTTTAAGCACAACACGATGCAGGAAGTGGTGTATGAAACGTTGCTCTTCGCCCAGCGGCGAGAGCTACACTGCACCATTGCCACTTGGTATGAAACGCCGTTTGACCAAGGTGAGGAAGCGCTGGCGAATTTCTACCCGTTGCTGGCGTACCATTGGCGGTACGCGGAGAATGAGGAGAAAGAGCGGCATTATGCTCTGCTGGCGGGAGAGCAGGCGGCGGCGCAATATGCCAATGAGGATGCTCTGCGCTATTTTTCGCGGGCTTTGGCGTTGACCCCAGCGAAGGAGGTGGACACGCGGTATAGGCTTTTACTCGGCCGTGAAGCCGTTTACGGCCTGACCGCTCAGCGGGAACCGCAAGCGGCGGATTTGGCCGCGTTAGAAGCCTTGGTCAGTGATGCCCTACCCCAGAACCAACTTGATGTCATGTTGCGCCGCATTAAGTATTACGAAATGGTCAGTGAGATGGCGGCGATGCAAGAAGCGGCACAGGAGTTAATTCGCTTAGCTCCAGATCAATCAACGTATGCCATTCAAGCTCAACTGGAATTGGGGATTTCTTTAACTCGACAAGGACAGTTAAAAGAGGCTCGTGCCACTGTGGAAGGGGCGTTGTTAGCGGCGGTGAAAAATGAGAACACGGCCGTGTTAGAAGCCGACATCCTCTCCAACTTAGGAGCCATCTCCTTTTACCAACACAACATGGAAGATGCTCGCCAATTTTACGAAGAAGCCTTACATAAACATCGCCGAACCGATAATCGCAAAGGTGAAGCCATTGCCCTTGATAATCTAGCTGGTGTTTCATTCCAAGCTGGTGACTATGCTTCAGCGCAACAAAATAATCTTGCCGCATATACTATTCATCAAACAATCGGTAACCGTCGTGATGAAGCTCGTAGTTTGTCAAATTTAGGTACGATCTACCATGCGCTAGGCGAATTGTTGCCAGCTTCGGATGCGCAAAAGCGGGCCATTCGTTTAGCACAAGAAGTGGCAGACCCAGCTCTGCAATCAGTTGCAAACAATAACTATGGTCTTGTTTTGACAGAACTCAACTTGCACCAAGATGCCTTAAAGGCTTGTCGCCAAGCTGTTCGACTTGACCAAGAACTTGGTGATAGTATCGGAGAAGCTTATAGTCAAACCTCATTGGCTTTAGCTTACGAAGCGAATGAAATTTGGCAATCAGCTATGGATGCTCACCACCGTGCCTTAAATCTGCGTGAGGAAAGCAAAGACGATCCTAGTCAATTAGATAATTGGGCTGGTTTGATACGAGGCGCATTGGCTGAAGGAAACACGGCTGAGGCACAAAAATCAGAATATAAAGTCATCTCATTTTTACAACAAACACCTGAAGCGATAGAAGGCGTTGAGCATCCTATCAAATTTTTCTTAACTTTAATTGAATTAAACAAAAAGTTAGGGAATAACGCAGAGGCTCTCAAATGGCAAAAACAGGGACAAGCTTTTTTGCAAACCCGCGCTCATAAGATTAGTGATGCCAGCGTGCGGGAAAAGTATTTACAGACAAGTCGGAATCAGCGTTTGTTATTGGAAGAATCTGAGTAAGCTGAGCCTGTCGAAGGCAAAAGGGCAAGCTCTCGACAGGCTCAGCCTTGGAGGGCGTTAGTAGTTCCTTTCTCTATCTGTAAGCGTTCAGCCACTCGAAAATGACCAAATTGTGTCGAGAAAAACAAGCTGAAGTGCTGACTGGCTGAGGCGCTGAACGCTTACCTCTATCTTATACCGATGCTCCAGCGGCTTTGATGGCAGATGGGGAGTTTGATGGTGTTGTTGGCGGGGTCGCGGATGTAGCTGGCGTCGGAGCCGCCGGGGCAGGTGGTGACTCCGTCTACCCATTGGTTGAGTTGGGTGTTGAAGTAGACGAAGCGGATGTCTTCTTCGTCGAGGTCATCGGGTATGTCTTCGTCTTTGTAGGTGAAGGTGAGGAGCACGGGTTCGTTGAAATTGTCCACGGCCGTGCTAGCACCTGTCACACAGGGAGAAACCGCCGTTGAGCCTGAACCATCACCCTGCACTATGGGCAAGAAGATCACTATGGGCAAAAAGAGACAGTTATCACCTAGCGGGTCATGCACTTCTAAGTCAAAGAAGGTAGGGATATTGAGCGGCGTCAGGTCATCATCACCCCACGTATCCAGACCAGTGAGAAGCCCATTTTCATCGTCTGGAAACGGATTGCTGAATGTGGCGTCGTCAACTGGGTTGAAGTGCAATTCGTAATCCTCATCAACGGCATCTTCCTCCACGTCGATTAAGAAAATACGCTCTGGGTCATTATCCCACTCATGCCGGATTTGGCCGCCATCTTGTGTTGAAACCACGCTGACAACACGCGCTCGTATGGTTTGTGTCCATACAACAACGCCCCCCTGATTTTGAGCCACGGCCGTGACTTGGTAATAGCCAGGATTGCTGTAATTATGCGATCGGCGGATATTAGTGACCCCTGGCGGTTGGAGATTAAACGTTTCGACAATACCATTCCCCAAGTCTAAGGTCAGGGTGAGTGGCTCCATAGTTAGGACTTTCACGCGGAAGCGTGTGTCATCGCCCAAGCGGGTAATTGCACGACCCTGAATATTAAGCTGGTTGGGAGGGGCCGCGACACCGCTTTCAGTGGTAATAGAAGCCCCATCCTGCGCATAGTGATGCATAACAGCCGCGGGATCGGCCTGAACTGTCGAGAACAGTGAAGAAAGCCCAAACACGGCCGTGAACAACGCAACCATGCTGAGAACGATCAATAGATAAAAATATTTGGGTTGCAACATTCAATCTCCTTCTTAAATTATGAATTGCTGGCATGTCACGTTGAGTAGCGACAATTAGGATACCCATCAAGTTATTATTATACCGTATTAGTACGGTAGTCACATCGGCCGTTCAGGGGGTTTAGTCCTCCCCCACCTGTGGGATATTTGGTTGTGGAGGGAGATTGCTTAGGCTCTAATTTAGGTAAGCGTCTAGCATGGAGACTGCTGTAAAAAGGCAAATTTAACCGCGAAGTTCTCGGAGAACGCGGAGATTTTGTAGAGAACCCCGCCCTTTTTCAGGTCGCTCAAAACTGAGCAGAAGGTGTTGCGAAAAGCAAGCTGAACTGCTGACGGGCTTGAGATGCTGAACGGCTATAAGTTGCGCTCTTTTCGCTTATGAGCAAGGTCGTTTGTGGTATGATGCGCTGGAATTTATGACCCAGTCATAGCACCCAATCGACTAACTAACCAACTAACTAAGACCAACACACGGACACATACATGGACATGCAACTGTTTGGGGCGTACATTCCCCTTGACCGACGCCACGCGCTAGCGAATGGGTATGAGCTAGCCAATCGCACCAAGGGAGCCGCCTTGTTTGCTGATATTTCGGGCTTTACACCGCTCACTGAGGCACTGGCTAATGAGCTGGGGGCACGGCGGGGCGCGGAGGAGCTGACTCATACCTTAAACACGGTTTACAGTGCGCTGATACAAAATGTGCATCTCTATCATGGCAGTGTGATTGGTTTCGCGGGTGATGCGATTACCTGCTGGTTTGAAAATGATGATGGCTTGCGGGCTGTTTCGAGCGCGTTGGCGATGCAATCCGCCATGAATGATTTTCGGCATATTCAGACGCCGGGGGGGCAGGCGGTGGAGTTAGCGATTAAAACGGCCGTGGCGATTGGCCCTGTGCGTCGTTTTTTAGTGGGGGATGCTCAGATTCAGGTGATGGATGTGCTGGCGGGGGATACGCTGAGCCAAATGGCGGCGGCGGAGCATATGGCGGAGCGAAATGAGGTGGTGGTCACGGCCGTGGTTGTCGAAAAACTGCACCATCACCTCACCCTAGGCGCAACCCGTCACGACGAAGAAGGGCACATCTACCACGTCGTTACTGATTTAGACACGCCCATTACCCTGCCCCCGTGGCCCCGCCTGCCCGCTGACGCCCTACGCGTAGACCAGATGCGGCCGTGGCTGTTGCCCCCCGTTTATAGCCAGCTTACCACCGGGCAAGACACCTTCTTGGCGGAACTGCGCCCCGCCGTGACCATTTTCCTCTTTTTTGATGGCATTGATTATGATGGGGACGAGGCGGCGGGGGAGAAATTAGATCAGTACGTCAGTTGGGTACAAAATGTGCTGGGCAAGTACGAAGGCTATTTACTGCAACTGATTATGGGCGACAAGGGGAGCTATCTCTATGCCGCTTTTGGTGCCCCGCTGGCGCATGGGGATGACGCGGCGCGAGCCGTCGCGGCGGCGTGGGAGTTACGGGAAGCGACAAATCTGTTTGATTTTATCAAGCAAACGAAAATCGGGGTGAGTGTGGGGCGTTTGCGGGCGGGCGCGTATGGGAGCGCGACGCGCCAGACGTATGGGGTGCTGGGGGATGCGGTCAACACGGCCGCGCGTTTAATGCAGGCGGCTGAACCGGGTCAGGTGCTGGTCAGCCCCACGATTGTGGAAAATACGCGCAAGCAGTTCCTTTTTCACCCCGTCGGCGAGTTAAAGCTGAAGGGCAAGGCGGAGCCGCTGGCCGTCTCGGAGGTAATAGGACTGAATAAGGCGGGGGTACACCCCATGACGCTGAGTTTGCACCCTCTGCTGGGGCGGGAAGCAGAAATGGGTCAGATGTTGAGTTGGTTAGGTGAGGTGGAAAAGGGCCACGGCCGTGTGGTGCGTATTTCGGGTGCGGCCGGCATGGGCAAAAGCCACTTGGCACTCGCTGTGGTGGGACAAGCCCGCTCGCAAGGGTGGCAACCGTGGCTTAGCGCGTGCCAAAGCACGACGCAAACGACCCCTTATTTTGTGTGGCGGCAGGTGTTTCGGGCGTTGTTTGCCTTGGATGAGTCGCTGGAGGGGAATGTCGCTCAGCAGATTGAGAAGGTGTCCACGGCCGTGGCGCAAACCAACCCCGAATGGAGTCTTCGTCTCCCCCTCCTCGGCGACCTGCTCGGCCTGCCCATCCCCGACAACCAAGCCACCGCCGCCTTCGACCCCCGCCTGCGGCAAGAATCGCTGATTACCCTCGCCATAGATATTCTGCACCACCACGCCACTCAGGCCCCGCTTCTGCTCTTTGTGGATGATGCCCAATGGATGGATGAAGCCTCCCAATCATTCACGCTCAATCTCGCCCGCACCCTCGAAAATCACCCCATCTACCTCCTGCTGATGCACCGCCCCCCACTGGACAACGAGCGGGAAATCCTGCCCGAGCTAAACAATCTTCCCTTGCACCACACCCTCGAACTCAGCGAACTCACCCCCGAAGCGGTCACCATGCTGGCCGCCTATCGTTTGGGCGGCCCCATCGCTCCTCTGTTGAACGAAGTCATTCAGTCGCTGGCTCAGGGCAATCCTTTCTTCACTGAAGAGCTACTCACCTCCTTGCAGGAAGGGGAGCAGTTGCAACAAGTTCAGCGGGAGCGCGGTACACAGTGGGAATTAGCCGACCATGTGTTTAACGCCCTGCGTGACGCTAACTGCTTGGTCAAAAAAGAGGGAGAGTGGCGCATTGCCGAAGAAATCTCGCTCAGCGCGGCCGCGCTCGGTCTGCCCGATTCGATTTATGGGCTGGTGCTGTCTCGCCTCGACCGGCTGGCAGAGGAGCAAAAGCTGACGCTCAAAGTCGCCAGCGTCATTGGCCGCCTTTTCGAGTTTGATTTGCTCAATTTTGCCCATCCCATCAGTCCGACCGCGCCCACCCTGCTGGCCGAAATTACGGGCATCGAAAATCGGGACTTTATCCGGCTGGAACAGCCCGACCCCCGCCTGACCTACACCTTCAAGCACAACACGACGCAGGAGGTGGTGTACGAAACGTTGCTCTTCGCCCAGCGGCGAGAGCTACACCGCACCATCGCCACCTGGTATGAAACGACGTTTGCCCAAGACGAAGAAACGTTGGCGAATTTTTACCCGTTGCTGGCCTACCATTGGCGGTACGCGGAGGATAAGGGGAAGGAGCGGCAGTATGCCCTGCTGGCGGGGGAGCAAGCGGCGGCGCAATATGCCAATGAGGATGCCCTGCGCTACTTTTCGCGGGCACTGGAATTGACCCCGAAGGAGGATGTGGACACGCGCTACAGGCTTTTACTCGGCCGTGAAGCGGTCTACGGCCTCACCGCCCAGCGGGACCCCCAAGCGGCGGATTTAGCCGCGCTGGAGGTGTTGGTGGAGGAGCATTTACCAGAGCACCGCTTAGAAGTGATGGTACACCGTATAAAATACTATGAAATGATTAGCGATATGGCGGCTATGCAAGAGTCTGCCGAAAAACTCATTGCTCTGGGTGAAGCTAATCAACGATATATGGCTCAAGGTCAACTTGAATTAGGCGTGTCGTTATGGCGACAGGGGCAATTAAAAGAAGCTCGCACAACATTGGAGAAAGCTCTATTCACAGCAGCGAAAAGCCAGAATACCTTAGAATTAGAAGCTCGCATTTTACATAATCTAGGTGCTATTTCTTTCTACCAACATAATAACGGAGATGCTCGCCAATTTTTTGAGGAAGCTTTAAATAAATATCGTGATATTGGTAATCGCAAAGGAGAGGCGATTGTTTTAGACAATTTAGCTGGTGTTGCATTTCAAGCAGGTGATTATGCTTCAGCCCAGCAAAACAATCTGGCCGCTTACACCATTAATCAAGCGATTGGTAGTCGGCGTGATGAAACACGTAGCTTATCAAACTTAGGAACTATATATCACGCAATTGGCGAACTAATACCAGCGTGTAATGCACAAAAACGAGCTATCCGCCTAGCACAAGAGGTAGCTGATCCAGCCTTAGAATCGCTATCTGTCAATAATCTAGGTCTGGTGTTAACAGACCTAAGTAACAATGTTGATGCATTACAAGCCTGTCGAAGAGCAGTAGAACTAGATCAGCAGTTAGGAGATAGTATAGGGGAAGGGTATAGTCAAACCTCAATGGCCTTAGCTTACGAAGCAAGTAAACAATTGAGTTTAGCTCAGGAAGCTCATCGACGAGCGTTAGCCCTTCGTGGCGAACAGACAAGCGATCCGAGTCAATTGGATAATTGGTCTGGCTTAGTACGTATTGCATTAGCAGAAAAAAACATTGATGAAGCAAAAAAGATCGGTCAGCAAATCACCCAGTTTTTAGTCCAACAGCCTGAAGTAATTGAGGGAGCGGAACATCCTGTCAGACTCTTTTTAACATTGGTTGATTTGCACCAACAGTTGGGGGATAGGGTACAGGCAAAAAGTTGGCAACAGAAAGGAGAAGTTTTCTTACAGAGGCGTGCGGAAAAAATTAGTGATACAGAAATACGGAGAAAATATTTACAGACAAAGTGGAATAAGCGATTGCTGACAGTTAGCAATATTTCCTTTTGACGACTAAGGTGAACGGTTGAATACAGGGTTTGAAGCTGTCACGACATTTCCTTTGAAATTGGTAAAGTCATATCAAACAAACACCCAGCACGTTCAACGTGCTGGGTGTTTTCATAATAGAAACAAATTAACTGTTTGGAGTGCGATTACCCAGCACCAATTCCCCAGCGGCTTTGGTGGCAGATGGGGAGTTTGATGGTGTTGTTGGCGGGGTCGCGGATGTAGCTGGCGTCGGAGCCGCCGGGGCAGGTGGTAGCCCCGTCTATCCATTGGTTGAGTTCGGTGTCGAAGTAGAAGAAACGGATGTCTGCTTCGTTGGTGCCAGCGGGTATGTCTTCGTCTTTGTAGGTAAAGGTGAGGAGCAGGGGTTCGTTGAAGCTGTCTACGCTAGTTCCGCCACCTGTCAAACAGGGTGAAGTTGCCGTCGAGCCAGAACCACCAGAGCCATTCCCCCGCACCATGGGCAAGAAGAGACAGTTATCACCCAGCGGGTCATGCACCTCTAAGTCAAAAAAGATAGGGATATTGAGCGGCGTCAGATGATCATCAGCATCCCACGCATCTAAACCAGCGAGAAGCGCGTTTTCATCTTCTGGGAACGGATTGCTGAACGTGGCGTCTCCGACGGGGTTGAAGTGCAATTCGTAATTCTCATCAACAGCATCTTCCTCCACATCGACTAAGAAAATACGGGCTGGGTCATTGCCCCACTCATGCTGGATTTGGCCGCCATCCTGGGCTGAAACGGCGCGGACAACCCGCGCCCGTGTAGTTTGTGTCCACGTAACGCCCGCCTCATTTTGGGCCACGGCCGTGACTTGGTAATAGCCAGGATTGCTGTAATTATGCGCCAAGCGCAAAATATTGGCTCCCGGCTTGAGGTTAAACGTCTCGACAATATCATTCCCAAAGTCTAGGGTTAGGCTGACTGGCCCCATACTTTGCACCCCAACCCTAAAGCGTGTGTCATTCCCCAAGCGGGTGGGTGTACTGCTCTGAATAGCAAGCTGGTTGACAGGGAACCCGACACCAACCCACTGCATGGCCTCCTCTAAGGGGTAAGGTTGGGGTTGCAAGGCGCGTACTTTAAGCAAATATTGCCCCGTGGAAGGATAATAATGCTCAACCACGGAAGGTTCCATTTCGTCAGGGCTATAGGTGGTCAGTTGCGGCATACCATCGCCAAAATCCCATTCGTACAGAATATTTTGACCATACTCTACCGTAGCTGAGAATGTTGCTTGTTGCCCAAATAATACACTGTAGGGGCCATTTAACTGTAAGTTGTAGACTCCCGCGCCGCTAATAAGGCTGGGAAAATGATAGACTGCTCCAGATTCTGCGGTGGATTCGGTGCTATCGACAGGGGCACCTACCATAAGCTCATCGGGAACACCACTGTTGTCATTGTTGTGGTCGGCGGCGGCTAAGCTGGCTCCAAACCAAGCGTTGCTGTTACGCCCGACGAGCTTCCAATGGTAGCTATTGTTGAGCGTACTGCCATCGTTGAAGAAGAAAAAGACCGCCCCTGCTCCCGACGTAAACAGGTTGTAGGGTTGATTTTTGGCTCCGACGGCGAGGTCAAGTTGGCCGTCGCGGTTGTAGTCCACGGCCGTGATGGCTGACCCAAACCAACTGCCGGGGAACGAGCCATAAACCACCCAATCCCCTGGTAAGGCCTGTTGAGATTGCTGTATCTGCCTATTCGGAAGTTGTCCCCAGTAGGCTACAACGGCTCCGACTGGCGCCCCCGCTTCATTCATCAGAGCCGGTGCGCTAATGAACAAATCAAGATAACCGTCGTTGTTTACATCATCAACCATGACCGCATAGCCTAAGAAAGCTTCCTCTTGACCCCCAACGTATGTTTCATCAGGCAAGGTCGAGATGGCCGATGGGTCGGGGTCAAGATAATAGACGTAAGCGGCTCCTTCTTGCGCATAGTCAATAGAGGTATTGGGCGCACCAATGACCAAATCAGCATTAAAAAAATCCCCATTTAAGTCACCAGACGCCAGCGCATGACCAAAGCGGCTATCAGGGGTACCATAGCGCACCAAGGTGGGTGTGGCGGGGGTGGGTAACCCAATGGTGTCATCTGAAAAGAAGAGGTAAACCGCACCTGTCTGATCATTGTTACCGTCTCTGGCCTTTGGTGCGCCCACGACAAGTTCGTAAGAGTAACCGATGTCAGTGGTCAGGGGTCTAAGGGCGTGGACGCTGTACCCAAATTCAGAGTTGAGTTGCGCGGTATATGACCAAATGGGAGTTGGATTTGAGCCGCTTAGGTCATTTCCGTTATAGACAACGACGCTATTGCGGCCGGGTATACCGACGGCTAGGTCATAAATGCCATCACCATTGAAGTCACCCACGGCCGTGCTTGTGCCAAACCGTGCCCCCGCCTGCGTCCCCCTGAGAATCACGTCTGGGGCAGACGGAAAAACAGCGAACTCTGTATCGAAATAGAAAATCAAGACGCGCCCAACGTTGAGCGTTGTGCCATCGTTATAGTTTGGCTCACCTACAATCAGGTCTGAATACCCATCGCCATTCAGGTCATGCGTGGTGACAGAAGCCCCTTCCTGTGCATACTGCTGGATGCCCGTATGTGACCAAGCTGGTTCAGGCAAAGGGGGCATAACAGCCGCAGGGTCAGCGGGGGTGGGTACGTCAGCCTGAACTGTCTGGGACAGTGAAGAAAGCCCCACCACGGCCGCGAACAACGCGACCATACTGAGAGTGATCAATAGATAAAAGCGTTTGTGTTGCATCATGCAATCTCCTTAAAATAGGGCAAAATATTGGCCTTTATATTGCTACATGCAGAGGCCATACAGTAGGGTGGATGATGTACAACGTGAAGTACACCTTTCCATTGTAAAAGGTTTGGGTCGTATGATTCAATGCCCCGTATTACAATTCCCCCGCACAATGTGACAAATGTGAGACGTAGCCGCCACACACTGCCCTATTTTCCACATTGTTTTGACAGGGCAGGTTTCCTATAATTAACCTGTTGTGTTTGATTTGAAATGCTTGATTGGTAAACCATTGCACCCAGCAAGCATGAATCGTGAATAAGCTCTTTTCGTAAAAGAAGCGAAGCAGCCCCTCTAATTCTGTAACAGAACGCCTTGCTCATTATTCATTATTCGTAACTACTAACCCTCTCTGGTGATGAGAGGCACATAAGGTTTACCAACCAATACATCATGCAGAGCATCTATGACTCTTTGCCCTTGCTTACGCACAGTGGAAATGTAAGCACGTAAGATACAAAAGGTACTGGCTCCAT
>JBGTIZ010000346.1:0-25344 GCA_041745395.1 Promineifilaceae bacterium (SeqCode) | reverse complement strand
ACGCGGATCTTCCACTAACGAAAAATATTCTTGTATGGTTGCTATAGCTTCGTGTGACATGGTATCTCACCTCAATATTAGGGAATACCCTATGATTCACCAGTTACAGCATTATGTCAAATGAGTATGCAATCGCCCTATCTCCCTCCCCAACCATTTCGGCAGAAAACAGCAGATTACGTTACAATACGCGCCGCGTGTAAGCATTTCTGGCTGACCGACTGCACGACTGACAGAATTATAAAAAGGCATTCAAGATGATTCGTAAATCCCGTTTTCTGACGCGACGCAAACAGCGCGAAAGCTCCTTTATCCTCAAAACTCCCAGCGAAATTGAACATATGGCCGAAGCCAACGAACTAGTGGCTGAAGCGTTTGGCAAATTACATGAAGCGATTCAACCTGGGGTACGCCTCAACGAATTAGACGACATGGTCGAGGCGTTTATACATAGTCGGGGCGCGTTGCCGCTTTATAAAGGGTATCAGGGCAATCCGCCCAGCCATCCCCCCTTCCCCGGCGTGATTTGCGCCTCGGTCAATGAAGAGATTTGCCACGGTTTGCCCGACGGCCGTGTGCTCAAAACAGGGGATTTGGTGGGGATTGATATTGGCCTGCGTTATAAAGCGTATTGTGGGGATGCGTGCGTTACCTTTGCCGTGGGGGAGATTTCAGAGGAAAAAGAGACGTTTCTAAAGGTAGCGCAGGAATGTTTGTATATGGGCATTGCCCAAGCGCAACCGGGAAACAGGCTGGGGCAAATAGGACAAACGATAGAGGATTATGCCCACGGCCGTGGATACAGCGTCGTGCGGGAATACGGGGGACACGGTATCGGCCGTGATTTACACGAACCTATCTCTGTCCCCCATCACGGCCCCGCCGACTACGGGCCGCGCCTCAAACCCGGGATGGTCTTTACGGTGGAGCCAATGGTCAACATGGGCACGGCCGACTGCGAACTCATGCCCGACGGCTGGACCGTCAAAACAGTTGACCGTCAGCTCTCCGCCCAATTTGAACACACCATCGCCATCACCCGCGACGGCCCCCGTATTTTGTCCCCGTGGCACAGCAAGATGGGGAAACGTTAGGAAAGCCGTTCAGCATCTCAGCTTTCTTTTCGCCACACAGCTTTGTCACCCTTGAACAGTCCCACAGCCTGAAAAGTGTCTGTAGGGGTTTGAAGACTTACTCTAATATAAAGGAAATCATTTAACCCTATGACTATACCCGCATTGTTATCCGCACTATTACTAATCGCGGCTGGGATTGTTTTTTTAGTTGCGGGCGCAGAAGTTTTTATCCGTGGCGCAGTGAAACTAGCCGCGCTGATTGGTGTGTCGCCCCTCGTCATTGGGTTGACCGTGGTGGCTTATGGCACGAGTATGCCCGAGTTAGCCGTTAACATTCAATCCACCTATGCCAATTTGGACGGGCTGGCCGTGGGCAACGCCATTGGGAGCAATATCGCCAATATCTTGCTCATTTTAGGGCTGTCCGCACTGGTCGCCCCGCTCGTCGTGTCGCAACAGTTGGTCCGCTTAGACGTGCCTCTGATGATTGGGGCATCAGTGTTGGTCATATTTATGGCCAGCGATGGGGAAATCAGCTCCGTAGATGGCGGCATCCTCTTTGGCCTGCTCATTGCCTACACCGTTTTTCTCATCTACAAAAGTAGACGCGAAAACAAAGCGATCAGCAAAGAGTATGAAGACGCCTTGGCTAAAAAGCCCCCGCCCACACCAGCTAATTTAGCCCTCATTGGGGGGCAAATTCTGTTTGGGGTGGGCGGCTTGGTGCTGGGGTCAACTTGGCTGGTCGAAGGGGCGAGCACCATTGCCGAAGCGTTTGGCGTGAGCGACCTCATCATTGGTTTGACGGTGGTTGCTATTGGCACCTCCCTGCCCGAATTAGCGACCTCGCTGGTGGCTAGCTATCGGGGTGAACGGGACATCGCCGTGGGCAATGTGGTGGGAAGCAATATGTTTAACCTGCTGATGGTGCTAGGTTTGGGAGCCATTTTTGCGCCAACTAGCCTGACGGTAGAGTCGCAGGCCCTGCTAGTTGATATGCCGATTATGCTGGCGGCGTCTATCATGTGTTTGCCTATCTTTTTTACGGGGAAAATTCCGCGCTGGGCGGGGGGCATGTTCTTTGGTTACTACATCACGTATACGATGTTTTTGGTGTATACGTCTACGGGCAACCCCGCCGCTGACTGGATTACCACGGCCGTGTTATACATCGCCGCCCCGCTGACCGTGCTGTGGCTGGCCTACATCACCTATCAAGCGTGGCGCGAGCGGCAAGCCGAGCCATATCGCAAGATGTAATCAGCGTCTCAGGCTGAACGCTTACGTAAGACAAAAATTGTGGGGCGCACGCGCCCTTGATTGATTTTGAGCCGCTTGGTTAATTGCCAAGCGGCTTGTTGTTTTAGATGGCGTTCGAGGCGTTGGCTGTCTTGCGTAATCAGGCCGAAACGGCCGTGGGGAGCGCAAACGCGGGCGGCTTCGGCCAGCACGGCGGGATATAGCTGATCATGCACGGCCGTGTCCCCAATAAGCTGTCCCCACGGCACATCCGCCAAGAGACAATCAAACGAGCCGTCGGGCAGAGGCAAACGCCTTGCATCCGCCTGGAGCAGACCGCCAGACAAATGAGGAGCGAGATGGACTAAATTATGCCGCGCCGCGTCCAACGCTTCGCCAGATATATCTAGCCCCAGCATGTGTGTGGTCTGGGCGGGGTGCGGCCGCTCGGCCAGCAAACTGCCCGAGCCGCACATCAGGTTGAGCACGCGGTCGGTGGGGTGATAGCCAACTAACTCATGCAAAGCGGCGCAGAGCGGCCCATTCAAAGCACCAGGATAATTGACCACACGCCACGGCCGTGTGGCGAGCGGCATCGGTGTCAGGCGAATTAAAACTTCCCAGCCCCGCTTTTCGCTTTTGGCGGTGCGCCGCACGCGGATAAAAAGCTGGGCTTCGTCCTCGTCTAACCGCAGGCCGCTATCGCGGGCTAGCTCCGTTTTGAAGCGTTGAAACACGGCCGTGTCTTGTCCCGCCGCGCTCAGCCGAAAGGTTTGGAACTGGTTTTTGGGCCAAGCTTCACGCACGGCCGTGATGCCGGCCAGCAGGCGTTGCCAGTGGGCGTGTCCGAGCAAGGCTTTGGGGCGGGGAATGTCGAAGAAGAGGGTGGCGTACACGGCCGTGGGCAAACGCAACGCCCGCAAACGCATATCCGTCACCAGATTGGGGGCGGGACGGTTGCGCTTGCCGCTTCCCCCCACAAAAGGCACCCCCTCCGCCCGCACCACGGGCAACAGCGTCACCCCCAGCGCGCGCAGTTCCGCCTCAACCAGCTCTTGCAAGCCGTCTATGTGTTCTGCTTCGTAGTAATCAAAATGTGTCATGTTTCACGTATCATGTGTCATGTGGTTTTTCTGTGAGCGTGGTCTGTCTAGTCCAGAAAATAGCTAACTGACCCCGCAAATTTCTGAAGAGTTGAAGTTTCATTCACAATTCACCATTCACCATTTACAATTCACCATTCAACCCATGTCTATTTCAGCAATGCTCCTCGGTAATATGCAGGATGGCGGCTTGCCCCATGCGGGGTGCGTCTGCCCCCGTTGCACAGCCGCGCGTCAGCCCGCTTTTCCCCCCCATTACGTGACTAGCATGGCCGTTATAGATGAGCGTATGTCACCCACGGCCGTGTATCTGCTCGACGCCTCCCCCGATATAACCGCCCAATTGGCTTGGCTCGCCCCGTGGTTAGGCACACAGCCCACCCAGCCCGACCGCTTACGCCAGCCAGCCGCCATTTTTCTAACCCACGCCCACATGGGGCACGTCAACGGCTTGGTGCAGTTAAGTAAAGAAGCGATGCACGTCCAAAACCTGCCCATCTACGCCTCGCCCCTGCTGTTAGAGATGCTGGCCGAAAATCGGCTGTGGCGACCGCTCGTCTCCCAGCTAGATTTGCGCCCCCTTCTGCCGCATCAGCCCGTAACGTTGGGCGACCAGCTCACCCTCACGCCGCATCCTGTGCCGCACCGGGACGAATGGGGGACGGGTACGTTTGCTTTTGAGCTTCGTGGGCCGACAGGGTCACTGCTTTATCTGCCTGATATTGACCAGTGGGCACAATGGGCGGCGGCCGAAGAGCTGTTGTCGCGGGTGGATGTGGCCGTTGTGGATGGCTCGTTTTACAGCACGGCCGAGTTAGGGCGGTTCACGGCCGTGCCCCATTCCCTCATTCCCGAAACGCTCGCCCTGTGGGAAACGTTGCCCAGCCAGTTGGTGCTGACTCATTTCAACCACACCAATCCCGTCCTCGACCGGGATAGTACGGCTTACACGGCCGTGGTCGCCGCCGGAGCCATTGTGGGCGAGGTTGGTTTACACTGGTCGCTAGGCTAGGGATCCCACACGCGGCTAAAACTGGCGTAATGGTCGGCCGTGTAATAAAACTCACCCCCTTGCCCAACCACAAACCGCCGCGCCCCGCGTGTGCTTGCCCCTGGCGTCTCGACCGTGTATTCGCGGTAATAGCCCCGTGGGTGAAGGGGCAAAAGCCGCTCCCGATTTTGAAAAACAGAATCATCTTGGCGATAAGGAAAAGGGCCACCGCGCTGAATCAGGTCGAGCGTCGTGTGCGCATCGGGCGGCAGGTCGGCTCGCAGGATGACGGGCAGGCCACCTATTTGGGCGGGTATGGCTGGTTGGGGCGTAGACACAGACACGGCCGTGTCTGCCACCACCCACTCCTCGTCCAGCGTCAAGACGAAACAGCCACTCAGCGACCACAGCAAAGCCAGCCCCACCACCATGAGCAAGGCCAAAGAACGGGAGAAAAAAGAGGGTAAGTTCATTTTGGTTAATCCAGCCGGGCGATAAGACCGCTCCACGGCGGCAAATCTTGCACGATGAGCGAGCGGGGAGCCGTGGTGATTTGCCCACGGCCGCGTAAAATCTGCACCGCGTCCGCCGTGATGGTCAGGGCAAGCTGGCGAAGCCCCTCATGGCGCGTTAGCACCACGAGTATGCGCTCCCCCTGATAAGAACGCACATAAGCCACCGCCTCACGGCCGTGCCACAGCAACTGCCAATCCCCCAGCCGCAACGCCGCATACGTCTGCCGCAAGCGAATCAGCGCCTGCGTTTCCGCCAGAAGCGACTCATCCCACTGGCTCTTATCTTGCCACGGAAACGTGCGCCGATTATCGGGGTCGTGCCCCCCGCTCAGACCAATCTCATCCCCATAATAAATGCTGGGTGCGCCGGGCAGGGTCAGCAAAAAGAGCATAGCCAAGGCCAGTCGCTCTGGTTTTCCGCCCGCTAGGTGCAAAAAGCGGGGCACGTCATGGCTTCCAAACAGGTTTTGACACACGGCCGTGACTTGGGGTGCATACAAAGCCGACATGCGGGTCAACCCTTCAGCAAACGCGGCGGTAGACAGCTCGGCCGTGGCCAAATACCCCACACATAAATCACGGAACAGATAATTCATCGTACCGTCAAACATATCCCCCTGAAGCCAATGGCTCGTATCACCCCAAATCTCAGCGATAAGCACCGCCTCAGGGTTCACCACCTTACACATCGCCCGAAAATCGCGCCAAAAATCATCCACCACATATTGGGCGACATCCATGCGCCAGCCGTCAATGTGAAACTCACGAAGCCAATGGACGGCCACGTCCAAAAAATAGGCGCGGGTTTCGGGATTGCTCTGCTGGAGTTGGGGCATGTTCAGCACCCCGTACCACGCTTCATAGGTTGGCTCCACGACGGGGCCATCGTCGTCGCTGACTTCCTCCACGGGCACGCCGCTTGTTTGCACAAAACGCGCCAGCCACGGCCGAAAATTAGCTCGTTTTTCGGCGGAAAGCTCCCCCATTTTGTGCGGCCGAATTTTGACCCGCACGGGAAACTCATGCACCTTGAACCAATCTCGATAGGGTGACTTTTCGCCGTTTTTGATGAGGTCTTGAAAGGCAAAAAACTGTGGATAACAATGGTTAAACGAGGCGTCAAGCAAGACTTTTACGCCGCGCTCGTGCGCCGCCGTGACCAATTCATGCAACGCTTCGTCACCGCCAAAGCCGGGGTCTACATGATAAAAATCAACGGCGTCATATTTATGGGTGGAGGGGGAAGTGTTAATTGGGTTCAGATAAAGCACGTCAATGCCTAGCTCAACCAGATGGTCCAAGTTGGCGGCCACGCCGTACAGGTCGCCGCCGTGGAAATGATTCCAAGTGGGGTCGGCGTCCCACGCCGCGCTGGGTTCGGGCGTAATTTCGGGGCGGCCGTTGGCAAAGCGTTCGGGGAAGATTTGGTACATGACCGCGCCGTGCATCCAGTCGGGCGTGGTGAAGGGGCGCAGACTGGATAAAGAAACGCGGAACGGGGTTTCGATGACGTGGGTCATGCCGCGCCCGCCCCAGTAGGCGACTTGGCCGTCAGTGCGGCGCAGGGCAAAGGAGTAGAGTAGCTCGTCGCGCTGGGCGTCGCTGATGTCTAGCTCGCCTTGCCAGTAGGTGAAGCGTTGTCCATGCGCAAAGGGGCGCAGGGGCACAGCCAACCCACGACCGTGGTTAGCGACCAAAACAACTTCAGCCACATCTGGCTCGGTGTGCAGGCGGAACTGAATGGCACGGCCGTGGGGCAACACGTTAAAATAAGCGGGATTGGTCGGCTCATAACGCACGTCATGCGCATAAATAAAGCCAACCTGTTCAAAGTAACTCATTTCGTTGATGGTGATGGTCATCTTTTTTCCTTACGTTAGAAGTTGGAAGGGCGAGGTGCGACGGTGTGTCTTTTCGCCCATTGCCTGTCGCTGACCCACTTTGACACACGGCCGTGGTCAATTTTCTCCGATTATAGGGATGGTTCTGGGCAAACGCCAATTAGCGAAGCATTGTTATCCAGCCGTATGCTGGGGCTTTTTTCGCTGGGACACGGCCGTGTGCCTCGCTACCTTAACCCCCCCTCACCCCACATGACAGCCACCCCTTCAACAAGCTATAATGAGCGAGTTAGCACTTTGGCACTTCAAGAAAGCAATTCGGTAATAGCGTGAAAAGTTAAAGGAAAACCAACATGGCTCCCACACACAACAGCACGGCCAATGCCAACGGCACAGTCCAGCGGCATGAACTGGAAGAAATCTTCTCCCGCCTCGACTGGGTAGACGAAGAGCGGCGCAAAAGTGCCAAACGCATGGGCGAGCTAGAACAGCTCATCGAGCAACAAAACCACGACCTCGCCAATCGGGAACAACGCCTCAGAGACCTCGAGGCGCGGCTGGGCAACATGATCAGCCAAGTCAACCGCATCGCCCAGCTAGACGTCACCCTCCAACAGTTCAAAGACGAACTAGTCAGCCTCATCGAGCAATACGACCAGCGTCGCCTCAACGCCACCGAAGAGAGCGAAAAGATGCACCGCGTCGAGCGCGAGATGCAGGCCCGTGAAATCGGCGACATTCGCAAAGAGCTACCAGAAATCAGCCGCCTGCGCACCGATATGGAGCTACGCCAAGCGGAAGAAGCCCGCCTTGCCAGCCTCATCAGCAAGCTCCAGACGCGCATCCCGCCTCTCGAGAACCGCATTGAAGGCTGGGAACGCGACCTGACCTATGTGCGCGACCGGGAACGGCAGTGGGCCAAAAACATCACCGACCTTGAATCGGGTCAGCTTGAAATGCGTCGCCGTATTGAACCACTCGGCAGTCGGCTCGACGTGGCTGAAAATGGCGTTTTGCGCCTTGAAGGCAACGTGCAAGAGCTAACTGGCCTGCAAGCCGAAGTGCGCCAAAACATGAAAAGCTCGATGGACCAAATTCAGCTAGGCGAATACGAGCGCAACCAGCGCATCGAAAGATGGCAAGAGACCCTCGCCAACAGCAAGTCAGAGCTAGAGCAGTTCAAACAAGAGTGGGTCGGCTTCTCTGAACAGCACAAACAAGCGCAAATGACCATTGACGCCATAAGCGAATGGCAACGCCAATTTGAACAACAGCAAAAGGAATCATCCGAAATTATGCGCGTGGAAACAGGGCGGATGCAGTCCCGTTGGGATAATTTCCTCGCTGACCAAGAAAAAAGATGGCGCAACTTCCAAGTGGATCATGAACAACGCTCGGCCGATACCCAACGGCGGGACAAGCAGTTAGAGGAGCAGATTTTTGAGCTGGCTGAGCAGTTAAAAGCTGTCGAAAGCGACAAAGATACGCTGTGGCGCGTACAAACGGCTAATCTGGACGCCGTGAAGCAAATTCCCCGCCTCTGGCTGGAAGAAGTAGAAAAAGCCCGCCAGCGCGACCCCAACCGCCGTCGCCAGCCGACGCTCGTCCCCGTCGATGATGAAACATAATTGACGTGCGAAGGGCTAGGTGCGAGGTGCGACGGATACCTCGCACGTCGCCCCTCGCACCTAGCACCCAACCCCATGTTTGTAATTGGCACGGCCGGGCATGTAGACCACGGCAAATCCACGCTGGTGCAAGCCTTGACGGGCATTGACCCTGACCGCCTGCAAGAAGAAAAGACGCGGGAGATGACCATTGACCTCGGCTTTGCGTGGCTGACCTTGCCCGGCCTTGAGGAAGAGGTGGGGGTGATAGACGTGCCCGGCCATCGGGACTTTATCGAAAATATGCTGGCAGGGGTGGGCGGCATTGATTTAGCCCTGCTGGTCATTGCGGCCGATGAAGGGGTGATGCCGCAAACGCATGAGCATCTCGCTATTTTAGACCTGTTGCAGGTGAAAAGCGGTCTGATTGCCGTGACCAAGACGGATATGGTAGATGACCCCGACTGGCTGGAACTGGTGCAACTCGATATTAGTGAGCAGATGGCGGGGACGGTGCTGGCGGATGCGCCGCTGGTGCTCGTTTCGGCCAAAACGGGGGCGGGACTAGAGGAGCTACGCGCCGAACTGGTGCGCCATTTACAAGCGGTGACGCCCCAAGCGAACGTGGGGCGGGCGCGGTTGCCCATTGACCGTGTGTTTAGCGTCAGCGGCTTTGGCACGGTGGTGACGGGCACGCTTTTGGGAGGGCAGTTGCAGGTGGGGCAACGGGTGGAGATTCAGCCGACGGGACACCACGGCCGTGTACGGGGCCTGCAAACGCATCAAAGCAAACGAGACACGGCCGTGCCCGGAAGCAGAGTGGCCGTCAACGTCACCGGCCTGGACAAAGACGACCTGCAACGCGGCCACGTCCTCACCGCCGAAGGCGTCGTGCGCCCCACCATTCTCATTGATACCCAATACCGCCACCTGCCCACAGCCGATAAGCCATTCAAACACAACCGCACCGTCAAGCTCTTTGTGGGGTCGGCTGAAGTACTGGCGCGGGCGCGGGTGCTAGGCACACCCGAAATTTTGCCCGGCGAAACGGGCTGGGTGCAGTTTGCCCTGCGCGAGCCGCTGGCCGTTTTGCGCGGCGACCGTTTTATCGTGCGGCGGCCGTCTCCCCCCGCCACGATTGGCGGCGGCGTTATCCTTGACCCGCATCCGGGTCGCCAGCATCGCCGCTTTCGCACGGCCGTGCTTGACCGTCTGCAAACCCTCGCCGAAGGCACGCCTGGCGACCTTCTTCTGCAAAAATTAGCCCGCACCGAACCTGCCAACCTGCTCAAATTCCAGCGGCAAAGCGGCCTCGACGAAAGCACCTTTACCCAAGCGTTAGACGAGGTGCTGGCCGACGGTCGCGCCCTGCAACTGGGCAACCAGTTGGTCACGCAGGCTACGTTTCAGCAGTATCAGGACAAATTATGGCAGTTGGTGCGGCAGTTCCACACGGCGCATCCACTCCGGCTAGGGTTATCACGGGAGGAGGCGCGGAGTCGGTTGAAGCTCACGGCCGTGTTGTTTGAGCCGCTCATCACGGCCAGCGGCTTGGTACCAGACGGCGCGGTTATCCGCGAAGCTGACCACGCCATCCGCTTTACGCCTGACCAGCAGGCGCGGGTGGACGCGCTTTTGGCGCGATTTGGGGAGGCGGGGATTGAGTCGCCGAGTGTGAAGGAAGTTATCACGGCCGTGGGGGAAGAGGTATACTACGCCTTGGTTGATTTGGGTCAGCTCATCCCCCTCAACGACAGCGTTCTCTATACTCCATCTGCCCTTGAAGCGTATACCAAGCAAATTGTGGCTCATCTGCACCAGCAGGGGCAGATAACGGCCGGGGATGTGCGGGATTTGTTTGATACGAGCAGAAAATACGCCATTGCTCTGTTAGAATACCTAGACCAGCAAAAAATCACCCGTCGCGTGGGTGATGTGCGGGAGTTGCTTTGGAAAGAGATTCGTTAACCTGTCGCATTCTGCACCTTGCCCCTTGTATCTGCCCCAATGAGGTCACATCATGTTTAATACCCCACGTTTCTTGGCTCTTTTGTCTATTCTACTCCTTGGCGCGGCTGGGTTGACCGTCACCGCCCAGACCAACACAACTGCCGACCTATTCACCCCGCTAGAGGCCAACGAGCTGGCCTCGGCCGACTCGCTGGCTTATAAATATGCAGACCAGCCTGGTCTGCTGGTTCGTCGCCAATACACGACCGTGGATCTCACCGCCCTGCAAAACGGCACGGCCGAGCGGCTGACCGTCACCCTCTTTGACGGAGAACAGTTCGACCTCGTTCACCGCCGCACCGATATGCACGACAACGGGTTTGTGTGGGTAGGTTATCTGGACGGCTTGCCCGAACAGACGGACGTCAGCTTTAGCGTGTATGACGGCGTGCTGGTTGGCTCATTTAACGCGCTAAACCGCACTTACCAAATCCGCCCCGTGAGCGAACAAACTCCATCACAGGTAGCGATTGAACACCTAAACTATGGCGCGTTTCCCCCAGCGGCAGAACCACTTATTCCACCCGATTTGCCGCAAAATGTGCCCCAGCCAGACCCCAACAGCCCCAACGCTGACGATGGTTCTATCATTGACATCATGGTGGTTTATACGCCCAATGCCCGCACGTCTATGGGGGGCACGGCCGCGACCAATGCGTTGATTAACACGGCCGTGGCCGAAACCAACACCGGCTATGCCAACAGCCAAATCAATCCGCGCGTCAATTTGGTTTATGCCGGAGAAGTCGCCTATACCGAAACTGACTTTAGCACTGACTTAGACCGCTTGCGGGGTACAAACGACGGCTTTATGGATAACGTCCACACCCTGCGGAACAGTTACCATGCCGATTTGGTTGTTTTGCTAATAAACAACACCCAATATTGCGGCTTAGCCTATCTAATGACCACCAACAGCACCAGCTTTGCCCCCAATGCGTTTTCAGTGGTCCATTATGGGTGTGCCACAGGGTTTTATAGCTTTGGGCACGAGATGGGGCACAACATGGGCAACCAGCATGACCGCCTGAACGGCGGTAGTGGGGGCGTGTTTAGCTATTCCTATGGCTACCAAGATCCTTTGCGCAACTTCCGAACCGTCATGGCTTACAATTGTCCGTCGGGCGGCTGTCCACGCATCAACTATTACTCTAATCCCAATGTCTCTGTTAATGGCCGCCCCACGGGGGTAGATCAGACGGCGAACAACTCCGCGCACAATGTGCTGTCCATGAATACGGTCGCACTTAACGTGTCTAATTTCCGCCAGCGGCCAGTTGCCACACCGACCAATACACCAACTTCCACCCCCACGCCGACCCTTACACCTACTCCGACCCTATCCCCCACGCCCATTCGCTGTAATGTACGCTTTGGCCACGTTTTAATCGAAGGGGATGAGCTTATTGGCATCACGGGGGATGTTGGGACAACAGTTTTGTTGACTGATTTGACGAGTCAACAAATTATCTCCTTGGCAACCGAACTTGATGGCCCCTTCGGTGGGCACGATTGCCAGGGATTTAGTGTTATTCCGATTAACCCACCGCTCAGCGGGAATCACATGATTATGGTGGAAAGCTCGGATGGTACGCTTAATATACAGACGGTAGTGGCGGCGACGCCAACCCACACGCCCACGGCGACTTACACACCTTCGCCCGGACCAAGCCCCACCCCAACCTACACGCCCGAGCCAAATTCCACACCGACACAAACACCCACGTCGCCCCCAACACCTACGGCCACTTTGCCACCACCTAGCCCAACGCCATTTACGGCGTATATGACGGCCGTGTGTGGCTTGCAAGGCGACAACATCGTTACCCTGCGCGGACATCAATGGCCGAATGAAGCCGTAGACTTATTGGTCAACAGTGAACTCATTTACACGCTAGCGGCAGGGCACGGCGGCTTTTTCACCCTAAACGTGACATTTAACAACCCACAGGCGGGTAATTATCTCATTCAGCTCATTAGCCCGAATGCCAGCGACACAGTTTTGATGCCGCTCCCCTGCACGGCCGTGACACCCACCCCAACTATCACGCAAACCCCCTATGCCACCCTGACCAGCACGCCAACCAACACGGCCGTGCCCCCTACAGCCACACCAACGGCCACACCCAGCACCCCGTACATCATCGCCACCAGTCTGAGCAACAGCCCAGAAGTGACCCTGCAAGGCTTCAATTGGCCGTCTGACGAAGAGATAGAAATCTACTATGAAGACCAGCTTGTCGCCACGATTCAACCAGGACACGGCGGCAGTTTTAGCCTCACCTTAACCCTCAGCAACACACCCACCAACGGCGCGGAATTGCGAGCCAGTAGCCCGACGGCCAGCCACACCACGCCGATTAACATCATGACCGTCACCACTTTCGACGCCTACCTGCCCTTTATCAGCAATCCAGCCGTCCCGCCCACACCCACAGCCACCCCCACCGTACCACCTACGGCGACCCCAACCGTACCACCCACGCCCACGGCTACGCCCGAGACACCCACCAACGACCCCGAAGCGTACATCAATCAATTCCGCACCATCGCGGGCGTGCCCCTCGTCACGTTTGACGACACGCTAAACGACAACTGCTGGCAACACGCCCGCTACATGGCCGAAAACAACGACCTCACCCATAATCAGAACAGCGAATTGCCTTATGCTTCAGATGCAGGGGAGATTTGTGCCAGCAATGGAAATGTGTGGCTGGGCGGAGCATTTGGCACACCCTACTGGCAACCAACCAACTCGATTAACGGCTGGCTCAGTTCCGTGGGGCATCGGCTTTGGCTTCTCTATCCCACCACGCCCACCTTTGGCTACGGCTTTTATACGGCCAGCAATAATCGGGCAGGCGCGGCTTTGGATGTGCTGTCTACGTTGAACACCGAGGCTGATGCGGCTTACGACGGCTGGCCCGTGCGCTATCCCGCCGCGCAACAGTCGGGCATTCCCGCCACAGATTATGCCATCACCTTACAATGGCCTTACTTCGGCCCCACGCCCAGCATTGGCAGTACCAGCCTGACCACACTGGGCGGCGACTCCGTTGCTCACACGGCCACCACCGCGTTGCCTGTCGGCCATAAAGGCATCGTCGTGCGCTCGGGCGCGGCCTTGCCCAATAACACTGTATTTGAAGTGACCATCACGGGCACGTATGACGGCCAGCCGTTTAGCCACAGTTGGCAATTCGGCACCGGCACGGCCGTGGTTCCGTAATCAAGTGAAAAGTGAGAAGTAAGGGCAACCACTTCTCATTTTTCACTTTTCACTTCTAACTTCTCACTCACCCTGCACCCTGCACCCTGCACCCTGAACCTTATGTATGACTACATCATCATCGGCGCTGGCTCCGCTGGCTGTGTGCTAGCCAACCGCCTGACCGAAGACAGCAAAACCAGCGTTCTCCTGCTCGAAGCAGGCGACGAACCAACCAACCGTGAACTGGCCGTCCCCCTCGCTTGGGCGCGTTTGTTCAAGAGCGACGTGGATTGGGCGTATCAAACCACGCCGCAAGAGGGGTTACACGGCCGTGTGATCGACTGGCCACGCGGCAAAACCCTTGGCGGCTCCAGCGCGATTAACGCCATGATGTACGTGCGCGGCCACCCGTGGGATTACGACCAATGGGCCGCCCAAGGCAACCCCGGCTGGGGCTACGCCGACGTCCTGCCCTACTTCAAAAAAGCGGAAGACCAAGCGCGTGGCGCGGACAAATTCCACGGCACGGGCGGGCCCCTGCACGTCAGCGATATAACCCGCCATCCCCTTTCCCTCGCCTTTTTGCAGGCGGCGGAGCAAATCGGCTTGCCGCTCACGCAGGACTTCAACGGAGCGCAACAGGTGGGCATGGGGCAGTACCAAGCGACCATTAAAAATGGGCGACGGGTCAGCACGGCCGAGGCGTATCTGCAACCCATTCGCACCCGCCCCAACTTGACGATACGCACGGGCGTCCACGTTATGCAGGTGCTGTTTGCGGGACAGAGCGGGCGCGTGGGCGGAGTGCGTTATATTGACCCGCAAGGGGATAAGCGGGAGGTCAAAGCCAACAAAGAGGTGTTGCTCTGTGCGGGGGCGATTAACAGCCCTCAAATTTTGCTTTCCTCAGGCATTGGCTCGGCCGTGCAACTGAGCCGCATGGGGGTGCTGGTGCGCCAACATCTGCCCGGCGTCGGGCAAAATTTGCAGGATCATCCGCTGGTGCGGCTCATCTATCGCGCCCGCCGCCCCACGCTCGACGCGGCGCAGGATAATACGTTGCGTACCCTGCAATGGTTCCTCTTCAAAAAAGGGCCATTGACCTCAAGTGCCGCCGAAGTGGGCGGCTTTATCAACACCCGGCGCGGCTTACCTGCGCCGGATGTGCAGTATATTTTTCTGCCGGGAGTGGGGGATGAAGCTCCGGGCAACGGCTTCATGCTATCGGTCATTAACCTGCGCCCCGTTAGCCGAGGTTTTATTGAATTGGCTTCGCCCGATGCACTTTACCCGCCGCGCATCGAGCCGAATTACCTAGCGGATGAAGCGGATTTACCTCCTTTGCGAACGGGCTTGGCCTTGGGGAAAAAGATTCTCGAACATGAGGCGCTGGCTGGGTTTCGTGGGGAGGCGATTTCTCCCGAGCGGTCGCTGTCTACCACGGCCGAGTGGAATACGTACATCCGCGAAGCGTTAACGACGGTGTTTCATCCTGTGGGGACGTGTAAGATGGGGCCAGCGAGTGACCCCACGGCCGTGGTTGACCATCACCTGCGCGTCCACAACGTGCCCGGCCTGCGCGTCATCGACGCTTCGATTATGCCCACCATCACCAGCGGCAATACCAACGCCCCTGTGATTATGATTGCCGAAAAAGCGGCAGACCTGCTTCGCAGGGGAGAGTAAGAGAGCGGGAGAGTAAGAGAGGAAGAGCCTCCCTTACTCCCTTTCTCTCTTACTCCCTCTTACTTCCATGTACCCTCCACGCGCCCCACTCACTGAAAGCACACGGCCGCAAAAAAGCGTTGGCTCGACCAAACGGCGTTGGATGCTGGGGTTGACCACGGCCGTGTGGGTTGCGCCCCTTTTTGTGCTACTGACCCTGCAATTTGCCCCACCTGAGAATGGGCTGGTGCGATTTTTCTGGCAGTTGCCGCTCGTGTATAATCCCGCGTTCGCCATCGCTTGGCTCACCCCGCGCTGGCTCGTTGTTTCTCTCGCGGGGCGGCTCCTGCTTCTGTTCGCCCTTTATCGCGCCCTCCACGGCCGTGAACCTGCCCAAATCGGCTATACCGCCCTCATTTACTTCGACCGCCTCACCCAACTGTGGGCCGCTTTTTACATCAGCGAAGCAGGACTCATCGCGGGCTTCCAGCCTCGTTTTGGGTCGCTTTATCTGTGGCTGGTGATTATTGTGTCCACGGCCGTGTTAGGCGCGACGACCTACTACGTTATTATTCGAGAGTAAGAGAGAAAGAGAGGGGGCGAGGAAGAGAAATTCCTACACCCCACTCATCGCTCATCACTCATCGCTCAGCGCTTTTCCCCGGAGACTTCCATGACCCAACATAAACTCGCCACGCTCGCTGTTCACGCGGGGATAGAACCAGATCCCCAGACGGGGGCGGTGATGACCCCTATTTACCAAACCTCGACCTATGCCCAGCCCGATGTGGGCGTGCATAAAGGATACGAATATTCCCGCACCGACAACCCGACGCGCACGGCGTTGCAAACCGCGCTGGCCGCGCTAGAAGGGGGCCAGCACGCGCTCGCCTTCTCCTCGGGCATGGCCGCCATTGATACGGTTCTGCGCCTGCTGAAACCGGGTGACCATGTGCTGTCGGGCAATGATGTGTACGGCGGCACGTTTCGCCTGTTTGACAAGATTTTGAGCGGCTATGGTATCGAGTTTAGCTTTGTGGATACGAGCAACACGGCCGTGGTCGAATCAGCCCTGCAAGCCAACACCAAGCTCGTCTGGCTCGAAACCCCGACCAACCCCATGCTCCGCCTGAGCGATATTGCCGCCATTGCCAAGTTGACGCAAGCGCGAAGCATTTGGCTGGGGGTGGACAACACGTTTGCTTCCCCCATGTTGCAAAACCCGCTCGCTCTCGGGGCGGATTTGGTGGTGCATAGCACCACGAAATATATCGGCGGCCACTCCGATGTAGTCGGCGGGGCGATTGTGCTGAATGACACCGCCGTGTATAAACAACTCAAATTCCTACAAAATGCCATCGGGGCAGTGCCCGGACCACAAGATTGCTTCCTGACCCTGCGCGGCATCAAAACGCTGGCCTTGCGCATGAAAGCCCATTCTGAGAACGCGCTCCAGATTGCCCAATTTTTGAGCGACCACACGGCCGTGGCCGAAGTCATCTACCCCGGCCTCGAGAGCCATCCCCAGTACGAACTCGCCCAGCGGCAAATGGCCGCGCCGGGCGGCATGATTTCCTTCATTCTGCACGGCGGCGAAGCGGCGGCGCGGCGCGTGGCGCGGGAAACCAAGCTATTCACCCTCGCCGAATCCCTCGGCGGCGTCGAATCGCTCATCGAGCTACCCGCCCCCATGACCCACGCCTCCGTGGCCGACTCCCCCCTCGCCGTAGACCCCGGCCTCGTTCGGCTCTCGGTCGGTATCGAAGCAGTGGAAGATCTTATTCATGACCTGCAAACAGTGCTGAGTAACGAGCGATGAGTGATGCGTGGGGTTGCCCCTTGCACCCTGAACCTTGAATCCTGAACACTGCACCTCTGGAGAAAAACCCTATGAGCAAAAAAGTATATAACAACATTCTGGAAACAATTGGCGATACGCCGCTGGTCAAATTAAATTCAGTGGTGGATGATTTGCCCTGCACGATTTATGCCAAAGTGGAATTTTTTAATCCCGGCGGCTCGGTCAAAGACCGCATTGGGCCGGCCATTATTCGGGACGCAGAAGAGAGTGGACGGCTGAAGCCTGGCGGTACGATTGTCGAATCTACCTCGGGCAATACAGGCGTCGGCTTGGCAATTGCGGCGGCCATTAAAGGGTACAACACGATTTTTGTGATGCCCGACAAGATGTCGCAGGAGAAAATCGAGCTACTCCGCGCTTTTGGGTCAGAGGTAGTAGTCACACCCACGGCCGTGGAACCAGATGACCCCCGCAGTTATTACCAAGTCGCCGAGCGGCTGGTGCGCGAAACCCCTAACGCCATTCTGGCCAATCAATACCACAATCCAATGAATCCCCAAGCCCATTACGACGTGACCGGGCCCGAGCTATGGGCACAAATTGGGGACAGGATGACCCATTTTGTGGCGGGCATGGGCACGGGGGGCACGATTTCGGGCACGGGTAAATTCCTGAAAGAGCAAGACCCCCGCGTGCAAATCATCGGCGTCGATCCTATCGGCTCCATTTTGTATGATTTGCATCGCGGCGTGCCTATCGAGGAAACCACGGCCGAAGGGTACAAAGTGGAAGGCATTGGGGAGGATTTCCTGCCCAGCACGACTGATTTGAGCATGGTGGATAGCATCGTGCAGGTGGATGACCAAGAGAGCTTTGTGATGACGCGGCGGCTGGTGCGGGAAGAGGGGATTTTCTGCGGTGGCTCCTGTGGCGCGGCCGTGGCGGGGGCGATTAAATATGCTCGCCAACATAAACTGGGCGCGGAGGATGTGCTGGTCGTCATTTTGCCGGACTCTGGCTCCCGCTACCTGAGCAAATTGTTTAATGATAACTGGATGCGGGAAAATGGCTTCCTACAGCGGCCGCGCCGCAAGATGCGAGCGATGGATATTCACGCGCAAAAGGGCGGGGATGAGTTGGTCACTGTCACGGCCGAGACAACGATGGAAGCGGCCATTGACCTGATGAAGCAGTACAACATCTCACAGTTGCCCGTGGTGGATGGGGAGAATCGCCTGCAAGGCTTGGTGACGGAGATTGATTTGCTTAATCATTTGTTGCTGGATGATGAACATGAACACGGCCGTGGTGAACCGATTGCCCTGCTGGTCAACCATCGACCTGTGACGGTCAAACCCCACACGGCCGTGGCCGACCTCATGCACGTCTTCCGCCAACACAGCGTCGCCATCATCACCGACGATGAGCAATACGTGCAAGGCATTCTGACCAAAATAGATATGCTCGACTTCCTCGCATCATCGTGACAATGAGTAATGAACAATGAGTAATGAGTAAAAGGCGTTCCCCGCTCGTAGTAACGACTTTAGCCGTTTTTCTACTCACGTAAAAGTGAATGATGAATAGCGACGCACATTCACCATTCACCATTCACCATTTACAATTAAACAAGAGGAAAGGAGAATCAAAATGGATGTACCCGTTCAACCCCACGACATGGTGTACACGGCCGATGGTAAACACCTAGGCAACGTGGTGCGCGTTTATAGTCAGACCGACGACAGTGAGGTTAACCCCAAGCTCAAGTTGTTCAAGTATTACATGTTTCTGGCGAACGAATCGTTTGGGGATGATTATTATGTGCCCACTTTTTACATCGCTCAACGAGACGACAAAGCAAAGCGCATTGAGCTAACGCTGACCTTTAAGCAGGTTGGGAAAGAAACGCTCTCCCGCACGCCGCAGTTTATTGCCATGGGGCAAGCGGTCGTGGCAGAGAAGTGATACGTTTTGCTTCTGACTGAAATCACGGCCGTGGCTGAAAACATAACGACCCATCGTCCCCGTAAACTATGGTGGCGACGCTGGAGCAAACGGGCGGCGGTCACGGCCGTGTTGGCCGACCGTCCCGAACTAGGGGGCTTAAGCGTCTTGCTGATGCGGCGCACCATTCGGGATGGCGACCCTTGGTCTGGACATATGAGTTTTCCGGGGGGTCGGTGGGATAGTAGCGATAGGCACGTTTATGACACGGCCGTGCGTGAACTCGCCGAAGAAACAGGGCTAGATATTCACCAGCACGGCCAATACCTCGGCCGCCTCTCCGACATCCAAGCGCGTCCCCCCACCCTGCGCCGTCGCCCCTTCGTCGTTACCCCCTTCGTCTTCCAACTCGAGCACACCCCCACCTGGAACCTCGACCCCCGCGAAGTGGAAGAACTGCTCTGGGTTCCCCTCGCCTTCCTACACGACCCCGCCAATCGGGAAAAAATGAAATGGCAACGCGGCAAAATACACCTCACGCTCCCCTGCTACCATTACGAAGGCCGCCGCATCTGGGGCCTGACCTTAAAGATGTTGGATGAGTTGGTGGCATTGTGCTGTGCCAATCATGAGTGCTGAGCAACATGAAAAAGGACAAAGGACGAGGGAAGAAGGACGAAAAAGGGCGGGCTTCTCGAGAATGTAACATTAGACCGCACATATATTCTTGGCAACAACCTTTTTACTCATCGCTCATCGCTCATCGCTCAGCACTCATCACTGCTCTAACGGGCGCAGGATGACCTTCCACTGTGCGGCTCTGGTCGGTCGGGTCGAGGAAATTGGTGAGGGAGTGGAAACGCATCCACGCGGTAGCGCGTTGCTCGGCCGTGGTGGTGGGGGTCACATCCAGCAGGCGTACGTTTTGATAGCCAACTTTGCGGAGCCAGCTTTCTAGCGTGGCGACAGTCGGAATAAACCAAACGTTGCGCATCTGCGCGTATCGCCCTTCGGGCACAAGCACCTCCCCCAGCTTGCCCTCAATGATTAACGTCTCCAGCACCAGTTCTCCGCCCGGACGCAACGCTTCGCGCAAGGTGAGTAGATGCTCGAACGGGTCACGGCGGTGATAGAGCACGCCCATCGAAAAAACGGTGTCGAACGTGCCAAGCTGGGGGGGCAACTGTTCGATGCCCAAGGGTAAAACGTAGTTGCCCGCCTGCTGGAGCAGTTTTTGCACGGCCGTGTACTGCATCACATACACCCAAAACGGGTCTAGCCCGACAACCAGCTTGGCTCCCGCGCCCAGCATGCGCCAGCCATAATAACCGTTGCCACTGCCCACATCTAAAATTACACGGCCGTGTAACGACCCAATTTTCCCCGCCAGCCGCGCCCATTTCCAATCAGACCGCCACTCCGTATCGAGATGCAGGCCAAAGAGGTCAAACGGCCCTTTGCGCCACGGATGCAGAACCTGCAAACTCGCTTCGAGGGCTGGCCGGTCAATCATGGTCGTCGTGGTCACGCGCACGCCGTCCGCCAATGACACCGTCAACGCCTCGGGGGGCAAGGTGGGCAATTGCTGAATTGCTTCTGTCCAAGCGGCCATTTTGCCGTGCGCCTGAGGATGCCACACGGCCGTGACCTGTTCCGGCAACGCCTCCGCCCATTTAGCCAGCCTCCCACCTTCCGCCCGCAAGGCGGCATAAAGAGAGTCGTTACTCATTGCTCATCGCTCGTTGCTCGTCACTAAAGCCTTCCCACGGCCGTGGGGCGTTTTCATGCTCGGGAATGAGCCACGTTTTGCGCCAGAGCGAACTCGCCCCATCAATTTTGACCGTCTCCCCATTGATATAAGCCGCCGCTGGCGAAAGCAAAAAGACAATCGCGGCCGAGACCTCGCTCTCCGTACCCAAGCGAAAATAAGGCATATCTTTTTTAGAAAGCTCGATAAACTGTTGCGCCATCTCATCATACGAATCGAGGCCGCTCCCCTGAATAATGCCCGGCGCAACCGCATTGACCCGCACCCCCGCCCGCGCCCACTCCACGGCCAGCGTCTTGGTCAGATTGACCACGCCCGCCCGCCCCGCGCCCGTGTGCGCCATGCCGGGAAAGCCGCGCCACATCTCGGCCACCATGTTGACAATCACGCCGCCGTTTTGCCCCATCCATTGATTAAACGCCTGCTGGCTCATCAAAAACGCGCCCGTTAAATTTGTCTCAATCACGGCGTGCCACCCCTTGGGCGTGATATACTCGGCGGGGCTGGGGAATTGGCCGCCGGCATTATTGACCAAGCCGTCCAGTCGCCCAAAGGTGTCGAGCGTGAATTTGACCAATTCAGTACAAGACTCTGGTTCCCGAATATTGGCGGGGTTCAAGGCGACGCGCTCTGGGCGACCCGTGGCGGTGGTGATTTCGTCACGCACCGCCTCCAGTTTTTCGATTTTGCGCCCCGCCAAGACCACATTGGCCCCCAAACTGGCTAATTCATGCGCCACCACGCGCCCAATCCCAGACCCGCCGCCTGTGACTAGATAGGTGTGGTCAGAAAACAAATCATCACGGAAAATAGAGCGAAATTTCATTGTGCGAAACTCCTTTAGTGTAAGTCGGTCAGTTCTGAGTTGGAAGTCTAACTGACAAACCAGCCAACTGACAACCTATCAAACCAACAAGCTAGGGCAATGGCATACTCCTCGACTCTAACAATAAAATGGGGCAAGTCGCGATCAAAGAGCATACTTTGGCACCCGTTTTGCCTAAAACGAGTCGCATTTTAAGGACGCTGTCGCCCTATCTAAAGATCTACAAAAAGTATAAGAGGTCGAAAATAATGGAACGTTTACGAATTTTGTTTGTTGTCTTGTTCCCTGTGTTGGGATTGACAGCCTTGCTAAATACAGTCCGCCTACAAGCCAACCCGTCCCTGTCTAACCAAGTAAGTGTTACCTTTACCGTTAACAGTGACATAGACGCAACTGACGCCAACCCAGGTGATGGAATCTGTGAGACAGATGTTGGCAATGGCATCTGCACTCTTCGTGCGGCTGTCCAAGAAACCAATGCACTCCCCGGAGCGCATGTTATTCTTCTACCATCAGGCATCTACACGATTACGATTCCAGGAGAAGATTTTGATCCAGCCGTCGGGACTCTGAATATCACTGACTCTGTCTCAATTTTAGGAGAAGGAAATACAACCACTATCATAAATGGCAACAACATTGTCCAAATATTCGACATTCGTATGGATGCTGGTAAGGAAGTCACTATCGCAGATTTAACTGTAATGAACGGCTACACTGGTGGTTTTGGCGGTGGAATCTGTCATTGCACAGATAATACAAAACTTTTTTTGAACCGCGTTATTGTACGTGAAAACGAGAGCTTCTCTTCTGCTGGCGGCATTTACAATGCAGGTTATATGGAAGTGAACAATAGTACATTTCAAGAAAATATCGGTGGGAATAGTGGCGGAGGCATTTTAAATACTGGAATCGCCTTGATTCATAAAACAAACATCCTAAGCAATACTGCACCATATATCGGCCTTGGGGGTGGCATTCTGAACCAAGGCGTTATGACTGTTACGAATACCACAATTAATGGAAATTCGGTAGCATCAGCTGGCTTTGGAAGTAATGGTGGCGGTGTCTTTAACCATGGCTCCGATGCAAAAATTAGTATAGAGAATAGCACTATCAGTCGTAACACAGCTGAGCCACGTTATGGTGGATTCGCAAACTATGGTGGTACTGCTAGGCTTATTAATGTTACTGTCAGTGAAAACACTCACGGGGGGGTACTTCAATTTAATGGGGGTGTAATACATATTACCAATACAACTATAGTCAGTAATACCTACATATCTTCATTCGATGCGAACCTGCGTGTGAGCGATGGAACGGTTATGTTAGGTAATTCTATTCTTGCTGGGGAGGCGACCGCAGATAATTGTATGGGTTTGGTAATCTCAGTCGGATATAACCTAGAAAGTGGCAACAGTTGTGGGCTTAATAGCCTTGGCGATATAACAGGCACGAATCCACTCATAGGGCCATTACAATGGAATGGGGGTGATACTCAAACCCATGCGCTTTTAGCAGGCAGTTCTGCTATTGATTCTGGCAATGATTCAATATGTCCGGTAACAGACCAGCGAGGCGTAAGCCGCCCTCAAGGTGATTCTTGTGATATAGGCGCGTATGAATTTAGCCTAGTATTAACGGCCGTGCCCGATGCTATCACCACCACCCAAAACAGTCCCGTTCTTATTGACGTGCTTGCAAACGATATTTCTAGCGAGAATGGCAACCCAACGTTAGACAGCGTGGGCGTACCTGTAAGCGGTACGGCTGTGATCACTGACACCCTCATCCTTTACACACCAAACCTAGACTTCACTGGTATAGATAGTTTCACCTACACCATTACTGATGGGGTAGAGACAGACACGGCCATTGTCACTATCACGGTAGACAACATTAATGATCCACCATTCTTCACCAGTACGCCGGTTACCACAGCGATGCAGAACGTACCCTACACCTATACCGTCACGGCTGATGACCCCGATCTAATCCACGGCGACACACTGACCATCACCGCACCAATCCGGCCAGTCTGGCTCACACTAACCGATAACGGCGACGACACCGCCACCCTCTCCGGCATGCCGACCAACGCCGATGTGGGCAAGCACAATATCGTACTGCTTGTCACCGATGAGGATGGGTTGACTGATATGCAGACCTTTACCGTTACAGTCTGGAGCCGGATCTATTTGCCGCTGATGTTGAGAAACGCACCATAGCTAAGACCCAGCCATCCAACCCTATGTGGAACCGATGCCTACCTTATACATACACCTAGGACAATTGTCTCCTAACTTGGCTGTATCACCTTAAGCAGTTAGGCTTCGCCCAAGCCGCTCTCAAGCGCTTATTGGCAGTACCGCATTTAACCTGCGGTCAAAAATTATTTAGCATTTCCCTGGCACTTTGAAAGTGCCGGGGAAGTGATTAAAGCGCGAAGCTGTTTTTGACCGAAAATGTTCTTGCGCCCTAACCATACTTAACAGGCTGAAAGGCTCAACAACTAGCCCCCTTAACCCCATGACCCTCACCCAAGTTGCACCTCATATTTATCAGAACACCTTGCCCTTGCCGTTTGCCCTCGATCATATCCATTGTTATTTGCTGGATGATGGGGATGGCTGGACAATTATTGATGCGGGTTTGAACACGAACCACGGCCGTGTAGGCTGGCAAGAAGCGTTCGACACCCTGCACATTGCGCCTGCCGACCTCAAGCGCATCATCGTCACCCATACCCATCCCGACCATTACGGACTGGCGGGCTGGCTCCAACGGTGGGGGCAAGCAGACCGCCCCGACGACGAAGCCCCGCCTGTACTGATGTCCACCCGCGAAATCGAATTGGCAGACAGTATTTGGGGCAATCTGGATGACCAGATTCGGCAGATGAGCCGCCATCTCTTTTATTGCGGCCTTGATGAAGAGCTAGCGGACGATGTGGCTAACAATACCCGCTTTGTGGGCACGCGCACCCGTCCTCTGCCCCACACCGTTGCCCCGCTCCTGCCGGGGGACAATATCGAGATGGCGCAGAGAACGTTTGAGATTTTGTCCTACGCGGGGCACAGCGATGGGCAACTGATGTTTTATAGTTCGGCCGATAAGCTGTTGCTCTCGGCCGACCATGTGCTGATGCACATCACGCCCAATATTAGCCGCTGGCCCGGCGGCTGGGATAATCCGCTGGGGCGGTATTTGGCTTCGCTGGATGTGTTGGAAAGTTTGGATGTGGCTCTCGCTTTGCCGGGGCATAAATGGCCGATTGAGGATTGGCACGGCCGTGTGCAGGAACTCAAAGCGCATCATGCGGAACGGTTGGGGATTACGAACACGGCCGTGTCCCAAGGCGACCGCACCGTCGCCGAAATCGCCAAAACCGTCTTCCGCCTCGAGCACCTCACCATCCACGAAGCCCGCTTTGCCCTCACCGAAACCCTCGCCCACCTCGACTACCTCGTCGCCCAAGGGGAACTCCAAGTGAGCGGTGACGAAGTGTGGCAGTATACGTGAGTAAGAGAGGGGGAGAGGAAGAGAGCAAGAGAGGAGCTTCTCTTTCTCTCTTTCTCTCTTTCTCTCTTCCTCCCTTGCTCTCTTCCTAGGGCGATTGCATACTCATTTGACATAATGCTGTAACTGGTGAATCATAGGGTATTCCCTAATATTGAGGTGAGATACCATGTCACACGAAGCTATAGCAACCATACAAGAATATTTTTCGTTAGTGGAAGATCCGCG
>JBGTIZ010000345.1:0-34719 GCA_041745395.1 Promineifilaceae bacterium (SeqCode) | reverse complement strand
CGCGCTGCGCAACCTGGTGTTGAACGAACCCAAGCAGATTGACAAGGTGGATTACATCCTTAACAATTCGTCGGGCATGCTGGGCATTAACAGCGTGGCTCTGCTGGCTTACGGGCTAGACAAAGGCGCGGCCAAGTGGCGCACCAAGGCGCGAATTCCAGAGGTGGTTTTGCACCTCTATGCTGTGCTGGGCGGGTTTGTGGGGGCGGCCGTGGGTATGCTACTGTTTAACCACAAGCGGAACTGGAACAAACATCCGCTGTTCCCGCTGGTGTTGGGAGCCACGGCCGTGTTACATGCCACTCTATTCTGGTTTGTTATCCGCTAACTGAAGCTGAGGATCGTCACTCGGCCGTGTTAATCCTGGCGGCCAATTACTCACATCCAGATGGACATCCCGTTGCGGGAACGGAATTTCGATATTCGCCTCGCGGAAGCTAGCCAAGATTTTATGATGCAACTCACTACGCACCCGCCCCAATAACAACGGGTCGTCCACCCACACCAGCAAGCGAAAATCGAGCGACGAATCACCGAAGCCATCAAAGAAAACGATGGGAGAAGGCTCATCATTAACCATCTCGTGCACCCGCGCCACCTCTAGCAACAGCTCACGCACCTGCTCACTATCACTGCCATAGCCGACCCCCACATTGATAGTCGCCCGCACAATCCGATTACTCTTGGTGAAAGCGGTTACAACCTGCGTCATAAAATCTTCATTAGGCACAATCAGCTCCACGTTGTCAAAGGTACGCACAATCGTGGCGCGTAAGCCCATTTTTTCCACAATCCCCATCTCGCTGTTAATGGTAATCACATCCCCCAAGCGCACCGTGTCATCTGACCAGAGCAAAAAGCCGCTGACCAGATTAGCGGCAATGGTGCTTAACCCCGTACCAATCCCCACCGATAAACCACCCGCAATAAAGGTCAGCGCGGTTAGGCTAAAGCCCAGTGAGCCAAGCGCGGCCAAAATCCCCACGCCAATGATCAGGTTGCGCGCCAGATTCACGACAGACCGCTCCATATCTTTGTTTAGTTCGGTACGGCGGAGAATAAAATAGGCTAACACATCCTGCGCAAGACGGGAGAAGATAAAAGAGAAGTAGATAATAAGGACAAAGTTGAGACCATCACCAATGTTGATGTCTAGGCTGAATGGGTTAGGCAAAGGCAACCCAAAAATAAGGTCGCGAACGTTGAGGTTATAGAGAATGATGTTGAGGGTAAAGAGTAAAAAAACGGGCAAGAGCAGAAAACGATCATAAAAGTGCGCCTGTTTCGCCAGCAGGCGGCTATAAAGTAAGGCTTCTAGGGTGCTGTAGACCAGAAAGAGAACAAGCAGGAATTGCGCCGCAATGATGAGGCCAATGGGTTGGAACAACGCCTGCATCAGGGGAATAAGGATTTGCAGGAGTACGAGGGCAGTCAGTGGGAAAAAGAGGGGCTGAATAGCGTATATCCAGCGGCGCAATTGACCAAAGTGGGGTTGGGGGATGGCCGACGGGACATCGGTCTTGTCTGTCGTGGAAACAGAAGTTGGCTCTATTTCACCCGTTTCTTCATTGATGAACGTCGCATCTTCTGGTTCTTGCGCCGCCTGTTGTATCTCTTCTTCTGCGACCGCTTCGACATAGGCGACCACATCGGGCACGAGGTAGCGGCGCACAACCCAGCGCAGGATGCGGGTAAACACGGCCGTGATTAAAAACGTCACCATCAAGGCCAGCAGTTGCGTCTGGACAGTGGGACGTTGCACATAGAGCCACAAAATCCGCAGTTGGTCAATGAGTAGTTGAAGAATAGAGGCGTTATTCATAGAAATAGAAGGGGTGGGGTGTATGGCACAGGGAACGCATTAACGGCAGTAGTTGGGTAAGCGCACCGCGTGACCGTGGCGATTATTCATACGCTGAGCCAACTCGCAGGCAACTTCTTCGGGCGCACGGCCGTTTTGCACCACGTCGATGTACATATTAGCCCCGAATTCCACAAATGAGTTCCTTTCGGCAAGGGGAGAAGGAACCACGGCCGTGTCTATTTGGTCGAGCAATTCAGCCAAAAACGGGTCATCATTGGCCGTCACCCGAATATTGGTGGGCAGTAAGCCCGTCGTTAAAAAGAGTTCTTTCTGAGCGTCCGCCTGCGTCAGGTAACTAGCAAAATCTAGGCCAAGGGTAATGGTTTCTGCCGTAAGGCCAGCGCGAAAATAGAGGGCTTGGCTGGTTGCCCACGGCCGTGCGGGAGCCGCCGGGCCAGCAGGTAAATCATACACGCCCAGCTCTGTATCCAAATCTGTCAACAGCGTCATCACCTGTGACGCAAAAGCCAAATCCATCACGCCCCGCCCCTCTCTAAACGAAGCCGACGCCACGCCTTCCACCTCTGGTACGTAAAAGCGAAAACGCCCATCTTCACGATAAGTAGCCAGCCACGTCAGCCAAGGCACAAGCCCTGAGTCATCCAGTACAAAGGAGCCATCCGCCTGTAGCGGTGAGCCGCCAAAAGCGTCTAAACCCCAATAGAGTGCCTGAAAATCAAGCGGCAAGCTAATCGGATTGGCCACGGTGGCGCTCACGACCAAATCGTCTATTTGCTGAGGCGGGTCAACCAGCCACTCGTTGTTGGCAAAGAGGGTGTGAAACTCTAGCACCACCGGCACCGCATAATGAGTGTCATTGTAACGAATCGTTTGCTGAGCCACGGGTGAAAAGCGTTGCCACAACTCTGGCGCGTTTTGCGGCGAGGGCAAGGGAGCAACATCTCCCGCCGTGACGAGGGCCATCAGCCACCTATCAGAACCAAGCAACAGGTCAGGCGCGGTATTGGCGTTTACTTGCGCTTGGTAATAAGCCAAGAGGGTGTTGGGGCTGACGCGATTAAGGATGATCAGCGTGCCCCCGCAGTCGCTCATGTAGTTACTGGCTTGCTCTTGGAGCCATGCTTCGGCTGGGCCGCGCCAGCCGTGGGTCAGCACCAAGCGGCCAGATTGGGTACAGTTTTGGGGCCCTTCAACCACGGCCGTGACCACGGTACTTTCGCCCATGCTGTCAGCCAACTGCGCTAGCACTTGGTTGGAGTCGAGCGTGCCTTCGAGCATCCGCGCCAAGAGACTATCCCCCAACGGCACTAGCTCAGCTAAGACATCTTTGTAGCGCGTGGACACGGCCGTGCGAGCTTGACCGACCACGGCCGTTACCTCTGGATAAGCGGTCGCCAAAACCTGCACATTACGATTAGCAGAAGCGCGGCCCGTTTGTCGCATCAGCAACCTGCTCTGCTCCGTATTCGTTAGAAAATTAACGAAATGCAAGGCCAGCGCGTGTTGGTTGCCAGAAGAGTGTGGATTAAACAGCAAACTTTCAACATGGAGCAGGGGACCACTCGGCCCCGCCGGCCCCGCCGGCAAGGGCATGATGGCAATATTTTCCGCGCCCATCTGCGCCGCCAAGGCTTGGTAACGGGTGGCCGGCGCGACAAAATACACGGCCGTGCCTTCCACAAACAAATCGGTCAGCGCTTCATCGTCACGGCTAAAAATAACGGCTGGCGTGCTTTGCGCCCGTTGCAACCAGCGGAGCCAATTCGCCATACCGCCGCTATTCACCGTCACCGTCCCCCCTTCGCCCAGCACCTGCCCCCCAAATGCCTGAATCCCCCAAAACAACCCTTCAAACGAAGCGTTGAGCGCGACCTGCTGACCCGCTTCCGCTTGCGCCAGCAACATATCAAGCGTTGTGGCTGGTTCCATTACCCGTTGCGGATTGTAAAACATGACCCACGGCTCAAGCGAGAGCGGCAAGCCATATAACTGATCTTGATACATAACCGATTCGAGCGCGGCGCGAAAATACCGGTCAGCCGCAATCATGTCTGAATTTTGCGCATCAAGGGGGGCAATGAGCCGCTGATCGGCCAGTGACATGATGCGCTGGCTGGGCAAAATAATTAGGTCTGGCCCTAGTCCATTGACCACGGAGGAGGCATACCGCTCCATCATCTGTTCGGGCGGCAACCGCTGAGTTAGCACAGTCACGCCCGGATTGATGGCTTGGTAATTGGCAATGATTTGCTCCAACACGGCCGTGTCCTGTTCGCCCCAACTATGCCACAGCATAATATCCCCCTGACGCGTATTGCTATCCTGACAGCCACCCAAAAGCAAGGTCAAGAAGAGCGTTCCCAGTAACATTGTTATGCGTAAAAATCGGTTCATAGTAGTGCCATTGTAGGGATTTTGACTTGTTTGACCACCTGATACAGGTCAAATTTAAGCTTCTTCCCTCCTTACTTTCGGCTCGTGGGGAATTTATGAGGTCAAATAGCCATTGTCTTGGCTAGACGAGCCACGTCCAAAGAAAAGCTACCTGACACATGAAACATGACACATAAACCCTCTTAAAACACCCCCAGCATATAGCCCGCCAGCGTGTAATAAATCGCCAAGCCCGTGGCGTCCACCAGCGTGGTAATCATCGGGCCACTAATCACCGTAGGGTCAATGCCAAAACGGTCCGCCAAGACGGGCACAATCGTGCCAATGGTATTTGCCCAAACCACCACCACGGGCATGGTCAAGGCCACCGCCAGGGCGACACCCAATTCGACCCGCCACACCACAAAATTTAGCACCATCGCCAAGGCAAACATAACGAACCCCAGCATCAACCCTGTCGCCACCTCTTTGCGCCACGCCCGCCCCAGAGTCATCACTTTCACCTCGCCTAAAGTAATGGCGCGAATAATGGTCGCGATGGTTTGGGAACCTGCGTTGCCACCTGTGCCAATCACCAACGGCACAAAAATGGTCAGAGCCGTAAACACACCCCACACGCCTTCAAACAGGGTGGTGATATAGCCAGTGAGCGACCCCGCAAAAAAGAGGAGCAGGAGCCAGCCGATGCGCTTGCGAAAAATATTGAAGGGGGAAACGGCAAAATAGGGCTGGTCAAGCGGCTCCGAACCACCAAGGCGGTGAAAATCTTCGGTCGCTTCTTCTTCTAAAACGTCGAGCGCGTCATCTACGGTCACTACGCCCAGCAAACAGCCATCGTCGTCCACAACGGGGATGGCGGTATAATCATATTTGGCGATAAATTCAGCCAGATCCTCTTGGTCGGAATTGACTGAAATGGAAAAGACGCTCTGGAGCATCACCTCTTCGATAAGTTCGTCAGGCTGGGCAAGCAGAAGATAGCGAATGGGCACAACGCCGATGAGCTTTTGGTCGCGGTCCACGACGTATAAATAATGCAGGGTTTCGATTTCTTCAAGGGAGCGCAGGTATTCGATGGCCTCTGCGGACGTCCATTGGCGGCGCAGGGAGGCCACATCGGTGTTCATGAGTCGCCCGGCCGTGTTTTCTTCGTAGCTGAGAATGCGGCGCACGTCGGCCGCCTCGCCAGGTTCCATCAGGCCGAGCAAATGGTCGGTCATCAAATCCGGCAGGTCTTCGAGGATTTCGGCGGCGTCGTCCATCGGCATTTCGTCGAGCAGGTCGGCCAGCCGTTCGTCGTCGGTCTGCTCGAGTAGCTCTTTGCGCATGATGCCGCCAGATTCATCTAGCACCTCGCTGGCAACGTCTAGCGGGAGCATAGTGAAGAGAACCACGGCCGTGTCTGGGTCCAATTCATCCAGCAGTTCCGCAATATCTGCTGGGTGATACTCCGCCAGCAAATCCTGTAATTCGTCTATGCGCCCCTCGTTAATCAACTGCGCAATAACATCACGGTCGGGTAAAGATTGTTCACTCATAGCCAGCCTCCAGCAGGAAAAATGTGTGGTCGTAAGCAGGCAAAAACGTTACAACTATAGCAACTTAGGTAAGCGTTCAGCTAGTCAGCATTTCAGCCAGCTAAACTGCGTGCCAAACTTGTTTTTTTCAGGTCAACAACAAACTATTTAATGATTCGCTTCCTGTTTTAAGCAACTCCCCCAACCAACAAACCATGACAAATTCTCTTACGTTACAAGAATGTCAAGCCCAAGTAGATGAATGGGTACGCACCATTGGCGTGCGTTATTATAGCGAGCTGACCAACACGGCCGTGCTCATGGAAGAAGTCGGCGAAGTCGCCCGCCTCATGTCACGGCTCTACGGCGACCAGAGCTTCAAACGCGCCGAAGATGAAGCCGCCGCCCCAGAAAACTTAGCCGACGAGCTAGCCGACGTGCTGTTTGTGCTTATCTGTCTCGCCAACCAAACAGGCGTAGACTTGACCGAAGCGATGCACAAAAATCTCGCCAAGAAAACGCTCCGCGACAAAGAACGACATCAGAATAACCCAAAATTGAGATAGGGGGGAAAATGGCGTATCAGTCAGGTATCAGGGTCACGTTTGTGTGTTGTGCCAAGCCGCTTGACACTTGACCCAAAATCTAACCCACCCAAGCGAGGTAAACGAGATACCAGAGGGGAATAAGGCCGAGCAGGGCGATAAGGGCTATCAGGCCCAGCGCCACGGCGACCCAATCGGCTTCATTTGCGGGTGCGGCTTCATCCACGGCCGTGGTCGTGTCCATCACCGAAATTTGCGGAATGTGATGAATCTGGGTCGCGCCGGGGTCTACGGGGCTAACTTCAAGGCGAAGCGGAATGGCGACGGTAGCTCCTGTCAACCCCATTTGCGTCTCGTCTTGGTCGGTGCGTTCCCGATAAGCCAGCAAAATACGGCCTAGTTGCCCAGCCGTGCGATACCGTCCGGCAGGCTCCTTGGACAGCACCTTGAGCATAATATTCTCGATTTGGGGCGGCACGGCCGTGTTATACAGCGACACTGGCGGCGGATTTTCCTGAATATGCTTGAGCGCAATCACTACGGGGTCATCTCCCTCAAACGGCAGACGCCCCGTTAACATCTCAAACATCATCACCCCAATCGAATACACATCCGAAGCGGGCGTGGGCGGCTCCCCCGCCGCCTGCTCTGGCGCAAAATATTGCGGCGTGCCCCACACCACATCCTCATGTTGCGCCGCCTGGCTCATAGCGCGGGCAATGCCAAAATCCGCCACCTTCACCCGCTCATCAGGCGTCACCAGCACATTGTGCGGCTTCACATCACAATGCACCAGCCCCGAGCGATGCGCATACCCAATGCCCAAGCAGGTTTGAATGATCAAATCCAACGCCCGCTTGACGGGCATATATTCGCCGCGCTCATTGTAACTGAGAATCATCTCTTTTAAGGTGCGACCCTCCACAAACTCCATGATGAGATACGGCCTGCCCAAATGCAGACCCACATCATGCACGGTCACAATATTGGGGTGCGTCAGATTGGCCGCCGCGTGGGCTTCGCGCCAAAATTGCGCCACAAATAGCTCATCATCGGCCAGAGCTTCATGCAACATCTTGACCGCCACCAAGCGGCCGAGCATTTTGTCTTCCGCTTGGTAAACGCTAGCCATGCCGCCCGCGCCGACCCGCTCAATGAGCCGATAGCGATTGTTGAGAAGGGGTTCACTGTTCACGGGTCGAATTCTAGTCCTGAATGGGGGAAGGTGCAAAGGGGTATCATGTTTCAGGTGTCATGTGTCAGGTGGGGTGGCGAGAAACATTCCTCTTCCCTCTTCCTTCTTATTTTTTCCTTTCTAAAAACATTTGCCTTCTGCCCACGGCCGTGCTATTATTTCGCTTCGTTACATGGCGGGTGTGGTGTAGGGGTTAACACGTCTGGTTGTGGCCCAGAAGATCGTGGGTTCGAATCCCACCACTCGCCCAAGGCCGTCCCATCAATTATAATGGGATGGCCTTTTTTTTTACTCTTTCACCCTTACCAGCCCATTAGCCCAACCACCGTCGCCCTTCGCACCTTGCACCTCGCACTACCTAACACATGACACGTGAAACATGACACTTCCTCCTCCTCCCCCCACCGCTCGCCTCAAAATCGGCCACGCCACTGATAGCAAGCACCATACGGGTTGCACCGTTTTCCTCTGCCCACCTGAGACCGTGGGCGGCGCGGATATACGCGGGATGGCTCCCGGAAGCCGCGAAATTGCTCTGCTCGACCCCATAAAATCCGTGCCTTATGTCAATGCCATTTTGTTCACGGGCGGCAGTGCCCTCGGGCTGGCTTCCGCCGATGGTGTCGTGCGCTTTTTAGTGGAAAAAGAAATCGGCCATTTCACCCCCATTCGCCCCATTCCCATTGTGCCCGGGGCGGTCATTTTTGACCTGTTTATGAACGACGGGCAGGCTCCGCCCGGGCCAGAGCTTGGCTATCAGGCGGCCGAGGCGGCGTTTCGTTTTGACCCCACGCAGGATGAACTGGTGCAAGGGTGTGTGGGCGTGGGTGCAGGAGCCACGGTGGGCAAGTGGAACGGCTGGCGGAGCATGATGAAGAGTGGGTTTGGCACGGCGAGCATGGTTTTGCCCGAGGGCACGGCCGTGTTTGCCGCCGCCGTGGTCAACGCCGTGGGGGATGTGGTCAACGAAGATGGCTCTATTCTGGCCGGAGCGCGTGACCTCTCACAAGACCCCGAAGCTAAGTGGGCGGTCGAAAAAAACCGACTCCGTCGTTTTCCCGACCAGCCACCCGCCGCGCTGACCAACACCACGCTGGTGGTGGTGGCGACCACGGCCGTGTTAAACAAAATTGAAACCAATCGCCTAGCGCAACGGGCACACGATGGGCTGTCTATCGCGGTGCGCCCCGCGCACACCATGCACGATGGGGATATCACCTTTGCCCTCTCGACGGGCAAAGCGGGAGAAGAACCAACTGTGCCCTTTGATGTGGTCGCCAACACGGCCGTGGAACTGGTCGCCCAAGCGATTCGCAATGCGGTCACGCATGCCCAAACGGCCAATGGGGTGCTGGGCTTGGCGGGTTAATCGAAGTTGAGTGAGAAGTAAGAGGTGAAAAGTGAAAAGTAGCGGGTTCACCGACGACTTCTTACTTTTTACTTTTCACGTATTCACCAGTAGACAGGTTATTTGATGAATGTTTTAGCGATTATTCGGTTCGCCCAAGAGACAGGAGACACGGCCGTGGATTTGGGCGGGCTGGGTCTGACTAATTTGCCAGAAGAGATAGGTCAACTCACGGCCGTGGAACAACTCAGCCTGCGCGGCAACCAGCTCACCAGCCTGCCCGCCACCATCGGCCAGCTCACCAACCTGCGCCAGCTCAGCCTCGCCGATAACCAGCTCACCAGCCTGCCCGCCACCATTGGGCATCTGACCCAGCTCACCCACCTCAACCTGCGCAACAATCAACTCACCCAGCTCCCCGCCGAAATCACCGCACTGCACGAGTTAGAGATGCTCCAGCTACAGGGCAACCCCCTGCCCTTGCCCGCCGCTATTCTGGGCAAATGGAACCAGCCTGAAGCGATTCTCGACTATTACCGCACCCATCTGCTAACCCTACAGCCAGACGCGCCCGCCGACCACAACAGCCTTTTTTGGATACTCACCGACTGGCTTTCACCGGAGGCGTTCGCCCAACTGTGCGACGATCTCACCCTCCCCCCGCATACGCTCCCCGATACCAACCGCCTCGAGCAAGCCTACGCCCTACTCGAATTCCACGAAACGCACGGCCTCGCCGACGATTTTGCCGCCCTACTCCGCATCATCCAGCAGACGCATTACGCGAGCTATGAGTAGGAGAGGGGGAGAGCGAGAGAGTAAGGGAGTAAGAGAAGCGCGTTACTAAAGCTTTTGTGACCAAAAAAAAAGAAGTGAGGAGTGGGCAAGCCACTTCTCACTTCTCACTTCTCACTTTCTACTTTTTACTCCCCACTTCGCCTAATAACGCAAAATCGCCCCGATGCGCCCCGCCTGTTCCAGCGTCTCATTCTCGCTAATGACCTCAACATGGCCGCCGTGGTTTAATGTGCGCGTTACGGCCGCTTCCACCACATCGGGCACTTCATGCGGGTCACCCGCCGCTTCGGGCGTATCCAGTACCAAATCAGGCGACAGATAACCGGAGCCTTCGTACTCATAGCCGGGCGCACGATACCCATCACTGATAATCAAGGTTTGAATACGCCCTTCGTAGGCGGCGTGGAGCGTGGGCGCGAGTCCGGTAACGGCGTTGCCATTTTTAGCGGCAACGGTGATCATATCGTTGACCAGTTGCGCTTCCCGCTTGGCGTTGGCTTTGGTTAGTAGGGTCAGGGTGATGGCGCGTACTTCACTTTCGGACGCATCCATGTCCATCGCAAACGTATCCGCGATGCACGCTTGCAGTTGGCGCGGCAACTGGTCACGAAAATTGGCAACGTTTTCGGCCGTGCCGCCAATAAAGAGGCGGCGAATCGGTTTATTCTTGAAGAATTCGGCCGTAGCCTCGGCCGTGTCGCGCATGTTACGTTGAATCGCTTCCGCTTCCTGCCGTCCCCCTTCTGCCCCGCCGCGCATCCCCACGGCCGAGGAACCACGCCCTGTTTTGACCTTGTGAATATCCTCACCCATCGTGCCCCCCATCACCTGTATATCACCCAGGTGGTACTCAAAGAAACGCGCCCCCACGCGGTCAATCATGACCACGCCATAATGGGCGTAATGGTCGAGCAAATGAGCCAATGGTTTGAGGTAAAAAGTGGGCTGTGAGCGCACCCGATTACGAAAAGCCACGGCCGTGGGATAAATACGCAAAAAGTTTTGCTTACTACAAGCAAAGATAGCTAAGCCAGGTTTGCTCCAATCATGGGAATGGTCAAAATAGCGTTCAATCGCTTGCGCATCTTGCTCATGTTCGGAGCCAACCTCTTTAAGCAAGTTACGTACCCGCAGGCGCACCGCATCACGGGTTTCCTGCCCGATATCCGCATTGAGATAAAGACTCAAAACATGGGACTCACCGCTATCAAATGACAACAACTCTTGCAAATCTGGTTGTGTAAACATCACGACCTCTCTTTGGATTGAAAAATAAGTAGTTGGTTAGCTAGAAACACGCCGAACTGCTGAAAGGCTAATAGCTATAAAAAACACGTGAGGGGTTAGACAAGGTGCTAACCCCTCACGTGAGGAACTTTCCTAATTTAGTTTAGCGAAAAAGGCGACGGTCACGGCCGTGCGCCGAGGGTAACAGGAACCGTAATTGTTTCTTCATTGCGGATAACAGTTAACGTTACGGTCTGACCAACTTCTGTTTCAAAAACCAGATAGCCAATCAAATCATTAAATTCATTTACTGGCTCATTATCAATGGCGATGATGAGGTCACCACCAGCGCGATTGAGGCCACCAGAGCCAATCAGCCCCGCGATAGAAGCCGGGCCACCAGCGGCCACGGTGGTCACATAAGCTCCGTTTGTTTGTGACAATCCTAACGCTTCTTGCTGGCTTAAGTCAATAGTATCATTGATACTTACGCCCAAATAAGGATAGGTATAACGACCTGACTCAATCAGGCTGGGCACGACCCGCCGCACCGCATTCACCGGAATCGAAAAGCCCACGCCCGAGTTCGCGCCCGTGGTCGAACGAATAGCGGCATTCACCCCGACCACTTCCCCTCTTAGGTTAAGCAGGGGGCCGCCCGAGTTACCGGGGTTAATGGGCGCGTCGGTCTGAATCACGGCCGGGAGCGAATATTGCCCCCCCTCTTCGGTAACACGCTGGGAGCGCAACGTGCGCCCCAAGCCGCTGACAATGCCCAAGGTCATGGAGCTTTCTTGCCCAAACGGATTGCCAATAGCGACCACAAATTCACCCACCCGGACATCCCGCGAATTACCGAGCGGCAGGGGAATCGCCTCGGCAGGCACTTCATCTAGCCGAATAACGGCCAAATCGCTATCCACATCTGTCCCCACCAGCGTCGCTTCAACGCGCCGCCCTGTTGTAAAGACCACTTCAAAGCGGTCGCCGTTTTCGACCACATGGTTATTGGTCACGACGTGCCCAGCTTGGTCGTATAAAAAGCCTGTGCCTGTGCCTTGGGGAAAGTTGCCTTGGTAGTTGAAGATGTGTACCACGGCCGGGTTAACGCGCTCATACAGGCTAATCAGACGGTTCTCAAAGCCTTCGATGGCATCCCCTGATGTAGCGGCTAACACGGCCGTGTTGCCATCCACCGCCGGCACATCCACCTCACTCGCTGGATTCGTCGGCAACCCCACTACCTCATCCCCCCCCCCCCGACTACAGGCAGATAAAACCATTAAAATCAACAAAAGCATGGTCACAATAAAAACAGACTTGGTGCGTTGCATAGGTTCCTCGATTTCGTTGTTCATCAACTCGACAATAGTTTTTAAGAAAGTAGAAGGCACAAGCAAAAATTTGGGCTTGTCTGACAGCCCGTGGTTGGCACGCCAACCACTTCTCACTTTTTACATTTCACTTTTCACTCTTTAAGACCCAATTCTCACGCCTCACGTTCTACTTTCTACGCAGTGCCACCCATTCTAGGTTCACCAAAATCGAAGAACCAATAACACCAACCAGCAGTTTAGCGACCGCTCACCGCCTACTCATACCCCATTAACCTGACCCTAGCTCCCCTGCCCCTGCTTGAGTCGATACTGCGGCCCCGGTTGCGCCATAATTTGTGCCAGTGGCCGAATCTCCAGCCACCATTGTTTCTTGGGGCGTCCTGTGCCATTGTCCATCAAACGGGGAATATCCTCCAAGTTTGTAAAGCGATATGACCCCTCCGTTAACCCCACACAGGCACTCATCGGCTCAGCCTGTTCCACTTGCTCTTCCAAAAACTCACTGCACTTCTTGGCTAAGCGCGTGGCCTGAATGCGGTCAAAGGGTGTGGGATTCCCCCCCTGCTGAATATGCCCCAAAATCGCTTGGCGTACATCGTATAAATTCTGGCCCTCTTCCGCAAACAGCTTAGACATAAACTGGGTCGTATACGTGGGGTTCGCCTTTTCGCTCCGAATCACCATGCCGAGCCGTTTGTCTTGCCGAAAGCCAGCCACCAGCATATCGACATCCTGCCGCAAATCGCTCAGCTTCACCCCCTCTTCGGGCAGGTAAACGCGCTCCGCGCCGCTGGCTAACGCGCTCATCAGGGCTAAATAGCCGCTTTTATTGCCCATCACCTCTACCACAAATACGCGACGGCTAGCCACGGCCGACTGCTTGATTTTGTCCAACGCCTCCACAATGCTGTTAAGAGCAGTATCTGCGCCTACGCTCAGTTCTGCCCCCGGCAAATCATTGTCAATCGTGGCGGGCAGGCAGGTAATGGGAATGTTAAAGGCGGGGAAGGTTTGCCGCTGAGCGTGCATTTCCATGGCCGCCTGATACCCTGACCAGCCGCCAATGACCAGCAGGCCATCGATGCGATGTTCTTCTAAGTTGCGGGCAATGGCGTAAAAGTCGCTTCCTTGGAGCCACACCCGATTGGTGCCCAAATAAGAGCCGCCCACAGGGGCCCACCCGTTGACGTCCATCCAGTCTACTGGCTTGATTTCGCCGCGAATCAAGCCTTTGAAGCCGTTGCTCACGGCCAGCATCTCGTGGCCGTGGTCACGACCCACACGCACGGCCGAGCGCACGGCCGTGTTCATTCCCGGCGAAGGCGCACCCGCATTCAAAACAGCCAAGCGCAACACGCGCTGACCCGGCTTTGGCTCATGCGGCATCGCCCGGACAAAGGTGCGAATCGTGGCAAATGCTTCCATATAACCACGGCCGCGTAACTGCATCGCCGTCTCAAAATCCTGATTGGCAATCGCTTCATGCACTGCTTTTGTTTTTTCCAGAACCTCCGTCAGCGGCGTACGCCGCACTTTGTTCCCCACCAAACCAATCAACACCGCTTCCCCATTGCCGCTCAGAGCCACTTCCACCGCATCTGCCGCGAGCCGGGCACTCAGGTTACGGTCAAAGGCCGTGGGCGACCCACCACGCTGTAAATGACCCAAAATCGTGACCCGCGTATCTTCCCCCAGCCGCTCCTCCAGCACCGTTTTAATAAAATGGCTTGAGATAGGGTTTCCTTTACGGTCACGCGCTCCTTCAGCCACGACGACGATACTGTCGCGGCGACCCATTTGTCGCCCCATGCGCAACACGTCGCACATTTTCTCTTCCCAATTGTCCAAATTAGGCGGGCTTTCGGGAATAAGCACCCAGTCGGCGGCAGTGGCTAAGCCCGCCATGCAGGCTAAATAGCCACAGTCCCGCCCCATGACTTCCACCACAAAACTGCGCTGATGGCTCGCGGCCGTGTCGGCAATGGCGTCAATGGCGTCGGTAATACGCTTGAGCGCAGTATCGGCTCCAATCGTAATATCTGTGCCCCATACATCATTATCAATAGAGCCTACGAGACCGGCAATCGTCAGGGTGGGATGGCTTTCAGCCGTTTCTGGGATGATCTTGCCCATCTCAACTAACTCTTGGAGTAAGCTCGGCCATTCATCCCTAAAAATACTAGCCCCGGTTAAACTGCCGTCGCCACCAATAATGATCAACCTATCAATACCCCGCGAAATAAGGTTCAGAGCGGCGCGGAGACGCCCCTCGCGCTGGCGAAAGGCGGCACAGCGGGCACTGCCGATCATTGTGCCCCCTTTGTGCAAAATGCCGCCCACTTCATCCCATTCGATTTCACGGATATAGGGGTCGCCATCCACCATGCCCTGATACCCTTCATAAATGGCATGAACTTCTGCCCCACTGTCAAGGCCTAAACGAACCACAGCCCGCACGGCCGCGTTCATGCCCGGAGCATCGCCACCACTGGTTAATACGCCAATTCGCTTCTTTATCATTAGTTGCTACCTGCCTAAATGGATATGTTGTGTATATGTGTATATCGCGTCGGTCAATCTATCAGTGGGTCGGCCGTATTGACTGATTGATAGACTGCTAGATTTAAAAAAAGCGCGATGGGAGGGGAAGGTCAACTTCTAGTGGGGGGTAGATAGTTGATATGGTCACTATTTTCACTTGTGTGAGGGAGTTTTGCAAATGAAAAGATAGAGAAGTGCTGAGCGATGGGTGCTGAGCGATGAGAGGGCGGATGTTTTACGCAGTAGCGCGAAGCACACTCATCGCTCGTTACTTTCTTTCTCTTCTTCATAAAGCTGAATGAGGTTGGCGAGAGGGATGGGATAAGTGGGCAAATTGGCTTGGCGATACTCTTCGTACATGCGCATGAAACGTAGGAAGACGTTGTTAGCGGGCGTGGGGATGGCGTACACACGGCCGTGTTGCACCACCTCACCCGTAATCGCCTCGATTTCCGTCCGCGCCCCCCGGCTCACATCCTGCCACATCGAGGAGCGATTGCCCGCCGAGGCGCGGCAAACTTGGATAACCTGCTCCCCCGCTTGCGCATAAGGGTAAGGCAATAAAATGCCCCGCGCCTGCGCCACGGCCGCCGTTTCCTGCGCCGCCGCCCGCGCCAGATAAGCGGCTTGCGGCTCTGCGGCAATGTAGCCGTTGGGCTGACAGATGAGCGCGGTCAGCGGGTTGAGTCCGGCGTTGATGACCAGTTTGCCCCAGATGACGCTCTCGACCACGGCCGTGACATGAGTCACAAAACCAGCCTCGCGCAAAATAGGAGCCAGCACGGCCGCCTCTTGCGCCAAATAACTGTCCGCCTCTCCCGCGTGGCGAATCACGCCTGGCGCGAGCACCGTCGCCCCGTGCGAGGTTGTGCCCACGGCCACCCGCTCCGCGCCCAGCACGGCCGCTAGTTTTTCACGGTTGCCCAACCCATTTTGCAAAGTCACGGCTAGGCCAGTCGGCTTGAGCCATTGCGCCGTTTCGCGGGCGGCGGTGGGGGTTTGGTAGCTTTTGACCAAAATCAGGGCTATATCTACGGGAGCCACGGCCGTGGGTTGATTGGTCACCTCGACCAAGTGGCGCGTGCGCGAGCCGTCTAACTGCTCGACCAGTAGCCCTTTTTGGCGCAGAGCGGCTAACTGCTCCGGCCAATGGCCGAGCATAACGACCTGCACCCCGTCCACGGCCGTGAGCCGACTCGCCAACAAACAGCCCAAAGCGCCCACGCCCACAATGCCAATCCGTTTATTCATCGGTCAATACCTACCCAAAAACGCTCGGCTAAACGGTTTGGTAGGCTTGCATCTTGGCTAGCCTTACCAAATGTTCTAACGTTAGAAAACGTTCCAGTTCACGCTCCTCGGCCGTGGTTAGCCGTTCCGCTTTGTTTTTGGCTAACAAACTGGAAACACGGCTCTGCATCGTTGAGGAAGGTTGCAAGGCCATAATTTCTTCCGGCGTAGGACGAGAAGCTAGAATTTGCATAATTTCAACTTCATCTTGACCGACTTGGTCACTCGTGACCTGTAAAGCCGCCACACCTTGTCGCAACAGTTCGGGCAGATGGTCACGGTAACGGTCTACTTCCTGCGCCAATTCTGGGGGCACATCTACGGTAATTTGCATTCGCTTTTCTCCTCTGTCATAGCGACCAACGTACTCAATCCCTGTCGAAGCCCGCCCTTACTCTCTTACTCCCTTTCTCCCTTAACTCTCCCCCACGGCCGTGAAAAACGCCGCCAACTCCTCTGGCGGCATCTCATACGTATGCTCCTCTAGCGGAAACGAGCGGTCACGCACCTCCGTGCGATATTGCGCCAACGCTTCGACCATTTGCTCCCCAAGCTGGGCATACTGCTTCACAAAGCGGGGCAACAAATCATCAAACAGCCCCAAGGCATCGTGAAAAACGAGCACCTGCCCATCACAGCCCACACCCGCCCCAATGCCAATCGTGGGAATATCGAGCTGGTCGGTAATGTAAGTGGCGATAGGGGCGGGAATGCTTTCTAACACCAGCGAAAAACAGCCCGCTTCCTGCAACGCCCGCGCATCGGCCACGAGCTGGGTAGCGGCCACGGCCGTTTTGCCCTGCACGCGATACCCGCCCAGTTGACTGAGCGTCTGCGGCGTCAGGCCAATGTGCCCCATGACGGGAATACCCGCATTAACCACGGCCGTGACTTTATCCGCCATGCGCTCGCCCCCCTCCAGCTTGACCGCATCCATGCCTCCCTCTTTTAGAAAACGACCCGCATTATAAATGGCATCGGCCGTGCTGGTCTGATAAGACAAAAAGGGCATATCACCAATCAAAAAGGGCAACGTCGCCCCGCGTGACACGGCGCGGCAATGGTGAAGCATCTCCTCCATCGTGACCGAGGTCGTGTTCGGCTGGCCGAGCATAACCATATTGAGCGAATCACCAACGAGAATAGCGTCTATACCCGCTTTTTCCACCAGCCGCGCGGCCGTGTAATCATAAGCGGTCATAACCGTTAGAGGCACGCCCCGCTTTTTGCGGGAATGCCATGTTTGCACTGTTACTTTTTTGGAAAGGGGTGAGGGAATTTTACTCATGGGGCTGATTTACCTTTGGTTATCATACTGCGGTATGATTACGATAACATAGAGAGTGAGCATACTAAATGGGTCGCCAGTCAGCATCCATCAGAACCATTTATGCCAGCCTGACCAAGACCAATTTGTGATAATGTTAGCTCTACTCCGCAGAATGAGCGAAAATTACCCCATGTCTAACTCAACATTAACCCACTTGGACGAACACGGCCGTGCGCGCATGGTCGATGTCGGCCACAAGCCTACCACCCACCGCCACGCCACAGCGCGAGGCGCGGTCTACATGCAAGCCGACACCCTCGCCCTCATTATCGCGGGCAACATGAAAAAAGGGGATGTGCTAACCATCGCCCAGCTCGCGGGCGTAATGGCCGCCAAACAAACAAGTAACCTGATTCCCCTTTGCCATCCGTTGCCGCTGACCCACATTAGCGTCACCTGCACCCCTAACGAAGCGCAAAGCTGTGTCGAAATTGAAGCGGTCGCCCGCGTGACGGGGCAAACGGGGGTAGAAATGGAAGCCCTCACGGCCGTGTCCGTGGCCGCGCTCACCATTTATGATATGGCCAAAGCGGTAGACCGCACCATGCGCCTCAGCGATATTCGTCTGGTGCAAAAAGCGGGCGGGCAAAGCGGTGACTTTGTCGCCCCAGAGGAGAAATCAAACGCATGACCAGCACCATGACTTTTACCGTCCGCCTCTATGCGTCGCTTCGGGATAGGGCGGGGCAGAACAGCATTAACGTCGAGTTGCCAGAGGGGGAACTGGTCACGGCGGCGGATTTACACACGGCCGTGTCAACCCAATACCCCCATCTACAGCTTGGGCTACATACCGCCATCACGGCCGTGAACCAAGAATTCGCCGCGCCCGAAACCCACATCACCCCCAGCGACGAAATCGCTCTCTTCCCCCCCGTCAGCGGCGGAAGCGATGCGCCCGACAATCTGCCCCACCCCACCTACTTCGCCCTAGCTACCGAGCCGCCCGACCTGAACGAGATACACGGCCGTTTGCGCCAAAACGATATTGGCGCAATCATTACCTTTAGCGGCTACGTGCGCGGCCAAACCGCCCGCCCCGGCTGGCCCAACAGCACCATCGAACTAGAATACGAAGCGTACAACGATATGGCTATACGCAAAATGACCCAAATCGCCCAAGAAATCTGGGACAAATGGCCCGACGTGAAAGGCATCGCCATCATTCAGCGCATCGGCCAACTCACCGTTGGCGAACCCACCACCCTCGTCGCTTGCGCCGCCCGCCACCGCGACCAAGGCGCGTTTGAAGCCGCCCGCTACGGTATAGACCGCCTCAAAGAAATTGTACCCGTCTGGAAAAAAGAAATCGGTCCCAACCACAGCGTTTGGGTCGAAGGGGATTATCAACCACAGGCGGGCGAGTGAGGGAGGGGAGTAAGAGGGCAAGGGAGTAAGAGGGTAAGAGAGTAAGTGAACGCAAGTATGTCAGAACCGCTTACAGCTTATAGCTCACAGCTTATAGCTTTCCAAAGGACAACACACACATGACTTCTAATCAACACCGCCGCGTCGTTGTGACCGGACTAGGACTTATCACCCCCCAAGGGCATGATGTGGCCAGTAGCTGGCAGGCCATTCTGGCTGGACAATCCGGCTTTGGCCCCGTCACCCAATTCAAGCTAACCGACCAATTCAAAATACAAGGCGTCTGCGCCGTCAAAGAGTTTGACCCCAAAGCCCATCTGGGCACAAAAGAAGCGCGTCGCCGCGACCGTTGCCAACAGTTCGCGGCCGTGGCGGTCGAACAAGCGATTCAGCAATCTGGCCTGCAAGCGACAAATGGCAACCGGGAGCGCATCGGAGTCTTTTTCGGCACGGGCATCGGCGGCCTGCAAACCACGCTCGAACAAGATGAAATCGTGCGCGAACGGGGCGCACGGCGCGTTAGCCCCTTTGGCATTACCATGATTATGCCCAACGGCGCGGCCGGCATGGCCGCCATTGATTACGGCTTCCAAGGCCCTTCCAGCACGATTACGACCGCCTGTGCCGCTGGCGCAGACGCGGTTGGCATGGCTTTTCGCTATATTAAGATGGGTCTGGCGGACGCTATGCTAACAGGGGGAACAGAGACGCCTATCGCCGCCGTGACCGTGGCTGGGTTTGAACGCGCGGGCGCGATTTCTAACCTAAAAGATGGCACCCCACGGCCGTTTGACAAAGATCGTGACGGCCTCATCCCAGGCGAAGGAGCTGGCATGTTGGTCATCGAAACGCTCGAACACGCCCAAGCACGGGGGGCGACCATCTTGGCTGAACTGGTCGGCTACGGGCAAACCACCGACGCCTTTCACATCACCGCCCCCGCTGAAGGGGGGGCAGGCGCGGCGCGAGCCATCAAAATGGCCCTCGACGAAGCGGGCCTGACGCCAGCCGATGTGGACTATATCAATGCGCACGGCACGGGAACCATGCTAAACGATTCCGCCGAAACAGCCGCGATTAAGGCGACTTTGGGGGAGGATGCGTATCGCGTGGGCGTTAGCTCGACCAAATCCATGACGGGGCACATCATGGGCGGCACGGGCGCGATAGAGAGCGTCTTTTCGGTTCTGGCTATCCAAGACCAAATCATGCCCCCGACCATTAACCTCGAAGAACCCGGGCCTGATTGTGACCTTGATTATGTGCCCCACACCGCCCGCCCCGCCGCCATCAACGTTGTCCTAAACAACGCCTTTGGTTTTGGCGGTCACAATGCGGTGCTGGCTTTTGCGAAAGTTTAGCAGGGGGCAGGGATCATGGGGCAAGGCACACCCAACCACCCGCCGCCTGAGCCTGTCGAAGGCAAAAGGGCGTTCCAATACCTGCGAAAAGAAGTTGAACTTCTAAAACTTGACAGCAGATTTACCTACAAGCGACAAAATAAATGAATGATTTACTAACCTTAGAAGAAAAACTAGGCGTCGAAGTGAGCGATTACGCCTTATTGGGCACAGCCCTAACCCATCGCTCCTATCTCAACGAAAATCTGGCCGTCACCGAAGATAATGAGCGGCTGGAGTTTTTGGGCGACGCCGTGATTGATTTGATTGTGGCGGATTACCTGTACCAAACCTATCCAGAAATGGCGGAGGGGGAAATGACCGCTCTGCGTTCGGCACTCGTGCGGGCGGAGACGCTGGCTGATTTTGCGCGGCAGTTGGATATTCCCAGCGTGTTGCGGGTCGGGTATGGTGAGGGAGAGAGCGGCGGTCGTGAAAGAACGGCGACGCTGTGCGCCACGTTTGAAGCGGTGATAGGGGCGGTTTATTTGGATGCAGGGCTGGAAGTAACGCGCACGGCCGTGTTGCGACTCGTCCAGCCCACCCTGACCATCATTATAGAAGGAGCCTTGCACAAAGATGCCCGCAGTGAGTTCCAAATCTGGGCCCAAGCCCAGTTCAATATCACCCCCCGCTATGTGGTCGCCAGCATCGAAGGGCCGGACCATGCGCGGGAATTTGTGCTAGAGGTGCGGTTGGACAAACAGGTGTGGGGACACGGCCGTGGACGAAGCAAACAAACAGCGGCCCAAGCCGCCGCCGCTGAAGCCCTCAAGCTCGTAGACCTCATCGAATCTGGCCTGCCGCCCAACTTTCGGGACGAAGCAAATGCGTGACCAGCCCCGCCTGTTCATCACCGGAGGGAGTAGCTACCTCGGCCAGCACCTCGTGCCGCTGGCGGTGCAGGCGGGCTGGCGTGTCACCTATAGCTATTTTTCGCACGACCCGCTGGCGCAGGAGCTAGACAAGACAGACGCAACAGCCATCCAGTTAGACCTGCGCGATAACACGGCCGTGTCCCGCGCCATCGCCACCCACCAGCCCCAAGCCATCATCCACCTCGCTGGCTCCAACCGCACGCCCGACATGACGGCCGTCATCACCGAGGGCGCCAAGCACATCGCTCACGCCGCCCAGAGTCAGCAATCGCGGCTCATCCATCTCTCCACGGACGTTATTTTTGATGGGCAAAATGCACCGTATGAGGACACGGCCGTGGCTTCACCACTCCACGAATACGGCCGTGCCAAAGCAGACGCCGAAATAATCATTCAAGCTGAAATTCAGAACCACCTCATCATCCGCACCTCGCTCATCTATGGCCTGCACCGCATGGACAGAGGGCTAGAATGGATAACATCCGCCCTGAATCGCGGGGAAATCGTCACCCTCTTTGATAACCAATGGCGCAATCCCGTCTGGGTCATGACCCTCGCCCACGCTTGCCTTGAGCTAGCCAGCCGTGAAGATGTGCGCGGCCTGCTCAACATCGCTGGCAATCAAGCCGTCACCCGGGCTGAATTGGGTCTCAAACTGCTGGACTGGTGGCAATTCCCCGCCGAAAAACGGCACACTCTGCGCATCGCCCCCGCCCCACCCAGCGCTGCGTGGCCGCCCGATACGCGCTTGCAGATAGCTAAAGCGGCTCAACTTTTGCAAACCCCTCTGGTGGGGCTGGATGAGGTCTTGGCGCAAGCTCGTCAATAGCCCGAATTACCCAAATTTTAGGGGTTCCCAAACACGGCCGTGTTGGTTTATCCTCTGGTACACACCTTAGTTTTACCCTCCACCGATGTAGGTTAGCAGGCATGTAACAAATTTCACAAAAGGTTGACTTTGTTTCTGTGACTATGCTATTCTGCCTCACGACTGTAGCATAAATTTCAAGTAATTTGTTGTATACGTTACAAAAAATTTCGGAGCTTATCCCGAACACAGTGGGAAAGGACAAGACAAAATATGAGTAACTTAACCAATCCATTTGATGAAATGGAGGCGGTTCCGGCTTTGCTATCTGAAGCGGCGGCCAAAGGATATTTGACTTACGAGCAAATCCTAGAAGCCATCCCTGAAGCTGAGAACAACACCGATCTGTTTGAAGCCATTTTAGACGAAGCCCAAGCGGCCAACATCGCCATCTATGAGGATGATGAAGATGCGGCCGAAAACATGGGCGACCCAACCGATGATGATGCTGACGAGCTAGCGGAACTAATAAATCCGTTCCAGTCGTCCAGTGCACATCGTGCCCCCCTGTTTGACCTAAGCGGTGTACCCATTGATGACTCGGTGGGTCTTTATTTTCGCGAGATGGGCCAGCAATCTCTGCTTTCAGCCGCAGAAGAAGTTCAGCTAGCCAAAGAAATTGAAGCAGGCCGGGAAGCTAGCAATTATCTGGACACCAATAAAGATTACCTCGATGGCAATGCCTTGGATGATTTATCCCAAACAATTGAAATCGGGGATGCGGCGCGAGCACATCTCATTCGGGCAAACACCCGTTTGGTAGTCAGCATTGCCAAAAAGTATCGCGGCCGTGGGTTGCAATTTTTGGATCTCATTCAGGAAGGCAACGTCGGCTTGATGAAAGCGGTTGAAAAATATGACTACACCCGAGGCAACCGCTTCAGCACCTACGCCACCTGGTGGATTCGCCAAGCGGTCACGCGGGCACTTGCCAATCATGGCCGCACTATCCGCATCCCTGCCCATTTGGGCGGCCGGATTAGCAAGCTGTACCAGATTGCCCAAGAGCTAGAGCAAGAGCTAGGACGCCAACCCTCTGCCGAGGAAATCGCCGAGCAGATGGAGCTACCCGCTGAGCGGGTGCGTTGGATGCTTAGAACAAGCCGCCAACCAGTGCATTTAGAACGCCCTGTAGGTGATGAATCTGATGCAGAGCTGGGCGACTTCATCGAAGATGTAGACGCACCACCACCCGCCGAAACAGTCGCCCAAACAATGCTGACCGAAGAAATCAGCGAGATTTTGGACCAACTGACCCCGCGTGAAGCGCGTATCTTACGGCTTCGCTATGGTCTACAAGATGGGGAATCCCGCACCTTGAAAGAAGTCGGCGAAATGTTTGGCCTCTCACGAGAGCGGATTCGCCAGCTAGAAAAAGAGGCGTTACGCAAGTTGCGCCACCCCAACTTTGCGGGGCATCTGCGGCAATATCTAAACTAAATTTCAGCCAGTCAACTAAACGAAAAAAGGTGAGCAGTGGTAAAAATACCACTGCTCACCTTTTTGTTTTCCCCTGAAGTAACGGCCAAGCCAGAAGTTCAACTTTTGTGAAAAGTTGAACTTCTCGTCACGAACTACAGCACACTCACATTCTCGGCGGGCAACTCGGCGGGGCGCAATTTGCTGGCCCCTGGCTCCCCCGTCTCCAACAGCCAGCAAGCCGCATAATGCTCATCTCCATAAGCCTTAAACGGCGGCTCTTCCTCACCACATTTGGCAAAAGCCAGCGGACAGCGCGTATGAAAGCGACACCCCTGCGGCGGGTTCAAGGGGCTGGGCACATCCCCCTGCAAAATCACCCGTTGCCGCTTCATTCTGGGGTCTGGAATAGGAATAGCCGACATTAACGCTTGGGTATAGGGATGGAGTGGATTGCGGAACAGCTCCTCACGGTCAGCCAATTCCACCATTTTGCCTAAATACATTACCCCGATACGGTCACAAAAATGCTCTACCACGCTCAAATTATGGGCGATGAACAGGTAGGTTAAATTAAAATCCTTCTGCAATTCGCGCAGAATGGCTAAAACTTGCGCCTGAATGGAAACATCCAGTGCGGAGACAGGCTCGTCACAGACGATAAATTTGGGACGTAAGGCCAAGGCGCGGGCAATGCCGATACGTTGACGCTGTCCGCCCGAAAACTCGTGTGGATAACGTGTGGCATGTTCTGGCCGCAAGCCTACGCGGCGTAACAAATCAGAGACAATTTCATGTTGCTCTTGGCGGCTCTTGTTGGTATGGATGCGTAACCCTTCACTGATGCTCTGCCCCACGGTCATTCTCGGGTTTAATGATGAGTAGGGGTCTTGAAAAATAATCTGGATGTCGTGGCGTAATTTTTTCATCTCACTAGAGCTAAGCTGAAAAATACTGCGCCCATCAAAAATGACCTCACCTTCTGTGGCTGGTATCAGGTTGAGCAGGGTGCGCCCGATGGTTGTCTTGCCACAGCCTGACTCACCCACTAACCCAAATGTCTCTCCTTCTCGAATGTGGAAAGAAACGTTGTCTACGGCTTTGACCCAGCCGCTGATGCGCTGGAAGAGGCCAGAGCGTACAGGAAAGTATTTTTTCAGGTTGTTTACTTCGACCAAAACGCGCTTGTTGGAAACACGGCCGTGTGTTTTCATATCCTTATCCTGCCTCATTTTTATCGTGCAATACGTGGGTCAAGCGCATCCCGCAAACCATCCCCCAACAGATTAAAGCCCAGCACCACCAACATAATCGCTAAGCCAGGGAAAACAACAATATGCGGCGCGGAAATAATATACGTCCGCCCCTTCTGCAACATATTGCCCCACTCCGGCACATCTGGCGGGGCACCCAACCCCAAAAAGCCCAAAGCCGCCGCCGCCTGAATCGCCACCGCAATCTGTAGCGTAGACTGCACCACAATCGGCGCCAGCGTGTTAGGAAAAATATGCACGAAAATAATTTGAAAATGATTCGCCCCCATCGCTCGGCTAGCCTCGATGAACAACTCTTCCTTCACCGTCAAAGTCGAGCTACGCACCAATCGCGCATAAATCGGAATAGAGACCACGCCAATAGCAATCATCGCATTCTCGAGACTTGGTCCCAAAATAGCCACAAACAGGATAGCCAGCAAAATACTCGGAAACGCCAGCATAATATCCATCAGCCGCATAATCACCATATCCGCTACACCCCCAAAATAGCCCGAAATCAACCCCAAGGGAATCCCGACAGACAGACCGATACCGACCGAAATAACACCCACCAGCAAGGAGTAACGCGCTCCCTGTAACAACCGCGAAAAAAGATCACGGCCAAGTTCATCTGTGCCTAACCAATATTCCGCACTCGGCGCGGCTCGCCGCATCTCAAAATTAGCCGCATCATAATCATGAGGGGCAATATAGTCAGCCGCCACACTGATAAACAGAAAAGCCAGCACAATGATTAACCCCATCATCGACCCCGGACTCCGCATCAATCGTTTGAGAACCATCACCACCCCCGAAGTAGGTGGTGCTGTCTCCTCCATCAATTCGACAATCGGTTCAAAAGTATTGCCACTCATACTCATAATCATACCCCTCAATCGTAACGGATGCGTGGATCCAGATAGGCGTACATCACATCTACCACCAAATTCACCAAAACAAACCCGAAGGTAATAACCAAGACCGTGCCTTGGACTACGGGATAATCGCGGTAGCTGATGGAATCAATCAACAGTCGGCCAATGCCTGGCCAAGCAAAGACCGTTTCTGTGATGACCGCACCGCCCAACAACGTCCCAAATTGCAGTCCGATAATCGTCACAATCGGCACCAGTGCGTTGCGTAGGGCATGCTTGTAAATGACTTTCCATTCAACCAAGCCTTTCGCCCGAGCCGTGCGGATGTAATCAGCACGTAACACTTCCAACATACAAGCACGAGTCATTCGTGCCTGAATCGCCATTGAGTTCGCCGCCAGCGCTATAACTGGCATGACCAAATGCTTCCATGTCCCCGACCCCGTAGGCGGCAGGACAGGCTGGGTCATACCCAGCCAACTGGGCAAGATCACGGAGAAAAATATCATCAACATTAGCCCTAGCCAGAAAATAGGCATCGAGACCCCCAAGAGAGCAAATATCATGCTTACCGCATCAACCCAACTGTTGGCTCTGGTGGCTGAAATGACCCCGATGGGAATACCAATGGCGGCAGACAAAATCAGGCTTAGGCTGGCTAGTTGAATCGTTTTGGGCAGGCGCAGGAGGATTTCGTCAAGGACTTGCTGGCGGGTACGTACCGATTGCCCCATATCACCCTGCACAGCACGTTGCAGATAGATGGCATACTGCACCAGCATTGGTTCATCCAGACCTAGGTCTTTCCGCACCTGTTCGCGTAGCTCAGGTGTGGCTAGTTCACCCGCAATGGCCACCGCAGGGTCGCCCGGCACAAAGCGGATGCTCACAAACACCAAAAATGACGCGCCTATCAGAACAGGAATGGCGAAAAGAAGGCGACGCAAAATATAAGTTGTCATTTCGTGTAAGGGGGGGGGGAATAAAGTTGGAGATAGCTAGCAGTTGGGCTTTTAGAAATCAATGCGGTCAAAGAGGGGGAGTCAAACTGTATTTATGACCGAATTAAATTTTTAAACCTCTAACTATCTCCAACTGTTACGCAGGAGTAGAAATAGAAATTGAAACTAACGTTTTTCAGCGCCAGTCGCTATCAGCCGCTCGCTGGGGTGAACGACAAAGCCTTCAACATTAGTGCGAATGGCGGTCAACTGCACTTCGCTATAGAGGAAGAGCCAGGGGGCATCATCCCAAATAATCTCAATCGCTTCGGCGTAAGCCGCTTCACGCGCCGCTGGGTCAGGATTGGTGCGGGCGGCATCAAGCAGAGCGTCTACTTCAGGATTGCGATAGAAAGCACCGTTAAAGCCGGGGGGAACCTCTGAACTGTGGAAGAGGGCGTAAAGGGCATAGTCGGCATCCATGGTGGGCGTACCCCAGCCAAGCATGGCGAATTGCACTTCGTTATCAGCCTCTTCAGCACGCACAAAGGGCACATATTGTGACCATTCTAGAGTACGTAGCTCGGCGTTTAGACCGACTTCATTCAACTGGGAGCGTACTGCGTCAGCCACGAGGGCATCCTGTACGTAACGCCCTGTGGGGTGGTAGAGCACAACGGTTGTGCCTTCAGCAATGCCTGCTTCAGCCAGCAGTTCACGGGCTTTGTCCACATCGCGGGTGTAGGGGGTTTGGGCAGAATAGCCAAAGATGGGTGAAGCGAAGGGGGCAAGGCTTTCTAGGGCAGCCCCTTCAAAGAGATTACGGACGATGCTTTCCACATCTACAGCATAATTGACAGCCTGGCGAACGCGCACATCGTCAAAGGGGGCTTGGGTGGTGTTAAAGAAGATGTAAATGGTACGCAGGCCGGGGGTGGTAACGATGTCAATGTTGGGATTGGCGGCCAAACGTTCTGCTTCGGCAGGGGGAACGCGGACGGCAATGTCGGCTGTGCCTGCTTCTACTTCAATCAAACGCGCTCCATCTTCTTGGACTACTTTGAAAATGACGGTCTCAACTTTGGCAGGCATGCCCCAGTAATCGGGGTTACGTTCGAGGGTAACGGCTTCGGCGCGGTCCCAATTGCTGAGCATGTAGGGGCCAGTACCAATGGCGTTGGAGGCCAAGAAGTCGTCGCCTTGTGCCAGTGCGGCGGGGCTGACCATCGCCAGAGCGCCATGTGAAAGGTGAGCGGCGAGGGGGGCGAAGTCGCTATCGAGGTTGATTTGTACAGTGTAGTCATCAACGACGACGACTTCTTCGATGCGGCTGATGAGGAAACGGAAGGGGGCGGCGTTTTCTGTGTCGAGTACCCAATCTAGGTTCGCTTTTACGGCCGTGGCATCAAACGGAGTCCCATCAGTAAAGCTAATGCCCTCACGCAGGTTGATGATGAACGTTTGTGGCTCGTCGCCAGGCTCGATGCTCTCCGCCAGCAGAGGCTCTAATTCACCCTCGATATTCATCTCAAACAACGTTTCGTAGATATGCTCCAACACGGTGTAAGAGGGTGACGAGGTGACGAGGTGGATGTTCATGTTTTCGACATCGGTACCAGAAGCAATAGTGAGCGTTTGGGGTTCGCCCGTGCTGGGTGCTTCAACTTCTTCAACTTCCGTTTCTTCAGCCTCTGCGGGCTGTGTCGGGACTGGGTCTTGGCTCGTTTGCGGATCAGGCTGACTGGAGTCAGCATTGCAAGCCACCAAGCTAAACGACAAGACAAGGATGGCTAACAATAAAAACAACTTGCTTTTCACTTTCATTTGAGTTTCTCCTCCATTCTTTGGGTTTTGAAATGGTGAATAAGGGGTAGTGCGGTGTGATTGCAGGTCTGAGTCCACTGAAATGAAAGGGGAAGGTTCAATCTCTCGCCATGGTGTAAAGAGCGCCAAGTTTTTCTCCTCTGCGTCTTGGCGGCACTGGTTCAGTTAAGTGGGATACCAGAGGTGGCTTACCAGAGAAATCCCATTCAATAGAACCAGTGCCGTCTTGGCGAGAACCTGCTTTTTTCAGTAAGCTCCGGTCTGGACTTTGAGGCTCAGCGCGTAACTGCTTTTTGCCGCATCAGACCAAGGCTAAGCCTGTCGGGACACGCCCTTTTGCCTACGACAGAACTTGGGACAACGATTTGCACGAGTTGGTTAGCGACTCTTTTTTCAGTAAGCGAATAAACTAACCAGAGGCGCATAGTAGCAAAGGTTGGGGTAAATGACAAGTGGCCTTTGAGTGCTTTTTTGGCTCCTAACTTGACCTGTTCGACTTTAACGTTATACTACTTCTCATATTCGGCGATATTCTGACAAATCAGTGTCTTTTCAGTATCAACCCAAATATTTCCCACAGCACACCAGCTAGCTCACACCTATTGTTTTGTTATTGATATTCAGCCCAGAAGTAACAGAGATCTGAGCAATTTTTCCCGTTGCTACTGCTATTACCACAGACATCTGTTTACCTAATTTGCTTGTAGTTTGTCGTTTTATAGTAACTGCTCAAACTCTTAGGGTTCTTTAGCAAGAGGCTAAGCAGTTACGTTTTACACACCCCATATCCACATTTTTAAGGAGAAGAGAGAATGAGTAAAGCACGTTTATTTGTTATGACGACCCTTGTCATGGCCTTGTTTGTTTTGGCGGCTTGTAGCCAGCCTGCCCCGCAAACGGTACAAGAGTTAGTTGAAGTAGAAGTGACCCGCGTGGTCGAAGTGGAAGTTGAAGTAACCCGTATTGTCGAGACAGAAGTAGCGGGCGAAGCACAAACCGAAACGGTAACGGAACAGGTCGCGGTGCAGTTTGCTGGCGGTGGTAACACCTTGCAAACGGTTTTGGATCGTGGCTTCTTGCAGTGTGGCGGTAACGCTACGCTAGGTGGCTTTGGCTTCCTTGACCCAGGCACGAATGAGTTCAGCGGCTTTGACGTTGATTTCTGCGGCGTTGTGGCCGCGGCCGTGTTTGGTGATGCGTCGGCGTTTGCAGTGACCCCCACCACGGGTACATCACGCTTTCCCACCTTACAGTCTGGTGAAGTGGATGTTTTGATTCGTAACAGTACTTGGACAATCAGCCGGGATACCTCTCTTGGTTTCGACTTTGCTCCTGTTACTTTCTATGATGGTCAGGGCATGATGGTTCGCACTGACAGCGGTATTGAAACATTGCAAGATATGGCTGGCGCGACAGTTTGTGTGCAAGCAGGGACAACGACTGAGAAGAATTTGTCAGATGTGTTCCGCGCCTTGGATGTTGAATTTACCCCGGCCGTGTTCCCCGATAACCCCAGCACCACCGAAGCATATGCCTCTGGTGCTTGCGACGGTATCACCACGGACAAGTCTGGTTTGGTCTCGATTCGCATCAACCAATTGGATGTGCCCGAAGATCATGTCATTTTGGATGTGACCATGTCTAAGGAGCCGCTCGGCCCCTTGACCCGTCATGGTGACAACAACTGGAATGACATTGTGAGCTGGGCTGTTTACTGCACCATCGAAGCTGAAGAGTTAGGTGTTAGCTCGGCGAATGTGGATGGAGAGCTAGGTAGTGAAGACCCCGCCATCCAGAACCTGCTGGGTGTGGCTGGTGACCTTGGTCAAGCAATGGGTCTGAATAACGACTTCTGCTACCAGATTATTGCGCAAATGGGCAACTACGGTGAGATTTATGACCGTAACCTCGGCCCTGAGACGCCGTTTAACCTGCCCCGTGGCTTGAACGAGCAATACTACAATGGTGGTTTGCTGTATTCGATGCCATTCCGGTAGGCCGGTGAGTTTCGTTTATACGGTAGCACCAGTTTAGAGTTTAGAGTAACGATAGACACAGCCCGACAGAGCAAGTAAGTAGCATCTGTCGGGCTGTGTTGGTATCAGGTAGGTTAACAATCTGTTAACAGGTGACCACGGCCGTGGGCCAGGTCTCATCAGCAAGGTGATTTCTATGGCAACAAATAGTCCAAATACACCGCAGGGTCAGGAGCGCATCCCACCATGGCGCGACTTGCGCGTTCTGGGGGTCTTTGCCCAAATCGCTTTCATTGCCCTCACTGTTGTGGTGGGCATGTGGTTCTTTGGCAATATTCAAGACAATATTTCAACGTTGGGTGAAGCGCAGTTTATCTGCCGCGACGGGTCATCTAGTTTACGCTGTGCCTTCGACTTTATGAGTTCGCAAGCACAGTTCGACATTGCCGAAACGACGCTCGTAGATTATACGGCAACCGATTCTTACTGGGCGGCTCTACGGGCGGGCTTGCTCAATACGCTAAAAGTTGTCATATTGGGGGTCATTCTGACCACCATTGTAGGAACCCTAGCTGGTATTGCCCGCCTTTCCGGCAACTGGCTAGTGAGCAATGTCGCCCGAGCCTACGTAGACCTCTTCCGTAACACCCCCCTTGTCTTACAACTTGTTTTTATCTACTTCTCGGTCATGTTGGCCTTGCCCGCCATCCGGGAAGCGTTTCAAGTGCCCCTTTTACCCGTTTATTTAAGTCAGCGGGGCCTTAATTATGCCTCACCCGCAACGCTCATCTCGTTTCCGACTTGGTTTGCCTTTCTAGTCTTGGCTCTTCTTCAAGCCCAAATCTTGTGGGCATTGCTGGGTCGTTACGAAGATAATACGGGATATCAAGTTAACCGCTTAGGGTGGGCAATTACCGCATTTTTTAGTGTGGCGGTCATGGGCTGGTTTATCGCCAGCAACGATGTCAACCAATCTATTCTTACTCCTGCCGCTCTGCGTGTGCAGGCGACAGATGATTTTCAGCGGGTGGTGCTGAGTCGGTTAAATGTCAGCCGCTTGGAGGATATTCAACCGGCCATAGAGAGGGGTCGCATCACACAGGATGATGTGGATGCGGCGGCCGTGTCGATCTGTGTCTTGCGGGATTCGCCCTCGGAAGTGAACCTAACGGCACAGTTGAAGAGCTTGGATGTCCCGTACACTGTTCAGCGGTTCCGCTTGCGAAGCCAAGTGACGGCGGCATATGAAGAGGGGCGTTGCGAGGTTTATGCGGCTCCCACGGCCGTGTTAATCAGTGAACGTAACCTGCTCGAAAATCCAGCGGCCAATAATCTCACGGCCGTGTACGAAACCCCCATGCGCATCTCCTTTCCCACCATCGAAGGCTTCAACTTTGTCGGCGGAGCTAGGCTCAGCGCGGAATTCACCGCCCTCCTCATTGGTCTAGTGCTAAATACGGGCGCATCCGTGGCCGAAATCGTGCGGGCGGGCATCCAATCGGTGGGACGCGGACAAAGCGAAGCGGCTCGCGCCCTAGGCTTAAACGAATCCCAACGGCTCCGCTTAGTGGTTTTGCCGCAAGCATTACGGGTGATTATCCCACCCCAAACAAGTCAATACCTCAATCTGGCGAAGAACTCCTCTTTGGCTTTGGCGATTGCCTACCCCGATTTTTGGAACGTGGCCAACACGACCATCAACCAATCTGGCCGGGCCATTCAAATCATGCTTCTCGTGATGGGTTCCTATCTCATACTTAGCCTATTCATTTCGGCTCTGTTAAATTGGTACAACAAACGCATTGCGTTGGTGGAGAGATAAGCCATGACGATTATAACGAAGAACCTCAAAACACTCGTGCCCAGCCCGGGCAACATGCACCTTGATATCAATCGCTTTTTCCAAGAGCAAATTGCGAGTAGCTGGCTTCAAGTTGTGTGGCTCTCGGCTCTGACTATTTTTACCCTGTTCTACACGCTTAGCCGATTGCAGAGCAATACGTTTACCACGGCCGTGGTGCTTGTTCTATGGGTCTTAACCGTGGCCATGACCATCATGGGCGAGATCAAAAAAGAACACACCAGCATGACCCTCTGGCTCAAGAACAACCTGTACAGTTCCGTTACTAACATACAAGTCACCTTGATCCTGACTCTGTTCATCATTGGCTTGGTCACTGCCTTTTACGGCTACGCTTGGGTCAACGCTAGCTTTAACCAAGTTCGCGTCCAAAATGCCACCTTCGAAGCCTCCGTGCCAGAAGTGGCGACTACCTACGGCCTAAACCTAGCCAACATCTCCCCTGGCGTCAGCGTTAACCGCACCACCCTTTTCAATGCCGCTGGAACTCCCATCCGGGAAAGCACCTTTACCCGCCAAGCAGACAATCCCGATGTCGTCACCGTGGAACACCGCCGCACCTACACGGGCGCAACCTGGGGCGCAGTCACCACCAATCTGGAAAACCTCTTTGTCTTTCGGTTCAAAGACCAGATTTGGCGCGTCTATCTTTCGATAGCCCTAGGGGTTGCACTCATTGTGCCCAGCATTTTTGTTTACCAAGGCAACAAATACAAAGGGACAAACCTGCGCCGTTTGCTCACCCTTGGTTGGCTAGCCAGCCCCTTCCTCTTATTCCTCTTTTTGAGAGGTTTCACTTGGGCTGGGCCGTTTACCTACGTCAACCCAGACATCATTTGGGGCGGCTTTTTGCTGACGGTGCTTATCTCCATCTTTGCCATTGTCGTCTCCTTCCCCCTTGGTTTGCTATTAGCTTTGGGGCGACGAAGTAAAATTCAGGGCATACCGTGGTGGCTTCTTTACCCCATTGCTATCCTGTTGACAGGCTACAATTTAGCCACCAGCACCCCCGAATCATTGAGCGCGGCACGGAATGGCTTTGAGCAAGTAGTCGCCTTTTGGCCGCTCTTGATTATGGTCGTGGCCTACTTTTTCCATCGCAACTTCAAAGGCAACGCGGTCGCTTTATACAGCACCCTTTACATCGAAGTAGTGCGTGGCATCCCGCTTATTACCGTGCTGTTTATGGCGATTATCCTCTTCCCCATTTTCCTACCCGCTGGGTGGCAAGTGCTAAACACCAGCCGCGTTATGGCCGCATTTGCGCTTTTTGCCGCCGCTTATTTGGCTGAAAATGTGCGTGGTGGGTTACAATCTTTGAACAATGGGCAATATGAAGCGGCTGATGCCCTCGGCCTAAACACGTTCCAAAAGTATCGCCTCATTGTGTTACCCCAAGCATTGCGCACCGTTATCCCCGCCATCGTGGGGCAGTTCATCGGTTTGTTCAAAGATACATCTTTGGTCTTTCTAGTCGGACTGTTTGACTTCTTGGCCGTGGCGAATAACATCGCCTCGCAACCAAGCTGGTTGGGCATCCGCACTGAGCCGTATATCTTGCTCATTGTGGTTTACTTCATCTTTAGCTCGCTCATGGCTGGCTATAGCCGCCGTCTGGAGCGACAGCTTGGGGTGGGGGAAAGATAGGGATAGGGATTGAGCTATAAGCTTTAAGCCGTAAGTTTGCTTTATGATGTTGCTAGATAGAGGGCTTAGGTTCTTGCCACGTAATTAGTGTCGCCAGCTAAGCCCTGAGATAGTAGAGAAAAGAGAGAAAATCACATGACAATTGTTGCCAATAAACCAGCAAACAAAAATATAACCAGTCAAGAAGTCATCGCTTGCCGCAACGTGCATAAATGGTATGGTGATTATCACGCCCTGCGGGGGATTGATTTTAGCGTGACCGCTGGAGAAGTAATTGTTATTTTGGGGCCATCTGGCTCTGGTAAATCAACGTTTATTCGCACGCTAAACCGTTTGGAAGAGCATCAGCAGGGTGAAATCATTGTGGATGGCATCACCCTAAGCCATGATGTGCGCAACATTGCGGAAATTCGGCGAGAAGTGGGCATGGTTTTTCAGCAGTTTAACCTGTTCCCTCATTTAACCGTGCTAGAAAACGTGACGCTGGCACCGATGCACGTGCGCAAATGGTCACGCGGACGGGCGGAGGAAGTTGCCATGAAATGGCTGACGCGGGTGGGTATTCCCGAGCAGGCGCAGAAGTATCCGGGCCAGCTTTCTGGTGGTCAGCAACAGCGCGTGGCGATTGCGCGGACGCTGTCCATGGAGCCAAAGATTTTGCTGTTTGATGAACCAACTTCGGCTCTGGATCCGGAAATGATTAAGGAAGTTCTGGACGTTATGCGGGACTTGGCTCTATCTGGCTACACGATTTTGGCCGTAACGCATGAGATGGGCTTTGCTCGAGAAGTGGCCGACCGCATTATCTTTATGGATGCGGGCGAGATTGTGGAAGAAAGTACGCCCGGTGAGTTCTTTACGAATCCGAAGGAAGAGCGCACGAAGATGTTCTTGAATCAGATTTTGAATCATTAACGGGCTTTGCTGGTCAAGTGTTTAATTTTTGGTTACCACGGCCGTGTTTTGGGTTTTCATCACTCAAAACACGGCCGTGTTTCTTTGTCACCGGCCAACCCCAGCCAAACCGTGCAAAACCCACCAAGTTCGCTATAATGTATT
>JBGTIZ010000344.1:0-2975 GCA_041745395.1 Promineifilaceae bacterium (SeqCode) | reverse complement strand
GCCCACCAGCACCCACTATAGTGGCCAGCGCATCCTACAAAAAACGGTGCGCGGCTCCTACAAATCCACCATCAGCATCCTCGCCCTCGTCGCCATGGCCACCACTATGGAGCAAGCGGGCATGACGGCCGCCCTAGCCGCCACGCTCAGCCAAGCGGGCTTGCTCTTCCCCTTCCTCAGCCCCTTCATCGGCGCGTTGGGCGCGTTTATGACGGGGAGCAACACCAACAGCAACGTCATTTTTGCCAGCCTGCAAGCCAGCACGGCCAACGTGTTGGGCCTTTATGTCGCTTGGATTTTGGCCGCGCAAACGGCGGGCGGAGCGATTGGCTCCGTCTTTGCCCCGGCCAAGGTCATTGTCGGCTGTAGTACCGTCACAGGCGCGGACGAAGGCGCGGTGCTAAAATTAGCCACTTTTTACGGGCTAGCCATTGTGGGCCTGCTCGGTTTACTCACCTTATTGCTTACGATTTAGCAAGGTGCAGGGTGCAGGGTGCAAGGAACGACTCCCCCCTGCACCTTGCACCTTGAACCTTGTACCCTAACCTATGACACCTTCAACTTCGGCTATTCTCCTCATCCACTGCCCTGACCAAATCGGTTTGGTCGCGGCCGTGACTGATTTTATCCAGAAAAACAGCGGCAATATTTTGCACCTCGACCAGCATGTGGACGACCGTCAAAACGTCTTTTTCATGCGCCTTGAGTGGGATTTGGCAGGGTTTGCCATTCCGCGCGAGAAAATCGCCGATTTTTTCAAGGTGCTAATCGGGGATAAATATGACATGACGTGGGAACTGCATTTTAGCGATGTGCGCCCGCGCATGGCGATTTTTGTCTCCAAGCTTTCCCACTGCCTGTATGACATTTTAGCCCGCTGGCACGCCAATGAATGGCTGGTAGAAATTCCGCTCATTATCAGCAATCATCCTGATTTACAGCCCGTGGCGGAGCGGTTTGGGCTTGATTTTCACCATATTCCCATCACCAAAGAGACCAAAGCGGCGCAGGAGGCCAAGGAGTTGGCTCTGCTGGCTGAGTACGAGATTGATTTTGTGGTGCTGGCGCGATATATGCAGATTCTCAGCGCGGATTTTATTGCCCATTATCCGCACCGCGTTATCAATATTCACCATTCATTTTTGCCAGCGTTTGCGGGGGCACGGCCGTATCACAGCGCGTACAAGCGGGGGGTCAAAATTATTGGGGCAACCAGCCATTACGTCACGGCTGAGCTAGATGCGGGGCCGATTATCGAGCAGGATGTGGTGCGGGTTAGCCATCGCCACACCATCGAAGATATGGTGCGCAAAGGGCGCGACCTCGAGAAACTAGTGCTGTCTCGCGCCATTCATCACCATTTGCGCCAGCGGGTGCTGGTTTATGGGAATCGGACGCTGGTGTTTAGCTAAAACAGGGAAGAAGGAAGAAGGAAGAGGGAAAAAAACGGCTAAAGCCGTTACTACGAGCGGGTTGGCTTAGCGCATGATGCGGCCGCCGTCTACGGTGATGGTTTGGCCGGTGATGTAGCTGGCGGCAGGGGAGCAGAGAAAGAGGACGACTTGCGCCACGTCGTCGGGTGTGCCGATGCGTCCGAGGGGGATGCTGGCTTCCCACTGGGCGAGGTTTTCGGGGGTTTGCCACGGCCGTGTTAAATCTGTATCTATAATGCCCGGCAAAATCGTGTTGACCCGAATGCCATACTCAGCAAACTCCCGCGCACACTCCCGCGCCAGACCGACCAATCCCGCCTTGCTAGCCGCATAAGCGGCGCGTCCCGCCAGCGGCACAGCGACCCCGGCCGTGGAGCCAATATTGACAATCACCCCGCCCCCTCGCTCCCGATTTTCATCATTCATGACCCGCCCACAAAGCTGGCTCATGAAAAACGCCCCCTTCAGATTGACATCAATGCACCGATTCCAATCCCACTCATCCATTTTCAGAATGGTCGAGACGGGTTCCACGGCCGCGTTATTGACCAAAATATCTAACTGCCCCCAGGCGGTGCGGGTGCTGTCAATCAGATGGGAACAGTTAAATTTGTTGGACACATCCGCCTGAATGGCTAACGCTTGGCCGCCCGCCGCGCTAATTTCCTGCGCGACCCGCTCGGCGCGGTCAGGATTGATGTCGTTCACGGCCACCCGCGCCCCCGCACTCGCCAGCGCATGGGCGATCGCGGCCCCAATGCCCCGCCCCGCCCCCGTCACAATAGCGACTTTGTCCGTTAACTGGCGCATTTGTTCATTACTCATTGTTCATTGCTCATTGCTTGTTGGATGGCTTGGTCGAAGACGCTGAAAGATTGGGAGCCGAAGATACGCTGGCCGTTGATGTCGAAAACGGGACGGCCGCTGATACCGCGCTCGCGGCGAATGGTGTCAAGAGCTTCCACGGCCGTGCGTCCTTCCCCACCAAAGTAACACGCTTCTAGTTCAGCTTGATTGGCACCGAGGGACACGGCCGTGTCTATCACCAATTGATCATCCGCGCCGAAAAAATCGCGCTGATTTTCGTAAATATAATCATACATCGCCCAAAACAGAGCCACATCTTGCTCGCCCGCACAGTGGGAGCCGATGTGCAGGCGCGTGGCGGCGGGCACGCTGTCTAGGTTGTGCCAAAAGATAAGTTGAACATGGCCGTCGGCCACATGGGTTTCCTTGATTTCTGTTGCTTCGCGCACGGCGAAAGCGCGGCAGGTGCTTCACAGGAAGTTGGAATAGTCCAACATTTTGACGGGCGCATCAGGATTGCCCATGTAAAATGCGCCCTCGGCCGTGCGTCCCATGATTAGCTCCGTTACGGTGGTGGCTTCTTCTGCTTCTGCTGGAGTAGCGGGAGCGGTGGGGCATGGTCAGGTGATCGTCATCCCGCCGTCGACGGCCAGGGTCTGGCCGGTGATGTAGCCGGCGGCGGCCGACGCCAGGAACACGGCGGTCGCCGCGAGCTCGCGCGGGTCACCCTTGCGG
>JBGTIZ010000343.1:0-3367 GCA_041745395.1 Promineifilaceae bacterium (SeqCode) | reverse complement strand
GACCATCCCCGCCATCGCCAGCGGCTATCAGGTGAGGATGACGTTGCTCCATGCGGGGTTTGACGACCCGCAAATCTGTAAATATCCGGGGGAGTCAGGTGGGGCGGGCTGGGAGTGCGCTCGTGACGGCTTTGACGGCAGTCGGGTGTGGCTGGGTGGTATTGAGGGCTTTTCTGATTGGGCGGTGGGGGATGAGGTGAGCCCCACGGCCGTGTCCAACCTCCACATCCAAACCACCTCCCCCAGCCACCTCCCCCTCATCCCCCTGCTCGCCACCGTCCTCACCCTCCTCACCAGCGCGTGGCTCTGGCTGACCAGAAGTTCAACTTTTTCAAAAAGTTGAACTTCTTTCCCCCGCCGTTCCGTAGGTAGGGCAGAGGCATGCCTCTGCCCTACGGAACGACTACCATTAGGGAAACAGTTCAAAAGCTGAACAATGACGGGGGCGAAACAAACGAAAATGACGTTGGTCAAGCGTCAATATGCGGCGAATTTGTAGACGTTCGGCCACGGCAACCAAAACAGCGTCAACGAAATCAATATGGGCATCCTGCTTCCAGAATCTCTTCATCAACCACGGCCGTGTTTCCCCCTCCTCCCGCAAACATTCCCGCCCAACGCATCAAGGGTTGGGGCTGGCTTGCCACCACCTCTGCCCCAGCATCATCACCAGCCACCAACGAATCCAATAACCAATGCGCCAGTTGCAACCGCTCCTCGCGTGAAAGTTGAGTCAATTCCTGTTGAAGTGTTGTTGAAACCATTTTTACCACCATTTACTCCTGCTTATTTTCTGACAATTGCTTACCTATCCAGCCTATCCAGCCCGCCACTCCCTTTTTGCAGAACAATTCTAACTGATTTTTAGGGCATTTTGTATTGGTCACGCAATCCTAACCTTTCCCCCGCCGTCCCGTAGGGCAGAGGCATGCCTCTGCCCTACTGCCCCCCGTTGCCCTCCCCTGACAGAAATTGTCAATGGTAAATGATCAAGGGTGAATGGTGAATGCAGGCGCTCATTCACAATTCACCATTCACAATTCACCACTTGCCATTCACCCATAGCTTGGTAACATACCCCCCATGTCCCTTCAACTCATTCACCAATACCACAACCAACTCCACCGCATCCAGCAATACGGCGGCAGTAAAAAAGAGACCACCATCCGCAAGCCGTTCCAAGACCTGCTGGAGCATTACGCCCGCCAGCGCAACCTCGAACTCATCGCCGAACTCGACCTCCGCACCCGCACGGGGCACACCATTTACCCCGACGGCACGCTCAAAGATGCGCTCCGCCAAGATTGGGGGTATTGGGAAAGCAAAGACGAAGACGACGACCTGGACCGGGAGATTGCCAAGAAGTTTGCCAAGGGGTATCCGCAGAGCAACATCTTGTTTGAGGACAGCCACACGGCCGTGTTAATCCAAAACGGCCAAGAAGTCGGCCGTGTGCCCCTCCAAGATGCCCCCACCCTCGACACCCTCCTCACCCGCTTTGTCAGCTACGAAAGCGCCGAAGTGCGCGAATTCCGCGAAGCCATCGAAAGCTTTGCCCAAGACGTGCCCGACCTGGCCGAAATGCTGCGCCTCACCATCCGCCAGCAGTACGACCAAAACCCCACCTTTCACCGCGCCGCCGACGACTTTCTGGAACTGTGCCAAGAAGCGATTAACCCCAGCATGGAACCCGCCGACGTGCGCGAGATGATTGTCCAGCACATCCTCACCCAAGACATTTTTACGACCGTCTTTGGCGACGCCCAGTTTCATGGCGAAAACATTATCGCCCAAGAGCTAGGCGACGTGGTCAACACCTTCTATAAGGAAGAGGTGCGCCGCCGCATTGATGGCCGCATCGGCGGCTACACCAACGCCATCAAAGCCCGCGCCGCCCAAATCGCCAACCACCACGAAAAGCAAAAGTTCCTCAAAACCCTCTACGAAACCTTCTACAAAGCGTACAACCCCAAAGCGGCCGACCGGCTCGGCATCGTCTACACCCCCAACGAAATCGTGCGCTTCATGATTCAGGCCGCCGACCATCTCTGCTACCAACATTTTGGCAAGGGGCTGGGGCACGAGGGGGTCGAAATTCTCGACCCGGCCACGGGCACGGGCACGTTTATCACCGAACTGATTGAGTATTTGCCCCCGCACCAGCTCGCCCACAAATACGCCCACGAGTTGCACTGCAACGAAGTGTCGATTTTGCCCTACTACATCGCCAACCTCAACATCGAATACAGCTACCAGCAAAAAATGAAGCAATACGTGGCCTTCGAGAACATCCTCTTTGTGGATACGCTCGACAACATGGGCTTCCGCACCCAGCATCGGCGTCAGTTGGGGCTGTTTGGGCTGACCGACGCCAACCTCGCCCGTATCGAGCGGCAAAACGAGCGGGAGATTTCGGTCATCATTGGCAACCCGCCTTACAACGCCAACCAGCTTAACGAAAACGAAAACAACAAAAACCGCGAGTACCCCGAGATTGACAAGCGCATTAAGGCGACCTATATCGCGGCCAGCACGGCGCAAAAAACGAAGCTGTATGATATGTATTCCCGTTTCTATCGCTGGGCGAGTGACCGTTTGCAAGACAACGGCATTATCGCTTTCATCACCAACCGCTCCTTTTTAGATGCGCGCACGTTTGATGGCTTTCGCAAGGTGGTAGCGGATGAATTTAGCCATATTTACGTGGTGGATTTGGGTGGAGATGTGCGCAAGAACCCCAAACTTTCGGGGCCAAAGCACAACGTTTTTGCCATTCAGACGGGGGTTGCCATGATGTTTATGGTACGCAAAGAGGCGGAGAGTGGCGACCTGTGCCGCATTTGGTATGTACGCCGCCCCGAGATGGAAGAGGCGGTAGATAAGTTGCGCTTTTTGGCCGCTAATCCGTTCGCCCAACTGCGTTTTGAACGCATTATGCCCAGCCGCAACAACAATTGGCTCAACTTGGCCGAAAATAATTGGGATGATTTGCTCCCTTTAGCTTCTAAAGAACATAGAGAAACCATCTTCTCTTTATCTGCGCCAGGAATTAAGACTAATCGTGATGAATGGGTTTATGGATTTAGCAAGAATGAAGTTGTCGAGAAAATACAGTTTCTAATCGATAGATATAACAAACAAGTAGATGCACAAAAAGATAAGCAAGTAGATGCTAACTTATTGGATTACGATATTAAATGGAGTTCTAACCTCAAATCTCATCTGGGTAATCGTGTCAAAGCACAATTTGATGATTCATACCTCGTTTCATCGATCTATCGGCCTTTTGTGAGTCTATTTTATTATTCCGATAAATTACTTTCTGATCGTTTAACTGCCCATCATTTTTCAATATGGGGGAACGATT
>JBGTIZ010000342.1:0-17112 GCA_041745395.1 Promineifilaceae bacterium (SeqCode) | reverse complement strand
AAAAAATCCCCCTTTATGGGCGAGCCGCCGCAGGCGGCGAGGCGTGCCTACCAGATAGAATACATGACACATGACACGTGAAACATGACACCCCTTTCCCCCCCCCAGCCAACATAAGTCAAACAGAGCCAGTTCGACTATAATAAATCCATGAGCAACGCTTCAACACAAGAGCAACCAGACATCAGCCATATTGGTCGGTACGAAATTGTGCGCCAAATCGGGCACGGCGGCATGAGCATCGTTTATCTGGCGCACGACCCGCTCGTCAAGCGGCATGTCGCTATCAAGCTCCTTTCCCGCCAGCGCGTGACCGACGACGACGCCCTCTCCCGCTTTCAACGCGAAGCGGAAATCGTCGCCAGCCTGCAACACAACTGCATCGTGCCCGTGTTTGACTTTGGTCATTACGACCATCGTCCCTATATGGTCATGCAATACATGGCGGGCGGCTCCCTAGCAGACAAACTGACGCAGGAACCGCTGGTGCTGGTCGCTTTGGCCCCGATTATGCGGCGCGTGGCGGATGCGCTAGATATGGCGCACCAGCGGCATATTATTCACCGCGACCTTAAACCAGCCAATGTGCTGTTCGATAAACTAGGACAGAGCTATTTGGCTGACTTTGGCGTGGCAAAAATTCGGGCTGGCTTTGCTCAGCAGTTGACGGGTAACCTCGTTTTGGGCACGCCCGAATACATGAGTCCCGAGCAGGTGCGCGGCCAGCAAAGTTTGGATGGCCGCAGTGATGTGTATGGCTTGGGTGTCGTCTTTTTTCAGGCTTTAACAGGACAATATCCGTTCCGCACGGCGACACCGATGGGCACGGCCGTGGCCCATATCATGGATCCCATTCCCTCCGTTTTAGCCATTCGCCCCAACCTGCCGCCCGAAACAGACCTCATCGTGAACAAAGTCCTAGCCAAAGACCGCGAAAAACGATACCAAACCCCTCAAGCGTTCGCCGAAGAGGTGCAACTGCTGGCCGACGGCCGTGGGTACCACCTACGCCTCAATGACCTGTGATTTGAGTGCTGAGCGATGAGTAACGAGCGATGAGGGGCTGTCTATTGCTCACAATCAAGCGGCTAGCTAAAACAAAACCAAAGAAGAATCACGTGACACATGACACGTGACACATGATACCCTTAAAAAAACACCAACCAACCAATCAGCTAACCCACCAACACGCTCATGGACACCCCCCTAGACCTCAGCGACCGCCGCACCCGCAAAGCTTTTTTGGCGCATAAGCGGCATGAATTACGCACGCCGCTCAACGCTGTTTTGGGCTATTGTGAGATGTTGTTGGAAGATGTCGAATTAGAAGATGCGCATGGACTTCAGCATGAGTTGCGCCGCATGAACCGCGCCGGGCGGCAACTGCTCAAGCTGATTAACGACATTCTGGATCCCGCTAAAATTGCCGCTGACGCTGAGGTAGATATTCAGGCTTACGCGGACAATATTCATTTTCAATTGCGCAATCCGCTGAATGTAGTTATGGGGTATGGGGAGATTTTGCAGGAGCGTTGCACGGCCGTGGGGGCGACCGATATTGTGGCTGATTTGCAACGCATAGACCACGCCTGCGAACGGCTCCTCGAGTTAATAGACGACCTCGTCAGCTATACCCAACTGGCGCGGGGCGAGATGATAGAGGTGCTACCCGACGAGCCAGAGCAAACCTCGCTGACTATGGCCGTTGATTTGGTCTCGACCATGCGCTCCATCGAAGCTCGTGCCGCAACCACGCCCGGCCTCACGGGGCATCTGCTCGTGGTGGATGATAATCAGGAAAATCTGGGCATTATGCGGCGGCGGCTGGAGCGGCAGGGGCATATCGTGACCACCGCTGACCACGGCCGTGAAGCCCTCGACCTGCTCCACGCCGAGAGCGAAATTGTCTACGATGTCGTTCTGCTCGATATTATGATGCCCGAACTCAACGGCTACCGTGTCCTCGAAATCATGCAGGCGGACAAAGATCTGCGTCACATTCCCGTTATCGTTCTTTCCGCGCTGGACGATGCGCGCGGCATTTTGCACGCCATCGAGCTAGGGGCGCAAGATTACCTGACCAAGCCGTATAACCCCGCCTTGCTCAAAGCCCGCATCGAAGCCACCCTCGAGAAAAAACGGTTGCGCGACCGCGAACTCGCCTATTTGCATCATGTCGAGGCGTTGACATCTGCCGCCGCCGCCGTAGAATCTGGTACACTGAATCCCGAAGCGCTGACGCAACTGACCCAGCGCACTGATGAACTCGGCCGTTTGGCGCGTGTCTTCCAAAACATGGTCTACGAAATCCAAGCCCGCGAGGCGAGGCTGATGCAAAAAGTGCAGGAGCTGCGCATCCAAATTGACCGCCAGCAGGAAGAAGACAAAGTAACCGCCATTGTCGAAACCGATTATTTCCAACAACTCCAGCACAAAGCCCGCACCCTGCGCGACTCCTTCCGAGATATCTAACAGAAGTGCTGAGCGACGAGCGATGAGCAATGAGTGGCGCACTCAGCACTCGTTACTCATCGCTCAGCACTGAGCATTCTCATGGCACATGTAATAGCAATTCACTCCTTTCGAGGAGGCACTGGTAAATCGAATACAACGGCCAATGTGGCCGCGCTGATGGCGCGGCGCGGCTTGCGCGTGGGCGTGATTGATACGGATATACAGTCCCCTGGGATTCATATTTTGTTTGGATTGTCGGGGGACGCGATTGAGCATTCGCTGAATGATTATTTGTGGGAGCGGTGCGCGATAGCAGACACGGCGCGGGATGTCACGGCCGTGTTAGCCCCTCCCGAACAAATCTCTGGCCAGCTATTTCTCATCCCCGCCAGCATCCGCCCCGGCGAAATCGCCCGCGTGTTGCGCAGTGGCTACAACGTTAACCTGCTTTCTGAGGGCATTCGGCAAGTGATAGAAGCCCTGCATCTGGATGTGTTGCTCATTGACACCCATCCCGGCCTCAACGAAGAGACCTTGCTCTCGATTGCCTTGGCGCACACCTTGCTGGTGGTCATGCGCCCCGACGAGCAGGATTATGAAGGGACGGGCGTGACGATTCGCGTGGCGCGGCGGTTGGGGGTGGAGCGGTTGCTGGTGGTGGTGAATAAAACCCCGCAGGCCTTTAACCCCGCGCAGGTGAAGGCGCAGGTGGCGACGACCTATGAGTGTGAGGTCGCGGCCGTGTTGCCGCACAGTGATGACCTGATGACGCTGGCGAGTCGGCGGCTGTTTGTGGTGCAATATCCTCGGCATTCATTGACGGCGTTGTATGAGGAATTGACCACGGCCGTGTTGTCTACAACTTAATCAACCGATTTGCTACTTGGTAGATAAGAGAATTCACAAAAAAGCGGGACGTCACCAAAGTATGGTGACGTCCCGCTTTTGCTTACGGCTTAAAGCTTATAGCTAACAGCTTCTCCCTAAAACCCTTCCAACTCCGACAAATCCGCTAGGCCATTCGCCAGTGCGGCGATATGTTGCAGTAAGGCCAGCCGATTGTGCCGCACCTGTTCATCCTCATCCATGACCAGCACCGCCTCAAAAAAGGTGGTAATGGGAGCCTGTAAACCTTCCAGCGCGGCGACAAACGTTTCCATCGAGCCATCCTGCGCTTCGGCCGCTTGCATGTAGGCGGTATAAAGGGCTTGCTCTTCGGGCAGGGCAAAATCAGCGGGGCGCAGGTCATATTGGGTCATCTCTTTGCGGGTCAGGCGCACACAGCGGGCGTAGGCGTCGAGTAGCTCGGTCCAGTCAGCGCGTTGAGACACGGCCGTGAGTTCCCTCGCCGCCCGCGTCGCCCCAAACGGATTATGCCCCTGTTCGGCCAGAACAGCGCGTACCGTTGTTGGCGAAACCCCTTGCTCTTGCAAAATCACGCTCAGCCGGTCTTGGATAAAGGCCAATACCTGTTTCTGCACCTCACGTGACGCTTCGACAGGCAGATATCCGGCCGCCGCCCGAATGGCCGACCACAAATCAAAGGTGACTTCGTTGTTTACCAAATTTTCCACAAGCTGAATCGCCGCCCGGCGCAGGGCAAACGGGTCGTTCGACCCCTTGGGCGCGAGGCCAGCGGCAAACAGCCCCGTCAAACTGTCCAATCTATCCGCTAAGGCCAAGGCGAGGGCGGGGCGGGTATGGCTAATCGCTTCGTACTGCTCGGCGATGGCTTGGGCGACCGCCTCGCTTTCGCCGCTGAGACGGGCATAATGGCCGCCCATGATGCCTTGCAGGGAGGTCATTTCGACCACCATGCTGGTGGCTAGGTCTGCTTTGGCGAGATGGGCGGCGCGCACGGCCGTGGACATTTCCTCTTTATCCAGCCCCAACATCTTGCCCATTTCCGGCACAAGCTTCTCCAAACGGCGACCCTTGTCCCGCATCGAACCCAACTCAGCCTGAAACGTCAGCTTGCCCAAGCTTGGTAGAAAATCCGCCAGCTTTTGCTTAATGTCTTGGCTATAGAAAAAGTCCGCATCAGAGAAACGGGCGCGAATCACCTGCTCATTGCCGTGAATCACCTTGTCCAGATGCTCACTATGCCCGTTGCGCACGCCGATAAAATAGGGCAATAGCGTCCCCGCTAACCCATAAACGGGAAAATACCGCTGATGTTTGCGCATGACCGCTACTAGTACCGCCTCGGGCAAAGATAAAAAGCGCGTCTCGAATTGGCCCATGAACGGCGTGGGGCGTTCGACCAAGTTGGTCACTTCGGCTAAGAGGTCTGGGTTGTCGGGCACGCTTCCCCCTTTTTCTGAAGCAAGCTGGCGCACGGCGGCCAGAATAATGCTCGACCGCTTTTCGCCATCGACGACAATGCCGTGTCCCGCCATCAGCGAGAGATAATCATCCGCATCCTCGACCACAATTTCGGGCGAGCTTTCGGGGCGCAGGCCACGGCTAACCCGCCCGCTGGCGACCCCCGCATAAGCAAAGGGCACCACGTCTGGCCCGTACAGGGCGACCAGCCAGCGCAACGGGCGAGAATAAGCGATGTTGCTCCCGTTCCAGCGCATTGATTTGGGGAATTTGAGGCTGGCGATTAGTTCAGCCAGCCGCTCGGCCAACACGGCCGCGCTCGGTTGCCCTTTTTCAAAGACGGTGGCGGCCACATAGCGGCGGTCACCATCTTCTTTGATGCGCAAATCCGCCACGTCGAGGCCACGACTGCGGGCGAAGCCGATGGCCGCTTTGGTTGGATTGCCATCGGCGTCGAAGGCGCGGTCGGCGGGGGGGCCAGTCACTTCCATCTCGAGGTCGGTTTGGCGACCAGCCATGTTGTTGACGATGACGGCCAAGCGGCGGGGTGTGCCGTAGATTTCGTAACTGTCGTAGGTGATGCGCAGTTCGTCTAGCAGGTGGGGGACGAGGGTTTGCAGTTGAGACACGGCCGTGGGAACATCATCGGCTGGCAACTCCTCACTCCCAATTTCCAACAAAAACGTATGAGGAAACTCCGTCTGTGCCAACTGCACTGCGTCTGGCGTTTGCAGAGCGGGTGCTTGCCATGTGGGATGATTCAGCAGGGGAAACCCTAGCTCCTCACGTTGCTGAATATACGCCTTGGAAATTTCCCGCGCCATGTTGCGCATCCGTCGAAAATAATTCGCCCGTTCAGTGACGCCCACCGCGCCGCGCGTGTCCAGCACGTTAAACAGATGGGAGCATTTCAGGTTGTAATCATGCGCGGGCGCGACCAAACCCGCCGCCAAACAGCGTTGCGCTTCCCGCTCATACGTCTCATAGGTGGCGAAAAGCGCTTCCACATCGGCCACATTGAAATAATATTCACAATGCTCAATCTCACTGCGGAGCAGAACTTGGTCATACCCCACGCCTGAGCCGTAATCGATGTCCCAAACGCTATCCACATCCTGCAACGCTGAAATAATGCGGTCCAGCCCATACGTGATTTCCACGGCCACGGGGTCTAAATCCAGCCCGCCCGCCTGCTGAAAATAAGTAAACTGGGTAATCTCTTGTCCATCCAGCCACACTTCCCAGCCCAGCCCCCACGCGCCCAGAGCGGGGCTTTCCCAATTATCCTCGACAAAGCGGATGTCATGCTCGCGGCGGTCAATACCGATGGCCTCGAGGCTTTGCAAATAAAGCTCTTGGGGGTTGCCGGGGTCGGGTTGCAGGATGACCTGTAGCTGGTGATGCTGTTGCATCCGGTTGGGGTTATCCCCAAAGCGGCCATCGTCGGGGCGAATGCTCGGTTCAACGTAGACGACGTTCCACGGCTCGGGGCCAAGGACGCGCAAAATGGTAGCGGGGTTCATCGTGCCCGCCCCAACTTGGACGTTGTACGGTTGCCAGACGAGACAGCCTTGCTCTTTCCAGTAGGCGAGCAGGCGGAGGATTACATCGTTGAAGGTGAGTTTGGGGTTGCTCATAAAGTCCTTTTGACGGTCGAAGGGCTAATTTTCTTCGTTCGTTATGTAAAATGAAGTACCCTTGTTGAGTGTGTGCGTGCATGACGCGACGAGAAAGAATCAGCCTTGTAGTATAGCACCGCTGGAGTGAGACCTCAAAGATTTTTAGCTGGTGTAGTGACGCAAGTTTGCGCGTGATGCTATACTGTCAGCAGTTCGCTATCTGTTCGTTTTTATACTTGAGGTGTAACCATGTCAGTCGTTCAACTAGATATCAACAGTGAGTTAGTTCCGCTTCTTCAGCAATTTAATCAGCCTATCCACCAAACGGCTAATGAGTTTGTGGTTTTGGAGATGTATCGTCGCGGGCATATTTCGAGTGGGAAAGCGGCGGACTTACTCTCGATGTCGCGCTGGGCGTTTATAGAATACGCCTCTCGCTTGGGTATTCCGTTTTTGGATATGACCGCCGATGAATGGGAAGCTGAGTTGCGTCAAATTGAGTTAATAGGTTAGCTGGCGGGTGGCTCGTCTGTCGGGATAGTTTGTGGGGCGTCCTCGGTGAAGAGGGCGGCTTCGCGGCGGAGGCGGTACAGGAATTCGACGGATTTGAGGTTACGCTCGAGGTGGTAGGTGAGGTAGTACTGCATAATGCGCTCGAGTTCGCGGTGGAGTTCGGGGCGGAGTTGGATGGCTTGGATGGTGGGCCAGTCGCGGGTTTGCAGGTAGCGGAGGAGTTTCACGGCCGTGGACGAGACCATTTGCGCTTTTCTATCCGCGCTCCGTGCCTTTATTTTGAGCAAACCCCCCAGTTCTGCACTAAAATATTGGTCTTCCTGCTCAACAGGTTCACCCGTCGCTACACAGCGAAACAACTGAGGCTGAAACCCGGCCAAACTCAATAAGCGCAACTCATAATAGCGGGCGGCTAGCAGAAGATTATCTGTCTGATTAAACCAACCCAACCCTTTGCCCAACAACTCATACAGCGAGACATTTTTGTCTTCATCCGCCGTGAATTTGTCCAGCAGTTCCGTGGCATAAGCGGCATACGTCGTGCGGATTAAATCCTCCCGCAGAGCGGCATACGGCTCCACCAAATCCGCTTGGGTGATGATGCCAAAGTTGCGCCCCTCGGCAATCATAAAATTGGTGCGCATGAACAGCTCCACATGCCCCGTTTTGCGGCTTTGCGGCTTTCGCGCCCCTTTTGCCAGCGCGTCCAGCTTGCCAAACTCCCGCGTGTATAGGCTCAACATGCGGTCAGCCTCCCCATAGTCGCGGCGTTTTATCACAATGGCTTCGGTACGGCGATTTCTATCACGAGACATGGGCTTTGGGATCGAGAAAAAACTCGGCCAGACCACGCAAACATGGCTAGCCGTCAACCTCTTTACTCATTGTTAATTATTCATTACTCATTGCCCCAAGCTGGCTTTGGTCAAAATGGTCGGGCAGGAGAGCGTGGAGCGTGGTGAAGCGGACGGTTTCTTCATCTTCGGCGATGAGCCAGATGGGGATGTCGTCGCCGAACTCGAGCAGGACTTGGCGACAAGCACCACAGGGCGTCACGCCGTTGCTGGTGGCGACTACCACGGCCGTGACTTTGGTCTCCCCATCTCCCACCATAGCGCCAATGGCATTGCGCTCGGCACATACCGTCAGCCCAAACGACGCATTTTCGATATTGACCCCTGTATAAATTTGTCCATTTGCGCCTAACACGGCCGTGCCCACCTGAAAATTAGAGTAAGGAGCATACGCCTTAGCGCGTACCGCGCGTGCCGCTTCAATCAACTCATCTAAGAGAGGAATATAAACTTCAGACTGGTCACTCATGCTTTTGAGCCTCATGTAGGTCAGATAGATGGGTAAATGGAGCCACTGTTTTACCATCTTCCAGCGTGATATTCTCCACTACTGCCTGCTCCACCCGACACCCACGGCCGAGCGTCGCCTCGCGGATAATCGAGTTTGGCCCAATGACACAATCCTCCCCAATCACCGTTTTGCCCTGAATAAACGTATTCGGCCATACAATCGTATCCTGCCCGATACGCACCTCTTGGTCAATAAACGTTGTTTCAGGCGACATAATCGTCACCCCGTTCTCCTGATGGTACCGTACCGCTCGGCGGCGAAACGCCTGCTCCACGGGAACCATCTCGGCGCGTGTGCCCGCGCCTAAGCACTCGTCGGCGTCATCCGTGGTCATTGCTTCTACCATGCGCCCTTGCGCGACGGCCAAACCAATCATGTCGGTCAAATAATATTCGATGTTGCCATCGCGGGCGACGTGCTGAGGCAGATGGGGCAAATTTTCCCACAGAAAAGCGGCGTCGAAGCAGTACACCCCTGCATTATGTTCCCGAATGTTGAGCAAGGCCGCTGTGTTGGAGCGACGGCGTGCCTCTGCCACTTCCACGATTTCGCGCACGTGACCATAAGCATTCCGCACCACACGGCCGAAGGAAGATTCTGGCTCGCCCATAACGGACAGCATGATAACCGCCGCGCCTGTTTGCGCTTGTTTGGCGGCTAGTTCAGCCAAGGTGCTGGCTTTGAGTAGGGGCATGTCGCCGTACAGCACGGCCACTTGTTTTGATTGGCCTTGGAGTAACTCGGTTGCCATGCGGGTCGCGTGGCCTGTCCCCAGCTTCTCGGTTTGTTTGACATAAAATGCTTGCTCTTGGAACCAGTCGCGGAGTTGGACGCCCCCTTTGCCGGTGACAAAAACGGGGGGATGTTGGGCGGTGGACACGGCCGTGTCAAACACGTGCTGAATCATCGGCTTACCCCCCACCTCATGCAACAACTTCTGCCGCTTTGAATTCATGCGCGTCCCATGCCCGGCGGCCAAAATCACCACTGCTAAATCTGTCGTCATCTGTACTCCTACACATAATATTGGGTAAGCGTTCAGCTACTCAGCTAGCTAAACGGCGTACCAAACTTGTTTTTACAGCTCAAGAACAAACTGTCGCTTCATGGGTTCAAAGAGAGACTGTTTGGGCTAAACAGCCCACGTCCAGAGACAAACCACGTGACACATGACACGTGACACATGACCACATTGGAAACGCCACGAAATCCGCAAGCCCCAAACAAAAAAAGATGCCAAGCGTTTGCTCGACATCTTTTTGAGTTAGGCTAGGGCGGCAGGATTCGAACCTGCGAATGGTGGATTCAAAGTCCACTGCCTTACCGCTTGGCGACGCCCTAACGCGACAAAAATATTAGCACAATCAACAAAGTGCGGCAAACAAGATGTAGGAATAATGAGTAAGGAATAATGAATAATGAGTAAAGCGGCTGGCTGTGGAGGGGGAAAGCACGGACTCGCTTTTTTTCTTATTCATAAAGAGCGACGCCCTTGCAAAGCGCGGCTCAGCGTGATTTCGTCCGTGTACTCTAGATCACTGCCCACCGCCAGCCCGCGCGCCAGCGACGACAGTTTCACATTGGCATTCGCCAGCCGTCGTTCCAAATAGCGCGTTGTCGAGTCTCCCTCCAGCGTGGCGTTGGTAGCAATAATTAACTCGCTAAACGTCCCTTTTTCCACCCGTTGAATTAGTTCCTCGATGCGTAGCTCGTCTGGACCAATGCCCTCTACGGGCGAAATCGCCCCATGCAACACATGGTATCGGCCGTTAAAGGCGCGGGAACGTTCCAAGGCAACCACATCCAGCGGCTCTTCAACCACGCACAGCAAATGCTCGTCCCGTTCGGGGTTGGCGCAGATGGGGCACGGGTCTTGTTCCGTGATGTTGTAACACACCGAGCAGTAGCGTGTGTTTTCCGCTAGCTCTTGCAGAGCGGTGGCTAAGTCAAGGGCTTGCTTGCTATCGGCTGTCCGCAACAGAAAAAAAGCCAACCGTGAGGCAGATTTTGGCCCAATGCCAGGCAGTCGCGCAAATTCGTTGATCAGGCGTTGGACGGCGCGGGGTAAAACGTTGTCGGCCACTAAATACTCCAGAGTGAACAATGAACAATGAACAATGAACAAGGAGCAAGGAGCAAGGAGCTAAGGTCTACAGCTTACGGCTCATCACTTACGGCTTATAACCCCAAGCCGCCGAGCATATCACCGAGGCCAGGAGTGCTGGCGGAGATGGTTTCCATGCGTTTGGTGGCCATGACTTGGGATTGTTCGATGGCGCTGTTCACGGCCGCGATGAGCATATCTTGGAGCATATCCACTTCTTCGCTATCGAATAAATCAGGGTCAATCTCGATGGTGCGGACGCGCTGTTGACCAGAAATTTCGATGCTGATGGCGCCGCCCCCAGCTGTGACGGTAATATATTCGTTTGCCAAATCATCTTGCGCCTGAGCCATGTCGGCTTGCATCTGCTGGACTTGCGCCATCATGGCGTTGGGATTGTTGGCAGGGCTTTTGCTTGTTGTTTTTCTACGGAATGGTTTGGGCATGATTGGTTTTCCTCTTGTGTTTAGTTGGTTGATTGGTTTGTTGGTTAGCTAGTTGCTTTGGCGGAGGTCGAGGATAGATAAGCAGAAAGCGTGTCTCAACCTACGCTGGCAATCATGCTGGTTATTGTAAAACAATTTGGGGTTGGTCGCATCTTTGCTAACGTGGTTGGGTTTAGCTAGCGACGGGGAGGGCTTCGTTTTGGGCGATTTGGGCAAGGGGCAGGATGATGTGGAATTGGCTACCGGGTAGGGTTTGTTCGTCGTGCCCTTCACTTTCGACCCAAATGTGCCCTTGATGGGCTTGCACGATGCCCCGCGCAATGGCGAGGCCGAGGCCGGGACCGCCGCCTTTGAATTTACTTTTGCCGCTGGAGTGTAGGGCGACTTCACCCGTTTGGTAAAACTTGGTGAAGATGAGGTCGTGGAATTTGGGGTCAATGCCAATGCCAGTGTCGCTGACGGTGATGTGGACACCGCTACTGTTGTCGGGCAGATATTCGTGACCTTGTCCAGCAGATATGATGCGCCCGAGAATGCTGATTTGTCCGCCGTTGGGAGTGTATTTGATGGCGTTGAGCAGGAGGTGGCGAAACACTTTTTTGAGGGCATCGGGGTCGGCTTCGATGGGGGGGAGCCTGTCTAGCCCGGCGGTGTGGATGGTGAGGTTGCGTTCGTTCACGGCCGTGGCCATGGAGAAATTTATCTGCTGAATCAGGTCATTCAACCCAATTGGCTCCGCGTATAGATTCAGCTCACGGCTGTCAATCTTCACAATATCCAGCATATCATTCACGATTTCGTGCATGCGCACCGAGCCAGAATAAATGCCCTCGACCAGTTGCCGATGGTAATCATTGCCCTGAATCGTGGTATCGTGCCGGAGCATATCGCTATAGCCGCGCAAAACGGTTAGCGGGGTGCGTAATTCATGCGAGGCCACGCTGATAAAATCTGATTTGGTGCGGTCCAGCTTTTCAAGCTGGTCATACGCTTCCGTGAGAGCTTGCGTGCGCTGTTGAACTTCAAACTCAAGCTGTTGATTAAAGCGATTGACGCGGTTATAGAGCCGCGCATTTTGCAGAGCGAGGGCGGCTTGGTTAGCAAAGGCGACGGTTAACTCAATTTCATCGGGCGTATATGGCTCAGCCGCTTCCCGCGCCAGTGACAACATGCCCACCACTTCATCTTGGCGCAAAAGGGGAATCCCGAGCCAGGCGCGGGCACTCGGCAGGGTATCGACTTGTGTCCAGCCAGGATAGAGGGAGACATCGGGAATGGCTAGGGGCTGTTTGGTGTGATAAATGCGCAGAAAGACGTCTTCGTCTTCGGTGATGGGGATGCGCAAATCTTGCGCCGTGGTGGGGAAGCCTCGGGAGGCCATTAGCTCGAGGGCGTTTTGGCGGTGCAGGAACACGGCCGTGCGATTATAGCTCACCAGCGTCGAGAGATTCTCCAAAATGAGGTCTAACACCTCTTCCAAATTAAGCGTGCTAGATAGTGCCCGGCCAATTTCATTCAGGGTGCTAATCAGTTGGTAGCGAATCTCTTGCTGACGATAGAGCCGCGCATTTTTAATGGCGATGGCGACTTGGTCCGCCAACGATTGCAACATCGTTAAATTGTCTTCCCCAAACGCATTAGAATGACCACTCTGGATATTCATAACACCCAGCAGTTCACCACCAAAATAAAGCGGCAGAGAGAGTTCTGAGAGCATGTTCGGTAAAACAAAGGGGTGTCGGTCGGCTGAGCGGAGGCTAGATAAGTTATCTATCGTGATAGCTTGGCGCATTTTGGCCGCAGTTGGGATAGAGCCGGCCATGTCTAGGCGGACGGTGGTTTTGTGTTCGTTGGGCGTAAATTCGTGCCCCGCTTGGGTGCTGACAGTTAGCTGTTCGCCGTTGGCATCGAGCAAAAAGATGCCGATGTAGCCAAAGTTTAGCTGGCGTTTGATAAGGGTGGCGACTTGGTTGAGCAGGTCGTTCATCTCGAGCAAAGAAACGACGCGCTGACCCACGGCCGTGCTGGTGGCAAGTTGGTTATACAGGAAGGCACTTTTGGCATTCGCCTTTTGCAACTCCCCCTGCATGATAAACAGTTCGTCCCGCCGCCGTTGTGCTTTAATTTGGGCTTCGGAAGCGGAGGTGACGGCCAATTCCCAATCCATCGTAGCCGCCAGACTGCCCAAGGCTACGATTAGCCCCAAACTAGCGGCGGGGAAAAAGGTGAGGAGGTTCGTGGCGCTTAGGTTCCCACCCACGGCCGTGCCCAGCATAAACGTCAAAATAGTTGCTAACAAAGCCGAACCGCTCGCCGTTGGACGAATGGCCGTACTGCTAATAGCAATAAAAAAGCTAAACAGATAGGCGACATAGGTTCCTGGACTCCAGAATGCGGCCAGCATCACGCCCAAAAAGATGATATTCCCAAAAACCAACACGACCCCCGCTTCATACGGTTTATCTTTCTCCGCCAAACGCCAGCAAATGCGTGCCAGTACTCCGCCCACAAGCAGGTTGAGGCCAATGAGGACAATCCAAGCTGTGTTGGCGTTAAAAAAGGAGGCGTTGTAAATAAAGGGGGGCCATTCAGCGTCACTTAAGTAGGGGGCAAAACTCGCCAGCAAGGGGATGAGAAGCGACACCGGTATCAGAAGATACATCGAATCGGTGCGCAACTGCTGGGCGTAGCGTTCACGCAAAATTTGGAAGCCAGAGCTTGTCATATGGCTGGGAAGTAGGGCGTTTGTACGGCCGTTGGGTGAATGATGTCTGCTGGTTGTAGCCGAAAAACTTACAGCCTCGTCAGTTGCAAGTTGTAATTTGCAATTGTAGCAAATTTAAGGCTGTGTGCCTGACGGTGGGCATTGTTAACGCTGAATTAACGACCACGGCCGTGACTGCGCTGTTGGCATGGTCTATCGGGGGTCAGTTTACCTGCCCTGTGAGTCGAGTTGTCAGTTGTGTGAAGTGGGAAAACTACCTTAGCCTAACCCAAGGGCAAAAAATGACTGGCACGTTAACATTGTTAACGAGTTGGTATTATTGCACAAATTTGGCTGGGCTTCCATAGGAGTATTTGCTAATGGGGTGGGTAATTAGTATCAGGCTCACAGGCGTTCAGCTAGTGACTAATCACTTTCGCTGACCACGCCCCCATATTCCTTGGCAAACGTTTCTAGCTCATCCCGAAAGTTTTTTTTTGAGGTGTCTGGCTGGCTGTAAGACGCAGTTGATACCTGGTACTCATCTTTTAGCACGCATTTGATTTGCATGCGGTGTCCCGCCACATCTTGCAACGCTTTCTCGGCCAAGTGGCGTTCACTTTCCAGTTTATCCCGCAAAAATGGCAAATCGAAGCCGATAACGAGCGTGTGTCCGCCTTCGATAGCCAGAGGCTGAGCCATACTGAGCCACGCTTTGATGTTGCGATTTTCTTGGCCAGCGCGGGCGGTAAAGGTGCGCCATATTTTTCCCTTTATCTCTTCGAGCGATAGCCCGGTGCTGGGCGGGGAGGGCGTGGCGGTGGGTGGAGGAGAGGGGGAAGGGGGTGCCACGGCCGTGTTTTGACTTTCCTGCGGCACAGCAACCTGCTCAACGGCAACGGCTGGGGGACTCGCCTGAACGGGCGCGGACGAGGCGACGGGCGTCGGCTGGACAGCCACCGGCGCGGGGGCTGGTTGTGGCTCGGCGGGGAGCGATTCGATGAAGGCCATCTCGAGCGGCAGTTGGGGTTGCCAGCTGTTGGCCGAACTGACGGCCGCATCATTAAAGTGGCGCGTCGCTTCGATGAGCGTCAGGCGAGACATTGTTTGCGCCTGTTTTTGCAAAACCAGTATCTGGTCTTCGGGCAAATTGAGCGACACGGCCGTGCCTGCTGTCTGTATTAACAGCAAATCACGCAAATAACTCACCATTTGGCGGCAAAATTGGCGCGTGTCGGCCCCCGTGGCTAACGCCTCATGAATAATGCGCAACCCTTCTGGCCCGTCGGCTCGGCCAATGGCTGCCACCAAATCGCTGATATTTTGGGACGAAGCCGTGCCCAAAATCATCTGGGTGCGCTCGAGGCTAATCACGTCCTGCGGGCCACCCACAAGCTGGTCAAGCAAGCTTTCCGCATCGCGCAAACTGCCCGCGCCATGCTGAGCGACCAAAGCCAACGCCTCCGCCTCGGCTTGCAGACCTTCACGGTCAATCAGGCTGTTGAGCCGGGTCAAAATCTCTTGCGTACTGAGCAGGCGGAAATTGAACTGCTGACAGCGTGACTTAATGGTCATGGGGACTTTGTGCTCTTCGGTGGTGGCTAGCACAAATTTGGCGTGGGGAGGCGGCTCTTCCAGCGTTTTGAGGAGGGCATTGAACGCGGCCGTGGAGAGCATATGCACTTCGTCAATAATGTAAACCTTAAAACGCCCCTCGCTCGGTGAAAAATTGATTTTGTCCCGTAAATCTCGAATGTCGTCCACGCCTGTGTTCGAGGCGGCGTCAATTTCGATTAAGTCCAGAAAACGGCCGCTGGCTATCGCTTGGCAGGGGCGGCATTCATCACACGGCCGTTCGCTGGGGTCTTCGTGCGTGCAGTTGACCGCCTTCGCCAGCAGTCGCGCCGTGGTCGTTTTGCCTGTGCCCCGTGGGCCACAAAATAGGTACGCATGACCAACTCTATCCGCCAGCACGCTGTTTTTGAGGGTGCTGGTGATATGCTCTTGGCCGATGATTTCGTCGAAGCGGGCGGGACGCCATTTACGATAGAGTGCTTGAGACATGTTTCCTATTATAGAAGGAAACGGCCTGTTTCACCATGCGGGTTTGGGGGTTAGGTGCGGGGCGAGGCGGGGAACGCTTAAGCGTAGATTAAGTTGAATGAAGTTGCTGGGAGTTGTTTTACCAGAGGTAGGGGGAGGAACACGGCCGTGTGGGGCTATTCTTGCACAAATTTAATAAATAGGGCTTGACATTCATGACGCACTGCATTATATTACTGTTTATAACGCACTGCGTTATGAAACATTTGACCACAACCTAAACCAAAACAATAAGCGAATCTGCCCTGTGCCAGACAATTGAGTCGGCTCATGGCAGAGTCAACAAGGAGAATTAAAAATGAGCGAAACAGTCGTTATTCAACAAGAAGAAATGGAAGAAACTGGTTTTTTTGTTATTGAAATAGCCCACAAATCAGTCCAAGTGAGCTTGGGCGCGGTTGATATGGCTCAGGCCGAAGTCATGGCCCTGTTGGAAAAAGCGCAAAAAGGCGTCAGCGAGTTCATCGAAAAATCGCAAAAAGATGTCAACGGCTTGGTCAGCGAAATGGCTGAGCGCGGCGCGAAGGTCGAAGAAACTGGCCGTACCCGTCTGAACAGCTTTGTTGACAAACGTCGCCAGCAAGTTGATTCAACCCTGAACGAAGCGACGGGTGGCTTGGATACGCGCATCGAGAGTGTTCTACACACTATGAACGTACCCACCAAAACCGACATCGAAGAGCTGAACAAAAAAGTCAGCACGCTCACCCGCAAAGTAAACGCGCTGGTAAAAGCCCAAAAAGAAGCCGCTACCGCCTAGAGCTAAGTAAGCCTTAGACAATAAAAGTGAGAGGAACTTACTTCTCACTTTTTACTTTACTTTGCGCTTTGCAATAGCGAACAGCAAGCACCAAAACAGGAGAAACGCCAACATGAACCAAGAGACAATTGTTATCGAAAACGGCACGGTAGAAGCGGAAAACGTTTCTTTAACCTACAAAATTACTGATACCGCCCACAAAGCCCTGCAAGTTGGCCTTGGGGCAGTTGATATGACCAAAGACCAAGTTTTCGGCATGGCGAACAAAGCCCAGACTGGCACGTCTGAATTTGTCAGCAAGCTGGCTGAGCGCGGCGCCAAGGTCGAAACCACCAACCGCGAGCGCGTCAGCGAAGTGGTCGAGAGCGGCAAGAAACAAACGGATGAAACGGTGCATGACGCTCAGGAAGCGTTGGACAGCCGCATCAAAGCTGCGCTTCAGCGCATGAATATCCCCACCAAGGACGATGTTGATGCCTTGAACGATAAGCTCGACAAACTCGGTAAGAAGCTGGACGAATTAGAGAAGTAACCTGCTCGTCGTCGCAGTTTCAAGCAAAAAACAATAAAGGGGCTGGTCATTTATCTGACCAGCCCCTTTTTGCGTTAACGTGTATTGGTCACAAATTGCTCAGACAAAAAAATCGTAGCTCGATACGCCTCGCCGCCTGCGGCGGCTCGGCTATTCTAAAGGGTGTTTTTTTCGTTTGGGCATTCGC
>JBGTIZ010000341.1:0-3740 GCA_041745395.1 Promineifilaceae bacterium (SeqCode) | reverse complement strand
GTTAGAATGGGGTTGGGTAAAATTTTGGCTCTCCAATCACCAACTGCCCAACACGGCGGGTTCGGGGTATAGGAATGGTGGGGTGGTGGGGCTGGCCGTGGGCACGGCCGTGGCGGTCGGCGGCGGTGGATTAGTCGGCACGGCCGTGGGCAGGTCTTGCGTGCTGGTCGGCTCGGGATTGATGGGATTGGTAGGAGTGAGGGACACGGCCGTAAGGGCCGGTTCAGGAGCCACGGGGGCGGGGTCTGTGCCGCACGCGGCCAGCAAGAGAGCCAAGCCGAGGATTAAGAGGGCGGGGATGAGGGGGCGGTGGTTAAATTTTGACATAGCACAATTGTAGAAAGGGGGTCACGGCCGTGGTAGAATGCTTAGAACTTATGTAGGTGCGCTCGTTGTCACGAGTTTTCCTATTTATCCACGACTTTTACCATGCTTGCGAGGAACTCCCTCATGAATGATGACCCCAATACCCCCACTTACAAACCCCGCATTCTCATCGCCAAGCCTGGACTAGACGGGCACGACCGAGGCGCAAAAGTCATCGCCCGCGCCCTGCGCGACGCAGGGATGGAAGTAATTTACACTGGCCTGCGCCAAACGCCCGAAATGATTGTCGAAGCGGCTCTGCAAGAGGACGTAGACGCCATTGGCCTGAGCATTCTCTCGGGCGCACACCAGACGCTGATGCCGCGCATCATGCAGTTAATGCGTGACTATGAATTGAGCGATGTGCCCGTCTTTTTGGGTGGTATCATCCCCGAGGAAGATGTGTCCGCGATGAAAGCGTTGGGCGTGGCGGGCGTTTTTGGTCCGGGTTCCAGCATCGACGAGATTAGTTCTTTTGTGTTGGGACGGATTCCGGTGCGTGAATAGATAACCAACTTCTATGCTAAAACTCCAGCAACATATGCAACAGGTGCGTGATGGGGGGAGTTTGCGCTCTTTGGCGCGGCTTATCACGGCCGTGGAAAACAGCGAAACATCGGCGGCCACGGCCGTGGCTGGACTATACGACTGCACGGGACGCGCCCATGTGGTCGGCATTACTGGCCCACCGGGGGCGGGCAAAAGCTCACTGGTCACGGTGCTGGCGCAAGAGCTACACGGCCGTGGGGTGCGCGTCGCCATCGTGGCCGTAGACCCCAGCAGTCCCTTCACCGGGGGTGCCCTGCTTGGCGACCGGGTACGGATGCGCGACCTGACCGGCACGGGCATTTTTATCCGCAGTATGGCTAGTCGCGGCCGTGTGGGTGGACTTGCCAAAACGACGGCCAACGTCGTCAAAATCTTAGACGCATACGGGTTTGACCTGATTATGGTTGAGACCGTGGGTGCGGGTCAGGCGGAAATCGAGATAGCCAACACGGCGCACACCACGCTGGTCATTGAAGCCCCCGGCATGGGGGACGATGTGCAATCTAGCAAAGCGGGCATTTTAGAAATTGCGGATATTTTGGTGGTGAACAAAGCGGACAGACCCGGAGCACGGCAAACGGTCAAGTCGCTGGAGATGATGTTGCACATGGGGCCGGCGGGCGGGACACGTCACCACGGCCGTGTGGTCGAAACGCCAGCAATCATGGCCCAAAAAGCGGTCGACGAACGGGCGTGGCAAGTGCCCGTCAAAGAGACGGTCGCCATTGAAAACAAAGGCATCGCCCCGCTGGTAGACGCCATTCGCGCCCATTATGACCACCTACACGCCACGGGTCAGTGGCAGGCGCGGGAGCGGGCGCGAAGTCGGCGCGAGCTAGACGGCTTGTTGCGCGACCGCTTTATGGCTCAGTTTGAACAGGCGGTGCCGAGCGTGGAGCGTGAGGCAATTATCACGGCCGTGGCCGAGCGACAGATGGATCCATACACGGCCGTGGGCCAATTATGGCGTAAGGTGCAGGGCGAAAAGTTAAGTGAGAAGTGAGAAGTTGGGGCTGTCTGACAGCCCTTGAGCAGAACGCCAGACACTTCTTACTTTTTACGTTTCACTCTGTTATCGAACTGTTTTCTTAACGTCCAATTGTCCTACAGGTAAAAATAATATGACCATCAACCTACATGAAAACGAACGTTTCACTTGGTTGAGCATGGATGGCGAAGCGGTGCAGGACGAAGGCATGCAAAAGCTGTTTGCCAAAGCCAAAGAAGCTCTCGGTTTTGTGCCCAACGTCTTTTTAGGCTACACCATTCGCCCGAGCCATTTTCGGCCGTGGTTCAATCATTTTCGCGCCATCATGCAGGGGGAATCAGAGCTGACCGAAGCGGAACGCGAAATGATTTGCCTAGCCGTCTCGGCCGAAAATGGCTGTCTCTATTGTCAAATTGCCCACGGCGCGGAGCTACGCCGCTTGTTAGATGACCCTGTGTTGGGCGACCGCATCACCCTCGATTATCGTCGCGCTGGTCTAAACGAACGACAGGTCGCTATGCTTGATTATGCGGCCAAAATCACCCTCGCCCCCAAAGAATGCAGTGAAGACGATATTGATTATTTGCGCGGCTTTGGCTTTTCAGACAAAGGCATTTTCGACATAGCTGAAACGGCCGCCATGTTTAACTTCACCAATCGCCTCGCCTCCGCCACGGGCATGATGCCCAACCGGGAATACCACGCCCTAGCCCGATGAGCGGAGCGTATCATGTGCCCTTTTACTTATCGCTAATTACTCATTGACTCATTGATTTCCTCTTTGCAAATTTGGCAAAGCTGTATACAATATTTTGCACTTAGTTAATTACAAACTTAACCACGGTTAACTTGCCGCTCAAATCAAGTTAATATTGAAGGAGATACTGAATTATGACTCATATCATAACCCGCCTATGCTTACGCGACACCGCTTGTATTGAAGTCTGCCCTGTTGAGTGTATGGTTCTGGGTCAACCAGAAGATGAATGGCCTTGGCTTTATATTGACCCCGACACCTGCATTGACTGCGGGGCTTGTGTGCCTGAGTGTCCCTATGAAGCTATCTTCCCCGAAGAAGAAGTGCCGTTTGATTATGTTGCCCGTCCTGGGCAATGGATTGTCAATACCAAGGCGCTTATGCCAGACGGCCAGCCATTCGAAGGCGAGGTTGATGGTCATGAGGTCAAAGTTTTAAATGCGAAGCAGTTGGTTGGTGGTGAGGTACTCGACTTCACGGAAGACATCATGCCTAATTATGACTTCTTCTCGGAAGGGCCTGGCTACGACGCGCTGTAAGGCTTGTCCATACAGCAGTTGCCTTGGCTAACTGAGCCAAATAAAAGTGAAAGGCGAAACTCAGGTGAGTTTCGCCTTTTTTTTCGCTTGCCACAAGAGGTATAACACTTTACAATTTTGTTCAATAAGCATGGTACGAGTCGTGCCATGCAGACAATTAGATAACAAACCACGGCCGTGTGGGAGAGAACCACACAGACACACCAAACGGTCGCCGAAGGGGCAAGCCATATGGTGAAACTCTCAGGCAAAAGGACCACACGGACGAGCCACTCTGGAAAGCGCGAACCATTCCCAAAGGTTTGCCACCGACGGGGTAAATCTCTCAGGTTTCTTTCCATCTATGAAGTGACGACAGAGACGGCGTTAGCTTTTTACCGTAGCTAACGCTGTCTTTTTTTATTTTTGTCTGACAAACTTCGGCATGGTTCAGAAATCCCTGCAAAATTACCTTGACACTTCCGCTTCGTCGTGGCCTGCGGCCACGGCTCGCTGGAAAGAGGGTGTTTTTTTGGTTTGGGCGAACGCCCAAACCAAAAAA
>JBGTIZ010000340.1:0-5808 GCA_041745395.1 Promineifilaceae bacterium (SeqCode) | reverse complement strand
TATACTGTGGGGATGAGCTTATTGCTAACGGCTGGCTTGTGTGGGACGGACGATGAAGAAAACCACGGCCGTGTGCCAGACCAGCGGCGTGGCTAACAACTGCCGCCGATACAGGGCGGCGACCTGCTCGATTTGCTCCGCCGTTAGCCCGACGGCTTGCAAAAAGTGGACGTAAGGAGGGGATGTGGGCTGACTATTGGGAGGGGAGGGTTGGAACCAGCGGTCAAGCTGGCTGGCGGACACCTGTCGCTCTTCGGTTAGAGTGCGTTCTGCTTGGTGCAGAATTTCCCACCCCGCGGTGGTTAGAGCGGTGGTTAGGTCTGCGGCGTCCCAATTGACTTGGGGGTTATGCGGGTTGTGGTAAAGCTGTGCCTCGGCCGTGCGCACGGCCGTGTGCAGACCCTTCTCTGCTTCCGACCAGTCGATTAAATCAGCGGGGCGCTGGCTGGCGCGGGGAATGGTTTGGGCGATGACCAGCACGCCGTCGTCCGTGAGCCGCTTGCGCCACTCAGCGAGGCGGTCGGGGGAGCGGGACACGGCCGTATTTAACGCCTCTCGCGCCACCAGCCGGTCAAATTTGAGTTCGGGCGGCAGGTCAGCCAGCGAAGCGACAAGCTGGGGCTGGGTTAGCTCGGGCAAAAATTGGCTTTGGTGTTGCAGGGCGTCGGCCGTGGGGCCGGGGGGCACAATGGCCCAGACGCCCCCCTCGGGCGTGCGGCGCACCAGTTCCCACGTCAGCAAGCCCGTGCCCGCCTGTAAATCCAGCACCAGATGATGCCGTTGCAGACGCGCCAACTCGAGCAGTTCATCCCGCACGGCCGTGAGGAACGCCCCACTGCTGGTTATCGTGCGCTGGAGCCACGCCGCCTGCTGGGCATTCTCAGGACTGGTGGTGAATACCTCGCCTAGTTCCCCTGCTAGCCAATCCTGCGCCTGTTCGAGCATGGCCGCCAGTTGCGCCTCCCGTCGCCGGGCCACATCGTCCCGAATGTGTCGCTCGTACCCTTGGTTGCTGGGCTGGTAAAAGACGCGCCCTTGCAAGGCGTTGGGCAAATATTGCTGGGCGACCCAGTGGTCACGATAGGCGTGCGGATAATGATACCCACGGCCGTGGCCGAACCCTTTTGCGTCCCGATTGCCATCCTTTAGATGATTAGGCACATCCGCCTTGGCCGCTTCCGCCTCCTCCACCGCCTTGAGCGCGTCAAAAAAGCCTAACGCACTGTTTGACTTGGGACAGGTTGCCAGATACAGGGTGGCCTGTGCCAGCGGGTATAGCCCTTCGGGCAGGCCAATTTTGGTAAAAATCTCCCAGCAACTATTGACGACACTGGCCGCCTGCGGGTCGCCGAGGCCAATATCCTCCCCCGCCAAAATCGCCAGCCGCCGAAAAATAAAGCGCGGGTCTTCCCCCGCATAAATCATTTTGGCTAGCCAGTACAGGGCGGCGTCGGGGTCGGAACCGCGCACGCTTTTGATAAAGGCAGAAATCGTGTCGTAATGCACATCCCCATCTTTATCGTACAGCACCGCCTTTTGCTGAATGGATTCCTCGGCTACGGCTAGCGTTAGCTCGATTTGCCCCGTTTCGGGGTCGGGCGGGGTTGTTTCTACGGCTAACTCGAGCGCGTTGAGCAGGCTCCGCGCATCCCCGTTGGCAACGTTGACCAGATGGTTGAGCGCGTCAGAATGCACCTGCACGGGCAAATTGCCATAGCCCCGTTCGGCGTCGCTTAGCGTTTGTGCGGCGATAGCGTACAGGTCATCGCTGTTCAGCGGCCGAAGCTGAAAGATGCGACTTCTGCTGACGAGAGCCTGATTGACCTCAAAATAGGGGTTTTCAGTCGTGGCTCCAATGAGGATGAGCGTGCCCCGCTCCACATGGGGCAGGAGCGCGTCTTGCTGGGCTTTGTTCCAGCGGTGAACCTCGTCTACAAAGAGGGTCGTGCGCTGATTGTGCAGGGTGCGCCGCTCGTCTGCGGCGGCAATCGCCTCACGGATTTCTTTGACCCCCGCCAAAACGGCGTTAATCGTAATAAAATGACTGCTGGTGCTGTTGGCGATGACCATGGCGAGGGTGGTTTTGCCTGTGCCGGGGGGGCCGTAAAATATCAGCGAGGAGAGTTGGTCGGCCTGAATGGCGCGACGGAGGAGACGGCCGTGGCCGATGATGTGCTCTTGCCCCACGTATTCGTCCAAGGTGCGCGGGCGCATCCGATTGGCTAGCGGGGATTCCGCTTCAATTTGTTTGGCACGAGCGTGTTGGAAGAGGTTCATTTTGGAAGGGAAGAGGGGAGAAGTGAGAAGTGAAAAGTAAAAAGTGAGAAGTAGCCCACTTCTCACTTTTTACTTTTCACTTTTCCGTCTCATCAAGCAGGTTCACTCGTGGGCACTTCTTTGACGGTGTCGAGAATTTGAAAGCCTTCGACGATGTGGTTGACACCTTTAAGGTTGAGGGGGCCGACTTCGCGGTAGTAGACGCGCTCTTGGACGTGTTCAAAGGTGGCGCGGCTACAGAGGAGGCTGTTGGGTTCGGCGGTGCTTTGCAGGCGGGCGGCGATGTTGACGGCTGACCCCACGGCCGTGTAGCTTTGGAGCATTTCGTTGCCAAAGACGCCCGTGGTGCAGTAGCCCGTGTTAATCCCCACGCGCACTTGCAGACGGCGCGGCAGGCGTGATTCCCAGATAAAGTTGAGGTGTTCGATGGCTTGGAGCATTTCTAGCCCAGCACTGATAGCGTACCAGGATTGCGCACGATCTTCTTGTTCTTGGGGCGCACCAAACAGCACCATCACCGCGTCGCCGATAAATTTGTCTACGGTGCCGTTATGAGAGATAGCCACGGCCGTGATTTCGCGCAAATATTCATTCAGTAATTCGGCTAGCAACGCCGGATCGAGCCGCCCCGTCAACTCTGTAAAGCCCACAATGTCAATAAACAGTACCGTCACTTTTTGCCGCTGAAACGTCGTCTGCCCCTTGCCGCTAATCTGCCCCGACATGACCTCCCGCGCCACCGTAGCTGGTAAAAAATTAACCAGTTCACCCTGCCGCACCAACTCTGCCATTTGGTTCAGCGACTTGGTCCGCAGAATTTCGTTGCTGTGGCTCAAGGTTTCTACTTGCTGGCGAGCCTTTAACCAACTATGCCCCAGATGTTTTAGCTCATGGGGTGCAAAGGGGCGCAGAACATAACCGTTAGCCCCCGCTAGTAAAATCTCCGCCGCCTGTTTGCGTTCGCTTTCAGCGGCCATGAGCAAAATAGGCACATCTTTCAATGTTTTATGTTTGCGCAACGCCAGAATAAATTCCCGACAGCTGAGCCGCGAAAGGTTGATATCCATGATAACGAGGTCTGGCTTGTATTCTCGCGCTAGGCGCAACCCATCCACGCCATCACCCGTGACCAGCAAGCGCAGGTCGTTAGCAAAGATGCGCTGGATTTCGGTCACTTGGGCGGGGCTGTCGTCAATGATGAGCAGAAGGGGGGCGTCGGCCTGCCCCGAAGGGGTTTGACTCTGGCTGATTTCAGCCATGCGGGTGGCTAGGGTGGGGCGTTCTTCGCGGACATTTTCTAGCCAGCCATCACGCTTCGCTTCGATTTCACGGCTTAATCCTAACCAATCCTTGACGTTTAGAAGTAAACCCGGCCGTTCATGGGTCGGGGTAAACATGACACGCGGAAACAGGTAGCGGCGCGTGGTAGCTGGTAGGGGATAATCTTTGACTTCTATCAGGGCGCAGGGGGCTTCGTATAGTTTAGAGATGCGGTAGAATTCACTGAGGCGTAAATCGGTTACAGGGTAATGTTTGGAGATTTTGGAAGGGGTGACGCCGATGACTTGTTTGACAGGCAAGCGAAAGGAGGTGAGCGTGCCCCGGATGGCGATGTAGTCGTTGTGGACGGTGACGCTGGGCAGGGAGAGGATGAGCAGCAGGTAGAGGCCAATAAACACGGCCGTGGTTAACATCGCCCCAATGACAAGCCCGCGCCAGCCCTCCAAAATGGGTTGATGCCAATCCAATACCAGCAGGCTAAGTAGGCTAAAAAGAACCAGTGAAGCGACAAAAATAGTGCGCTTACCCAGAGCCTCAAAGATGAGCAGGCGATGGCTATGATGAGTTTGACGGCGTTTCATAATAAGGATTATAACGAACGCAGGGTGAATGCGGTATGTGAACTGTATCCTATTTTACAGCTTATCAGTCGGCCAATCAGGAATTATCCCGCTTCAACATGGCGGGGAGCAACGCATAAAACTTCGTGGCCGCGACCACGTCTGCTAGCGGCACATGCTCATTCACCGCATGGGCATAAATCTCGTTGCCAGGCCCAAAGCCGATGCTAGGAATGCCTAGCTTGCCCGCCCAATAATTACCGTTGGTCGAAAAGTCCCACTTGCCCTGCCCGTGGCAATCCGCTATTTCGGGCCAAAGCGCCTGCATGGTCGCTCGTCCCGCCGCCACAAAGGGGTGATTCGCCTCGAGCGCCCATGACGGGAAATATTGTTCGTATTCATACACCGCGCCCGTGTGGCTCGGCTCCCGATAGGTTAATTCACGAATCTCAAAATCAGGTCGATGCTCAGGGGGAATAACCGCCTGTAGCTGGGCGCGTACCAACTCTTTGGTCTCCCCAAACGTCATCCGGCGGTCTACAAAAATGGTGCATTCGTCGGGCACGGCATTATTGCTGGGGCTGACCGTACTAATTTTGGTAACGGTGATGCGTCCTTGCCCCAGAAAATCATCGGGCACGAAGGTCTCTTCCAGTTTGGAAATGGCCTCGATGACGGGGAGCATCTTATAAATGGCGTTGTCCCCCATGTAGTTGCTGGCCGCATGGGCACTCGTGCCCTTGGCCGTGATTTCTAGCTCGTAACGACCTTTATGGCCTCTGTACACCTTCATGTTGGTGGGTTCACCAATGACCACAAAGTCGGGCGTGATGCCTTGCCACTCATGAAAGGCGGCGCAGGCGATGCCGTCACACCACTCTTCGATGTTGCCGAAAAAGTAGAGCGTGAACCCATCGAGAAGACTCAATTTGCGGGCGAGCATGATGCCGTAAATCATGCCGGGGGTGCTGTTTTTTTCGTCAAGCGCACCCCGCGCATAAAAAAGGCCATCTTCCACTTTGCCTAGAAAGGGGTCCCATTCCCACTGGGTGGGGTCGCCAATGCCCACGGTGTCTAAATGGCTATCGTATAGCAGTATTTTGTCTCCGTCCCCCACACGGCCGACAATAGAGCCATATTTATCCGTATATACTTCATCAAAGCCCAGTTTTTCCATCTCTTGCCCCACTCGCGCCCCGACGGCTTCGATGTCGCTATCTGTGCTGGGGATAGCCACGATGTCGCGGAAGAATTGCAGAATATCTTCTTCTAGTTCGGCGACACGCTGGTTGAGATGGGTCACGGTGGTGGTTAAATCTGGTTTGTGCATGGTCTGTTTTCCTTATTATCAAATTAGCTCTCGAGCAAACTCCTGAATATGTTAGGGTCTGAGGAGCTATGTCTAAAAAAAATTTTGCCCATAAGCCGCCCGCTCACACCCGCGCATCATTCATTATGGCACTGTTCTCGCATTTTAGCCAAGCGGTGAGATGGTGGAGAATCGAGTGAAAAGTGAAAAGTAAGAAGTGTCTGGCGTTCTGCTCAAGGATTGTTAGATAGTCCCAACTTTTCACTGTTCGGCATGTTTCAAGTTCCCTTTACCGTTAATTGGTGAGCTAGGTGAGCAGATAGCGGCCACACGCCTCGCCGCCTGCGGCGGCTCGGCCATTATAAAGGGGGTTTTTTTCAG
>JBGTIZ010000339.1:0-3091 GCA_041745395.1 Promineifilaceae bacterium (SeqCode) | reverse complement strand
CAGTTGCCCAAACGAAAAAAACACCCTTATGACAGGCGAGCCGCCGTAGGCGGCGAGGTGTGCCGAGACAGGATTTTTTGTGTGAGTAATTTGTGACCAATACAAAAAAAGCCTGTTTGCTCATTGCTAATTGTTCATTGCTAATTGAGTGTCGGGTGGGGGCGGCGACGCACTTCGAGCATCACTTCGTCTTCGTTGATGAGCGTGAAGCCGAGGCCACGGGCTAACTGCACGGACGCTCTATTTTGAGGATTGACGGCGTAGAGGGGCACACGGCCGTGTTGTAACAAATGAGACGCTAACGCCCGCACCACCGCCCGACCATACCCCTTCTGCCGATACTCCGGGCGCGTGTTGACCGCAATTTCGGCAAAATGATTTGTCTGCCAATTAAGCGCGGCCGACGCGGCCGTGATACGTTGCCCGTTCCGCATTTGCTTAACGACAAAGCGGGGCAAGCCGTCCAAATCGGCGCGAGTGACCAGCACATTAACCTCTAGCGCAGGCATCTGCGTAAGCTGATACATATGCAGGCGGTCTTCGCTGAGCACTTCGCAAAAAGCGCGGACAAGCGGCTCATAGTCAGTCGAGATGCTCATAAACGCTTCTGCCCCTTCGGGCAAAGCCATTTGGAGCAGATTCGCGCTCGCTTCGAGGTCGGGCAGAGGCAGGCGCATGGTCAAAAAGGGGCGAAATAAATCAATGCCCGTGCGCGAAACGATGATAAATCCCACGGCCGTATGGCGATTATCGGGCACAGGCGGCCACGTAAGTATTCGCGTTTTGTGTGCATCATGAAAAAAGGCATAATAAACAGCCATCGCATCCAGCGGCTGGCGACGGTCTAACAACAACTGAATTGCCCGACGATTTGCTTCCAAAGCCATAATCTTTCCCTTATGATGGAGCGTAAGTAAGCGTTCAGATCCCCAAACCTTTGGGGTCTTACTCGAGAAACTGAACGGTTACAAACTACCTGACACATGAAACATGACCCTATGTTGAAAACCCCGTAAATTCCTAAAGACCCAACCAAGTTTACCCCATAATACACTCAAAAAAGGAGTAATACCGATGTCTGCCCAACTCGTTACCGTCGCCACTTGGAGCGACCTGCCCGACCGTGAACCCACCTACGCCCTCGTTGCCAATGTAGATTTGGTCATCATTCGTTATGACAACGACGTCTCTGTTTTATATGGCCGCTGTTTGCATCGCGGGGCACTGATGGCGGATGGGCATATTCAGGGCGACGACCTGATTTGCGGCGTCCACGGCTGGGATTATCGGTATGATACGGGCGTCAGTGCTTATAACAACAGCGAGGTGCTTCACAAATTTACGGCGTGGGTGGACGCGGCGGCGGATGCGGTCATGGTGGATGAGGCGGAAATTGCGGCGTGGCATGTTGAACACCCCCAAACGTATAACCGGGATAGCTATCTTGGTTTGTATGCGGATCACACAGGCACGGCCGTGGAACCACACACCACATACATCCAAACCCTCGCCCAAAACGGCCTAGACAAATGGGGCCACCACGGCCCCATCTCCGCTATGGGTGTCCCCTCCACCGAACTGCCCCGCTGGGCAGACATCAATCTCGTTACCGCCCAGATTACCCGCCAGCCCCTGCTCGACGACGCAGAAGTCGGGACAGAACTCATCATCGGCCCCAACGCCCGCAAACCGCTCAAGCTAGACATCCCCCTTTTCGTCAGCGACATGAGCTTTGGTGCCCTCAGCGAAGAAGCCAAAATTGCCCTAGCCATGGGAGCCGAAATGGCCGGCACAGGCATCTGCTCTGGCGAAGGGGGCATGTTGCCCGAAGAACAAGCGGCCAACTCTCGCTACTTTTACGAGTTGGCCTCGGGTCGTTTTGGCTGGGATTTGGAAAAAGTAAAACAGGCGCAGGCGTTTCACTTCAAAGGAGGGCAAGGGGCAAAAACGGGCACGGGCGGCCATTTACCGGGTGACAAAGTGGTCGGCAAAATTGCCGAAGTGCGCGGCTTGGAGCCAGGCACACCCGCCGTCAGCCCCGCCACCTTTACCGATTTGCACGGCGTGAGCGACTATCAGCGCGTGGCGGCCGAAGTACGCGAGACCACGGGCGGCATTCCCATTGGGTTCAAACTATCAGCCCAGCATATCGAAGCAGACATAGATTTTGCCCTCGCCGTGGGCGTAGATTACATCATTTTGGACGGCCGTGGGGGCGGCACGGGGGCGGCTCCCAACCTATTCAAAAACAATATTTCAGTGCCGACTATTCCCGCTTTGGCGCGGGCACGTCGTCATCTGGACAAACTGGGTCGCCAAGATGTCACCCTGATTATCACTGGCGGGCTACGCACCGAAAGCGACTTTGTCAAAGCGTTGGCCTTGGGCGCGGATGGGGTGGCTATCGCCAATTCGGCCATGCAGGCCATTGGCTGTTTGGCGATGCGGGCGTGCCACACCAATAATTGCCCCGTAGGCATTGCCACCCAGAAGAAAAATTTACGCTCGCGCCTGATTGTGCGCCAATCAGCTAAGCAGTTGGCTTCCTTTTTAGAAGCGTCAGTGCATCTCATGCAGGTGCTGGCTCGGGCGTGTGGGCATCAGCATCTCAAGCAGTTTTGCCTAGATGACCTGACCACTTATAATCGAGATATGGCTTACCTGACGGGTATTCCCTATGGTGGGGTTGTGCCTTTGTAACCTTTGCAAGCTGTTTGGACTTTAAGAAATTAGTTCGGTAACAGAGTGAAATGTAAAAAGTAAGAAGTGCCTTGCGTTCGGCTCAAAGGCTGTCAGACAGGCCCAACTTTTCACTTTTCACTTTTCACTTTTCACTTCTTACTTCTCACTGCGGTTATTACCGAATTAAATGTTTAAGCCTCAATAATGTATTGGTCACAAATTACTCACACAAAAAATCCTGTCTCGGCACACCTCGCCGCCTACGGCGGCTCGCCTGTCATAAGGGTGTTTTTGGTTCTTCAGGAATTCAGGGGGTTGACATCAAATGATGCGCAAAACGCAATGTGTGACCAGAGAAACCCGCGCATCACGCATTTGATTTCAGACCAAACCCCATGAGATCCCAAAG
>JBGTIZ010000338.1:0-3550 GCA_041745395.1 Promineifilaceae bacterium (SeqCode) | reverse complement strand
GTGGTGGCGGTTAGGGTGGGGAGCGGTGTGGTAGGCGGCAACGGCGTCGCGGTGGGGGGAACCACGGCCGTGGGGGGCAAATAGATATATCGCCCCGCCGTGAGTTTTGTGCCCACCATGCAGTTGGCGTTCATGATTTGGTAGACGGTTGTGCCATAGCGCAACGCCAGCGAATAGAGCGTGTCCCCCCGTTGCACCAGATACCGCCCCCACCAAGAAGGCGGGCCACACGCCACGCGGGTCGGGGCTTGGGTGGGTAGGTAGACGGTCATGCCGACGTACAACACGGCCGTGGTCAAGCAATTCACCCGCATCAACTCGGCCGACGTGACCCCATTTTGAATGGCGAGTCCCGTCAAGCTGTCGGTTGGTTGCACGGTATGCGGTCGCCAACCGGGCGGGGGTGGGGCGCAGATGATTTCGGGGGTGGGGGTGGTGTTAGTTGGGGAAGAAGGAAGCACGGCCGTGGCTAAAAGGGTGGGCACGGCCGTGTCGCTTGTCGGGGCGGGCGTGGCCGTGCTAACAACGGGCTGACCCGCCACCCAAAAGGGCGTATCTGTAGCCAAGACCAGTTCATCCCCAGCCGACCCATTTCCATTAAGCGGAGGCGATTCATTGACCGCCAGCACAAACGCCAAAAAGACGGTCACGCTAACCGCCATGAGCAAGAACAACGCTCCGCCCAACCCTTCCGAGAGCCGAATCACCTGCCGTTGCATCTCAGCAACTCCTCTGACTCATTATTGCGTCCACCGCAAACAGGGTCAGATAAACCGCAGAGGGCGCGGAGAACGCGGAGATTTTCTCAAATTTGCTCATTGTTCTGCTCTGGTAATGGCAGTAGCAATGAAAACGCCGTGCCCGATTTCTCATGGCTATCTACCCACAGACGGCCGCCGTACATGCGCGCCAAATCTTGCGCTTCGAGCAGATCTTCGCTTTGGTCGCCGAGGCCGGGAATGTGCGTGCCGTTTAGGGTGCGCCGTTGCTGGGCGTCGAACACCAAGGGACGCCACTGGGGGGGAATGCCCGAGCCACTGTCAATGACCACTAGGTGTAGATAGTTAAAAACGCTGGCCGCTCCGCCTGTTTGCTCTTGCTCGTGGTGGGGCAGACCTTGCAGGGTGCCGGGGCGGGCGATGAGCCTCACACGGCCGTGGTCGGGCGAAGCGAGCGCGGCATTGTGCAACAGCAGGGTCAGAATGCGCTTGAGATTCTCGGCTTCCATATGAAGCGGGGGCAACGCGGGGTCAATGGTCAGGTCAAGCGTGAGCTGTTTTTCTTGCAAGGTGGCCATGAGCGGCATGACCGCCGTTTGCACCACCTCGTTCACATCCACGGCCGTGTCTAAATTGGCTAACGAAGGACGCGGTTCATCTTCCTCGGCCGTGTGTACCGCCTCCACCAGCACCTGCTCCAGCCGCGTGGTTGCTTTGAGCATTCTTTGGAGCAGTTCCTGTTGCGGCGCGGTTAATTGGCCGAGCGATTCATCTAATAATAGCTCCGCGTAGCCCGCGATATTGGTCAAGGGGCCGCGCAAGGATTCTGTCAGCGGCCACACATCACGATAAGCCACGGCCGTGTGGTCTTGGCGCAACTGCAGTTCAAGCTGGCTGGTATACGTCTGCAACGCTTCTAATTCAGCCGAGTAGCGCGTAATCGTGCGCATCACCCAATCGGTGCTTAAACCCACCTCACCCGCCGAAGCCAGCGCCAAAGCTTCCTCCGCCTGGAACAAAGATTCCCGCAGGGCGGCTACCTCTTCTTCAAAGGCGGCCACGCGGTCATCGGTGGTTTGGTGGCGCAACAGTTCTAACTGCTCTTGCGTTTCCAGCAGTCGCCTCTGCTCACCCTCCAGAATCGCTTCCACCTGCTGAAGCTCTTGGCGCGTGTGCTGTAAATAATCAGTCATAGCCAAAGCGCGTTGCGTAGCCAGATCCCGTTCTGCCGTTAACGTGCGTAGCTCTTCATTATTAATGTTGCTGATAGTGGCGGGTAGAGTCGCAGGGGCGACGCCTTGCTTGAGCATGAGAGCGCGAGCGACGAGTTGCGCCAGATAAGGCAAAAGGGCTTTGTCATCGGCTGACCACTCGGCCGTGTGCAGGGGCGTGCCCAGCAGGAGTAGACCAAAATCACGGCCGTGGGCATCGTACATCGGCTCCAACAAAACGGCCCCCTCAGCGGGCAACCCCAGCTCTTGATACAGCATAAACAGTTGCCGCGCCCCCACCCCATCGGGCCGAAGCGTCGCGGCTTGGTGCTGGTGCAAAGCCAACTGCATGGCCGGCCAATCTTTGAGCTTGAGTCCCCAGTTTTCGCTTTGTCCACGGCCGTGGGTATCTGCCTCAAGCGGTCGCCAACTCACGAGGCGCAAATTGCCTGATAAATCCGCGTCGAGCAGAGCCACGGCCACAAATTTGGCGGCCATGACTTGGGACACCAGCTTAACCGCTTGATTTTGGGCTTGCTGGCTGTTGGGCGCGTCTAGCACATGGCTGGTCAGTTGGAAAAGGGTGGCAAATTGCTCCCCAATGGGGCGACTGCCGAGCGTGCCCGTGAGCATACTGCCCAGCAGGTGACGATAAGCGACGACGGCCAGCAGGGGGAAGGTGATGAGGTAGGCGAGGCGGGTCCAAAAAGGCACGGCCGTGGACGGGAGCGCAATTTCGGCGGGCATGGTTCCCAGCAGATTGAGCAGATGCGCCCCAATGAGCGGAGCCAGCGCCAGCCCGCGCAAAATCCAGCCGCTGGGGCGGGTCGCGGCCAGCCAGACCGCGCCGCCCATCAGGACAATCAGGGTGCTAATCGCCCAGTAGGCGATGTGATCCATCTGGTAATAACTGTACCCAGCATCGAGCCATTGCGGCCAATCTTGGGCGGCGATGAGGTACCCCACGGCCGTGAGTAGGAGCAAAAAGATAAGAATAACGTCGTTGGTGTGGGGGGCGCGGGGGCTGTAGGGCAGGACGGCCCAGACCAGAAACAAGGCCGTGACCAAATCTAAGGCTCGCTCGAGCGGCGGGAAGATGAGCAGGTAAGCAACATCGGGTACGACGGTGAGGGCTACGGCTAAACCGAGCCGGAACAGGAGCAAGACCACGGCCGTGATCGCCAGCCGCAGAGCAAACATATCCCTCCGCGCCTGTCGCCATTGCCACAAGGCCAAGGCCAACACCACCTGCAACGCCAACAGCGTTATCAGGTGGTAGGCTAAATTCTCTGGGGCTTGGCTAACGAGACGAATCGCTTGTTCGAGGAACATGGGGCAAGGCTCACAGGGTGCAAGGTTCAGGGTTCAAGGGGCGAGGTTCAGACTGCGCAACCAATCCCCGCAACCAACCATTTTACTCATTGTTCATTATTCATTACTCATTCCCTCAAGGATAACAGATGCAGGGGAGAAACGCAGTAAATTTGTGGTAAAGGGGGCGTTTTTTGTATTGGTCACAAATTACTCAGACAAAAAATCGTAGCTCGACACGCCTCGCCGCCTGCGGCGGCTCGGCTATTCTAAAGGGTATTTTTTTCGTTTGGGCGAACGTCCAAACGA
>JBGTIZ010000337.1:0-16411 GCA_041745395.1 Promineifilaceae bacterium (SeqCode) | reverse complement strand
TACATAACATCAAAAAGTGGTTCTAAAAGCAAGATTGGACACAGAAAATTTAGCTTTATGTCAATTTTTTTGCCTGAAACGCTTGCTTTGAATGTGGATTACTTATTATGTCAACTTTTTTGACAAGTTGTTCGTAGACCCCAGCCCCCTTGTCGCTGACTGAGCCTGTCGAAGCCCCCCTTTGCATTAGAGTTTTTCAGAACAGCCCGTCATAATCCTCCCGCAATTAGCCATTACGCCTCAGATACGTTACTATTCTGCCTGCCCATTCGGGGCATCTTTGTTGTCCAAAAACAGGCTGGGGGAATGCCTGCCCTAGCTGTAGACGAGTAACCCTTCTATGAAATCAAAACTAACCATCTGGTGCGACACCCTCCTCGAAATGAGCTGGCTTCTCGCCCTTATCCTCGCCCCCCTCTTCTTCAACATCCACTCTGACCGCGTCTTTGAACCAGACAAAATCACCCTCATCCGCTCCCTCGCGGTCTTCATGCTGGCCGTCTGGCTCATCAAATTTGTGGATAGCGGCCAATGGCGCGACTGGGACTGGTTAAAATGGTCAAGCAGTAACTCGATTTGGCGTGTGCCATTTGTCCTACCTGTTGTTGCTTTAGCCGTTGTTTACCTGTTGTCCACGCTCTTTTCGGTCACGCCCACAGTAAGCTGGGCTGGCTCTTACCAGCGGTTACAGGGAACCTATACCACGCTTTCATACTTGGTCATTTTTGGCATTATTGCCGTGACCATGCGCACCGAAGTGCAGTGGCGGCGCGTCGTGACGCTCGCCATTATCATCAGTATTCCCGTTGCGCTGTACGGGATGCTCCAGCGGTTTGGCCTAGACCCTCTGCCGTGGGGCGGCAACGTGCAGAATCGTATCGCGGGGCACATGGGCAACGCCATTTTTATCGCCGCCTATCTCATCATGGTGACGCCGCTGACGCTGGCGCGGATTATCTCTTCTTTTAAGAATATTTTGAGTGATGAGGAGCTGGATGCGGCGGATATTATCCGCGCTTCTATTTATATCTTTGCCATAGCGATTCAGCTGATGGCGATTTACTTTTCGGGCAGTCGTGGTCCGTTGCTGGGTTTGTTGCTCGGTGTGTTTGTCATGGTCACGATTTTGCTGGTCTCTCTGCGCAACACGGCCGTGGACACGAACTACACCGCCCGCGACATCCTTCTCGCCTTCTTCAGCTTCATCGTGGGCATCATCGCCCTCATCGCCGCCGTCGTTCTGCGCCCCACCATCGGGGATTTCGCCTCCTTTGCCCTTTTCATCGGCCTGCTCGCCCTCTCGGGGCTGACCATCTTTGTGCTGATTGCCCTGCAAAAAGGGTGGAAATGGCTCTGGCTCAGTTGGATATTCATCGCCCTCTTTGTGGGCGGCTGGATTATCGCCTTCAACACCCTCAGCAATCAGGAGATGGCCGGCAACCCCGTCACCGACACCTTTATCTCCTGGCGGGAACTGCCCGGCGTTGGCCGTTTTGGGAGCCTGCTTGAGGCAGACCGAGGCAACGGGTTGGTGCGCGTCCTCATTTGGGAAGGCACGCTCGACCTCGTGACCCCGCACGACCCTGTGCGCCGTCCCGACGGCTCGGCTGACCCGTTCAATATTTTGCGCCCCTTTTTGGGTTATGGTCCCGAATCCATGTATGTGGCGTACAACAGCTTTTACCCGCCCGAGTTAGCCACGGTCGAGGCCCGTAACGCCTCGCCTGACCGCGCCCACAACGAAACGCTGGACGCGCTGGTCATTACGGGCTTGCTTGGCTTTGCCATCTGGCAATGGCTTTATTTGAGCGTTTTTTATTATGCGTTCAAATGGCTAGGCGTGGTGGGCAACAAGCGTGACCGTAACTTTTTGGTGGCTCTTTGGCTGGGGGGCGGCACGGCCGTGGCTATCTTCTTCACCCTCTGGCGCGGCACGGAATATATTGGTATCGCTTTCCCCTTTGGCAGTATGCTGGGGCTGATTCTCTACCTCATTTACTACGCCATCACCGCTCGTCCTACCAGTGAAACCGCCGCTATTGACCCCTTCCGCGCCGACCGCCTGATGATGATGGCTCTCATCGGGGCGATTGTGGCTTATTATGCCGAAATCCACTTTGGAATTGCCATTGTGGCGACGCGGGTGCATTTCTTTGTGTACACGGCCGTGTTGCTCGTCATCGGCTACATTATTCCCCAACTGCAAGCCAGCACGGCCGAAGCCGAAGCGGAAACAGAGCGACTGCTGGGCAGTAAACAGCGGCGACGCGCCCGTCAAACCACCGCGCCCGTGCTGGGCGAATGGCTGACGGGAGCCTTTATCTGGGCGTTCCTGCTGGGCGTTATGATTTCCGTCTTAGCTTACAACTTTACGATTTACGCTCCACCGCCTGGGCGTGTTATGCAATCCTTGGCTGACCTGCCCACGGCCGGGGAGATTTTCTTTCAAAGCTTCTTTGTCAATCCCAGCAATGACTTTGCCGACTCCCCCTTCATTTTCCTGCTCGTTATCCTGAGCTGGCTTCTCGGCCTGCTCATCGCCCTCAGCGAAATGATGAAGAGCGGCCTGTTGACCTTACCCACCGCAACCGCAGGTGACCCCGCCCGTAATCGGCAAGTTGGCTTCTTGTTTGGGGGCGTAGGCGTGGTTTGCGTGGGGCTGTTTTTGTACGCCTACTTGGGCGCACGACTGGGGCTAACGGCCAATGATTGGACAACCACTCAGCGCGTCGGCTTCCTGACGCTCGCGCCGCTGGGCGCGATTTTGAGCCTACAGGCCGCGCTCCCTCTTTTCCGCAATAAACTGGGGGCGAATTTGATTGGCACGGCCGTGGCTCTGACTGGTCTGGCACTCGTCATTCCTATCCTGATGGCTGGAGCCGTTTTGGTTGCCCTTTTGGCGCTGGTTGTGTCTGGCGCGGCTTTGTTTTTGCTGTGGAGTGAGGAAACGAAGACGCTGGTGATGCCCACGGCCTTGATGACTTTTGGCTCCCTGTTCATCGGCTTTGGGTTTGCCTTTTACCACGCCTCTCAGCTTCGCCGCACCATGATAATGCCCCCAGATTTGGCTGAAGGCGTGGCCGAAACAGTGCGGCGTCTGGCTGAAGCCCAACAGTTCGCGGGTATTCTTGGCTCTGTTTACACCTATCTCTTCTTCCTTTTGCTTGTTTTTGGCGGAGCCGCCGCGTGGTATCTGATGAGCAAAGAACGCCAAGGGGGCACGATGCCCGGCTGGATCGCTTTGGTCATTCTGTTGCCGCTCGCTTTTTACACGATTAACCAAACCAATGTGCGCGTCATTCAGGCGGATATGATTTATAAGCGGGGCAAGCCGTTTGACGCGCAAGCGGCGCGTAGCAATGACCCCGAACAAGCCCTCCGCCTCTGGGACAGTGCGATTGCCGTGTATGAAGGGGCACTTGATTATGTGCCAGGTGAGGACTTTTACTATTTGTGGCTCGGCCGTGCTTATCTGGAAAAGTCCGCTCTGTTGCCAAGCCCGCTCGAACGTGACCAAATTTTGGAGACGGCCGCCTCGAGTCTGCGCCAAGCCCAGCGCATCAACCCGCTCAACACCGACCATACCGCCAATTTGGCGCGGCTCAATACGCGCTGGGCCAGTGTGTCCAATGGCGCGGAGCGAACTGAGCGTATTGAAGAAGCTGAGCAATATTATCAGGCCGCTATTGGCCTGAGTCCGCAAAACGCCGTCATCCGTAACGAGTATGCTCGCATGGTTTACTCCTTCCACCAAGATTGCGAACGGGCAGTTGACCTGTATGAGGAATCTTTGTCGGCCGACCCGTTTTATGCGCGTACGCACTTCGAAATGGTCGAGATTATGTCGATTTGTGCGGCGGATTTGCCCGAGGATGAGGACACGCGCACCGCTTTTTACGAGCGCATGTTTGCCAACTTAGAAGAAGGAGAGCGGCTAGCCATCGAAAAACCAGGTCGTGAGCGGGAAGCTCTCCGTGCCCAAATTCCGCGCAGTTGGGCGCAAGGGGCGCAATTCTTCCAATCAGTCGAGGCGTGGGACTTGGCGCTTCGCGCTTTGGAGCGGCTGGCTGAGTACCCCAGTGACCAAATCCCGCTGTGGAATGTGACCTATCAAACGGCCGTGGTTCATCAGCAAATGGGCAACATCGAACTCGCCCGCGCCGCCGCCACGGAAGCTCTGGCCGCCGCCCCTGCCGATGTACAACCCCAAATCGAGCAATTTATCGCTACGTTAGATGGATAAGCGTTGTCCACTCAATCTAAAACCTGCCCTCTAAAACCCGATGACTGCTCTTATTCCCATTTTTTTCGCCGCCCTGATGATTACCTTGGCTGGAACGCCCCTCGTACGTCGGTTCGCTTTGCGTATCGGGTTTGTGGATGCGCCCGCTAGTCGTAAGCTACATCAAGAGCCGATGCCCCTGCTGGGCGGCGTGGCGATTTTTATGGGGGCGATTGCCGCCTTCTTTATTCTATTCACCTTTTTCTCGATCACGCCCCGCGTTATTGGGATTTGGGTCGCGCTCTCTATCGTGGCGATTATCGGCCTAGTGGATGATCGACGGGGGATGTCTGCGCGAGTAAAATTGGGCGGGCTGGGGATAGCCGTCACGGTGCTGATTGTCTTTGGGGTGTCGGTGCAGTTGCCGTTACCCATGTGGCTCAATTATCTGATTACGTTTGTGTGGATTTTGGGCATTAGCAACGCGACTAATTTTTTGGACAATATGGACGGGCTGGCGGCGGGCACAAGCGGGGTCACGGCCGCGTTTGTGACTGTTTTGGCGGCCTATAATGAGCAGTACTTGGTATCGGCTTTGGGCGCGGCCGTGTTTGGAGCTTGTTTAGGGTTCTTGCGCTATAACTTCAAGCCCGCCCAAATTTTTATGGGGGATGCTGGCTCTCTTTTCTTGGGGTTTGTCCTTGCTATATTGGGCATTTTGCTCCGCTTTCCCAACAATACTAATTTGGTGACGTGGCTTGTGCCCATCTTTTTGTTGGGCCTGCCCATTTTTGATACCAGCTTGGTCATTGTCTCTCGCTCGCGGCGCGGGGTGAACCCATTTACTACGGCCGGGAAAGATCACACCAGCCATCGCCTGACCCAGCTTGGCTTTACCCAGCGAGAAGCGGTGCTGATTTTGTATCTAATTAGCGGCACGTTTGGGATGGTGGCTCTCTTTGTGGCGCAGGCGACCCCGCTGGATGCGGTAGTTATCACGGCCGTGATGACCTCTCTCGGCTTGTACACCATCTGGTGGCTGGAACGATGGCGGGACAAACAGCAACCAATAAACCAATAAACTAACCAACTTGGAGAAATAAAAATGGCAAAACGTAAAGGTAAAGGTGGCGGTTTTTCTAAACGCCAGCAGGCTCAGTCAAGCGAAAAACAGCAGTCTGAGCAAAAGAAAGCGTTGTTTCAATTATTGATAGGGGCGGTCGTTATTTTTGCGGTCACGGCCGTGTTTCTTTTCATCATCCCCCAAATCATGGGCACAGCAGGTAGCAATGAAGCCGAAGCCGAACCCAGCGCCAACATTCCTCCCGCAGTCAGTGAAGTCGGCGATAGCGGCGACCGTGCGCTAGCCAGCGTAGACCCCGCCCTTCGCGCCAACTACTACAACGCCCCCCCGCCGCAAGTCATAGACCCTACCCAAAACTACGAAGCAGTTATTACCACCGAAAAAGGGGAGATGCGTCTCAATCTATTCGCCGCCCAAGCTCCTGAAACCGTCAATAATTTTGTCTACCTCGCCAATCAAGGCTTTTACGACGGCACAACCTTCCACCGCGTCCTCGAAGGGTTCATGGCTCAAGCAGGCGATCCCACGGGCACAGGCTCGGGCGGCCCCGGCTACCAGTTTGGTGACGAAATTGACCCCAGCCTAACGTTTGACCGAGGCGGTCTGCTGGCGATGGCTAACGCCGGCCCTGGCACCAATGGCAGTCAATTTTTCATCACCTACGAGCCGACCCCGTGGCTGAATGGCGGTCACACTATTTTTGGCGAACTAACAGAGGGGCAAGATGTTCTCGACAGCATTCGCCTGCGTGACCCCGCGAGTGATCCCGCCCCTGGTGATGTGATTACGCGCATTGAGATTTTGGTCAACGAGCGTTAACGAGCAGTGAGAAGTAGAAAGTTAGAAGTGAGAAGTTTGCCCGCTCTAACAGGCTTGAGGCATACGCCAATACCTTCTTCCTTCTGCCCGCTTCCTTCAAAAAAATGTCTTTTTTTAGCAAACTATTCAACCGAGGCGTCATGCCTCCCGAGGTAAATCTAATGAGTGACGAAACAGGTAAAATTGTAACGGATCGCCCTTTGGCGGCGATAGAACCCGCTAAGCGTGATGGGTATTTCAGCCAAGCGCCGGCGTTGACGATTGATTTGAAGAAGAGCTACACGGCCGTGGTCACCACCGAAAAAGGCACCATGACCATCAAACTCTTCGCCGAAAAAGCACCCCTCACCGTGAATAACTTCGTCTACCTGGCCACCCAAGGCTTCTACGATGGCACCACCTTCCACCGCGTCATCCCCAACTTCATGGTGCAAGCTGGCGATCCTTCGGGAAGCGGCCGTGGTGGTCCCGGCTACCGCTTCAAAGATGAATTCGACCCCGCCCTAAAGTTTGACCGCAAAGCCCTCTTGGCTATGGCCAACGCTGGTCCTGGCACGAACGGCAGTCAATTCTTCATCACCCATGTGCCCACCCCTCATCTCAACCATCGCCACACCATTTTTGGCGAACTCACCGACGGCGAAGACGTGCTCATGTCTATCCGTGTCCGCGACCCGATGAGCGATCGCCAGCCCGGCGACAAAATCGAGCGGATTGACATCTACGAAGCATAGCCGTTCAACCAACGCGACACAGCAACTAAAAGCAAAAAGCCCCTCAGTACTGAGGGGCTTTTTGCTGTAACAAAATTTTCGTGTTGTCTCTATCTACTTTTAGGCCACTGGGTCGCTAAAAGCTTATGGCTCACAGCTTACGGCTGGCCTAAAATAGGCCCCAATCACCGCCAGCCCCTTCTTCCATCATAGACGGATCCCATAATTCTGTGCCAATTTCTACCTCGACCTCGTGCTCAAGGGCATTTTTGCCTGTATGGCGCACCTGCTCGATAATGGCGGGGCCGTAGGGGCAAAAGGGGGTCGTCAAAATCATGGTAATCTTGGATTTTTCGTTACCCACTTCTACATTGCGAATCAGACCCAATTCCACAATGTTTAGCCCAATTTCAGGGTCAATAACGGTTCGCAACGCTTCCAACAGTTCATCTTCACGGGTAGCAATCATTTTATTTCCTCGAATATTTGGTGTTGTTTGCTGGAGATTGGACCAATTTTAGTCACTCAATGACTGTACTCACCAGACTAAATTAGTCCAATCTAGGTTGGTAGTTACGTTTGGTAAGCATTTAGCTTGCGTGCCAAACTTGATTTTTACGGTAGATCAATCGTAAATTGACAGCAACTATCCCCAGCGAGCATACAGCTATGCTGGGTTACTTCCGTTTCTAAAATGCCGATGATGAGACTCTTATCAAAGTTACAAACCTCATCATGTATTTCACCAATAGAAAGGTAAGGGCAACTGTATTCAATCAGTTGATACTGGCCGCCTGCTTTTTCCCACTTGGCTAGAAAGCCCTCTTCAGCCAGCAAAGTGACCAAGTAAGAGAGCTTGTTTTCAAAAGGAAGATGCTCAAACTCGCCTTTGTGTTCAGCCATGATGCGCTGAGCCACGCCATCAAAGACGCTGGAGACCACCTCGGGTGAAAAGCGTGTTTTTAGCTCTTCTAGCAGGTGACTGCTGAGACGGTAATATTTCTGGGGAAATAGCTCCTGCCCATCTTCACTGAGACTGTAAACATAATGGGGGCGGCCAACTTTGCGCCGCACGCTACGCGCCATCACCAAATCTTCCGCTTGAAGCGCGTTGAGGTGATGGCGGACTGTGACAGGAGAAACGTCCGCCACGTCGGCCAATTCGTCCACAGTTGCTTCGTGGCTAGACTTAATGGCGTGTAAGATTGTCTCTCTTGTATTGTTCTTAGTTTTGCTTGTCATACTTTTCACAATAGAATTTCCCCTAGATTGGACAAGAGTATAACAAATCTGTTGTTTTAAGTCAATTGTTACTATATTTATTATTTTTATGATAAATATTGACGCTATATGGGGCGTGTGCTATACTCCTGACAGTTGACTCCTCTATTTTGTACATCATTTGTACACATCTTGGGCAACAAGCACCTCATCTTGAACAAAACAAACGAACCGACCGCTTCTTACACAACACACGCGTATCCTGCGTTGTCAGGGTGCTGACGTTTACGTTAGATGGCGGACGGTTTTAGTTTTTAATGATGACATTTATAGTGAAGCGGCCATAATTGGTTATTACGATTAAAAAGTAAAAAGATAAAGTGGATGTCGATAAGGGAAGGCGTCCACGGCCGTGGAAAACTTTATTTTTAAGGAGAACGTTGTATGACGACTGCGTTAGAAATTAAAAACCTGCACGTAACCATTGATGACCAACACATTCTAAAAGGTGTTGATTTATTGGTGAAGCAAGGCGAGATTCATGCGTTGATGGGGCCAAACGGCTCCGGCAAAAGCACCTTGGCTTATACATTGGCAGGTCATCCTTTTTATGAACCCACCGCTGGGCAAGTGATTTTCGGCGGCGAAGATTTGTTAGACATGGATCCAGATGAGCGTTCACGCGAGGGTCTGTTTCTTGCGTTCCAATACCCGGTCGCCGTTCCTGGCGTGACCGTGGCTAACTTCTTGCGTCAAGCCATTAACGCCCGCCGCAAAGCGGACGACCCAGATGACAAAGGGATTTCTATTCCCGCTTTCCGTCGTTTGCTCAAAGAAAAGATGGACGAGCTAAACGTGGATCACAAATTCGCAGGTCGTTATCTGAACGATGGCTTCTCTGGTGGGGAAAAGAAACGAGCCGAGATTTTACAGATGGCCGTTTTAGAACCCAAAATCGCCATCATGGACGAGACCGATTCTGGCTTAGACATTGACGCCCTGCGCGTTGTTTCTGAAGGGGCTTTGGCTCTGCAACAGCGACACGGCATGGGTATGTTGGTCATTACCCATTATCAACGCCTGCTCGATTATATCAAGCCCGACCATGTACATGTGATGCTCGATGGCCGCATTGTGCAAAGCGGTGGCCCCGAGTTGGCTCTGGAACTAGAAGAGAAAGGGTATGACTGGGTACGCACGAAGTATGGCGTGGCTGAAACTGTCAGCTAGGTGATGCGAGTTGCTGTCCGTACGCAAACCCAGTAAGCAGAACGAGGTGGGCATTTGTTTCCCCCATCTGTATCACAAGGAGATAGTCCATGAACGACGCAAAAACAGTTGAACGTGAACTAACGGAAGAAGAAATCGTAGCGGATGTCAATGCTGATTACCTCAGCAAATACGGTTTTTCTGACGTAGAAGATTACGTCTTTAAGGCAGAGCGCGGGCTAACCGAAGAGGTTATCCGTAGCTTGTCTTTGTCGAAGGGTGAACCACAGTGGATGCTGGACATTCGCATGGAAGCTTATCAGCATTTCCTCGAGCGGCCGATGCCGAATTGGGGTGCTGACCTGAGCGGCATTGATTTCGACAATATTTATTATTACATCAAGCCCTCTAACCGGCAGGGTGATACGTGGGAAGATATTCCGAGCTACATTAAGGACACCTTTGATAAGCTGGGGATTCCGCAGGCGGAGCAGAAATATCTATCTGGCGTGGCCGCTCAGTATGAATCTGAGGTGGTGTACCACAATATTAAGAAAGAGCTAGAGGATAAGGGCGTTATTTTCCTCGGCATGGATGATGGCTTGGCGAAATATCCTGAGTTGGTGAAGGAGTATTTCTGTCAGGTTATTCCGTATAATGACAATAAGTTTGCGGCCTTGAACACGGCCGTGTGGTCAGGCGGTAGCTTCATCTATGTGCCCCCCGGCGTCAGCATCGAGATGCCCCTGCAAGCGTACTTCCGCATCAACGCCAAGAACGTCGGCCAATTCGAGCGGACGCTTATCATCGTCGATGAAGGGGCGTATGTCCATTACGTCGAAGGCTGTACCGCGCCGATTTATTCGTCTGATTCTTTGCACTCGGCCGTGGTCGAGATTATCGTCAAAAAAGGCGGCCGTTGCCGCTACACCACCATCCAGAACTGGTCCAACAACGTCTACAACCTCGTCACCAAGCGGGCGCAGGCGTTTGAAAATGCGACCATGGAATGGGTAGACGGCAATCTTGGCTCCAAAATAACGATGAAATACCCGGCCGTGCATCTCATGGAACCCGGCGCCCACGGCGAGATTCTATCCATCGCCTTTGCCGGCACGGGTCAGCACCAAGACGCAGGCGGCAAGGTCGTGCATCACGCGCCCCATACCACCAGCCGCATTATCTCTAAATCTATCTGCAAGGGTGGCGGTCGTTCCTCCTATCGCGGCCTGCTCAAGATTGACGAAGCGGCGCATCACAGCAAATCCAATGTGGTCTGCGACGCGCTCTTGCTTGACCCCCAAAGCCGCTCCGACACTTACCCCTACATCGAGATTGATTCCAAAGATGTGACCGTGGGACACGAGGCGTCGGTTAGTAAAGTAGGCGAGGAACAGCTCTTCTACCTGATGAGTCGCGGCATTAGCGAGGAAATGGGTAACACGATGATTGTTAATGGTTTCATCGAGCCGCTGGTGAAAGAGTTGCCGATGGAATACGCCATTGAGATGAATCGCTTGATTCAGTTGCAGATGGAGGGGTCGATTGGTTAGTTTTTTAGTGAAAAGTAGTAAGTAAAAAGTGAGAAGTGACCCGTTCACTTCTCACTGCTCACTTTTGACTAAATAATTAAGCCAAACAGACAATAGAGAAAATATGGCAGAATTTACACAAGAAGCAGTTAAGGCACTCAGTGCTTATTTAGAAGAGCCGCAATGGATGCTTGATTTGCGGCTGGAGGCGTTCGCTTTGTATGAAGCGATGCCCATGCCGACGATTAAAGATGAAGCGTGGCGGCGGACAAATATTCGCCGTCTGAAGCTGGACAAAATTGGCCCATCGGTGAATGGTGATGCGGGACAAACGGATTATCCTGCCCGTCTGGGTCGCCAATTGGCAGATGTAGAAGCTGGTGGGGAGCTGGTTTTAGTGGATGGGGTGGTTAAATCTTATCGCTTGAGCGATGAGGTACAGGCGCAGGGCGTTATTTTCTGCGATATGTCCACGGCCGTGTCCCAACACCCCGACCTCGTGCAAAAACATTTCATGACCGAAGCGGTCAAAGCAGACGAAGGCAAGTTTGCCGCTCTGCACGCCGCCTTCTGGCGCGGGGGCACATTTCTTTATGTCCCTAAAAACGTCAAAGTGGCCGCACCCCTCCACACCGCCCTCTGGAACGCCGACGGTAAAACTTTCACCCACACGCTGGTCGTGCTGGATGAAGGCGCGGAAGCAATTTTTAGCGATGAATTTGGCTCCCCCAAAGACGCCAAAGGGCAGTTCCTACACAACAGCGCGGTTGAGCTACTGGTACGGGACAACGCCAACCTTACTTATGTCTCCATCCAAGAGTTTGGGGACAATATGTGGCAATTCTCGCACGAACGCGGCCGTGTGGGGCGCGACGGCAAACTCGACTGGATTCTCAGCATCATGGGCACGGGTCTTATCAAAGCGTTCCAAACTTCAGAGCTAGATGGCGAAGGTTCTTATGCCCGCATGTCTGGTCTTTTCTTTGGGGACAAACGCCAGCATTTTGACCTCGACACCCAGCAAAATCACAATGCCGCCTCCACCGTGAGTGACCTGCTCTACAAAGGGGCACTCAAGCACCAAGCCCGCTCCGTCTGGCAAGGCATGATTAAGGCTCTGCCTGGCTCCCAAAAGATTGACGGCTTCCAAGCGAATCGCAACCTGTTGCTGGAAAACACAGCGCGGGCAGACTCGATTCCTGGGCTAGAAATTGAAGCGGACGACGTGGTTTGTACACATGCCTCCACCGTGGGGCATGTGGACGAACGGGAAATCTTCTACCTGATGAGTCGTGGTATCACTCGTGAAACCGCTATGCGCATGGTGGTGCAAGGCTTCTTTGACCCCGTCATGCAACGCATCCCTTTCGAGGGTGTGCGCGACCGTATCGCCGAACAAATTTTGGACAAAGTCGGCACATTGGCTGAATAGTAGCGTTACAGAAGAAGTTCAACTTTTCCAAAAAGTTGAACTTCTTGCTTCACTCAAACCGCCATGTCTGTTGCCACACTCACTCCCAGCACCCAAACTGCCCCACAACAAGCGTCTGCCCCTGCCGATGAGCTAATCACGGGCGACGTTTTTGCCACAATGACGGATATGGGTCGTGCAGAGTTAGTGGAAGGGAAAATTTGCCAGATGGCTCCAACTGCCTACACCCATGCCATGCTAGAAAGTCGCGTGTCCAAGTTGTTAAGTCTGCATGTTGATGAAAAACAGCTAGGCTACGTCATGGTCGGTGAAGGGGGTATGTATACTCGTCGTCAGCCAGACACGGTACGAGCGGCCGATGTCTCGTTCATTTCAAACGAACGATTGGCACAGGTTAGCTCTCCTACTTACTTGGATGTCATCCCCGAGCTTATTGTTGAGGTGCTTTCACCCAATGATAGGTGGAGTGAAGTCGCCAAAAAGCTGGATGAATATTTCACGGCCGGGGCGGTGCAGGTCTGGATTGTCGAGCCAGAAGAGCGGTTGGTCTATCTGTACAGTGCGCCGACGCAGGCGGTACGTCTCGCTGTAGGGGAAACCATCAGCGATGTGCTCTTTTTGCCGGGCTTGGCTATTCCCGTGGCGGACATTTTTGCCGTTTTGCCCAAATAGGGTAAGGTTAAGTAATGTGGTTGATGATGTGGTCAATGTCTTGTTGTTGTGGCTTATATTCCGTGGCAAAACGGCGTTGGCGTTAATTCTGCCCGCAAGGGCGACCAAAAAGTGACCAAAGCGACCGTCTTGCCTTCCTGCAAACGGTCGTTTTTTGTTAGCCAAGAAGTTGAACATTTCTTGTTGCCCTAGAGGCTGGTACGGCAAAAGTTCAACTTCTCTATAAATGAAGTGACGACATCAATTCAATAAGGAGAATGGTAAATGTCAGATAAAGGATATGTGAAACCAGAAGTTTTGGTCAGTACGGATTGGGTAGCAGAGAATTTGGACAACACGGCCGTGCGCTTAGTCGAATCCAACGAAGACCTCCTGCTCTACAGCACAGGACACATTCGCAACGCCGTCCACATCGATTGGGTCAACGACCTCAACGACGCCGTGCGGCGCGACTATCTGGATGCGGACGAATTCGCCCAACTGTGCGCTGAAAACGGCATTAGTCGGGAAACGACCGTCGTTTTTTACGGCGACAAAAACAATTGGTGGGCGAGCTACGCCTTTTGGGTCTTCAAGTTGTTTGGGCACGTCGATTGCCGCATCATGGACGGCGGGCGCAAAAAGTGGATAGATGAAGGGCGCGAGTTGACCAAAGATGTGCCTTCTTTTGCGACAACGGATTACCCCGCCCCCCCACGCGCCGACTACAAAATCCGTGCCTTCCGCGACCAAGTTCTGGAGCATATTCGCGCCGACCAGCCCTTGGTGGACGTGCGTAGCCCGCAAGAATTCAGCGGCGAATTGCTTCACATGCCCGGCTCTCCCCAAGAGGGTGCGCTTCGCGGCGGCCATATCAAAGGAGCGGCCAACGTGCCGTGGAGCCGCGCCGTGGCCGAAGATGGCACTTTCAAAACGGCCGAGGAATTACGCGCCATCTATGAACAAGAGCAAGGGTTGTCCTCCGAGCAAAACGTTATCGCCTACTGCCGCATCGGCGAGCGCAGTTCCCACACATGGTTTGTGTTGACCTATCTGCTGGGGTACGATAACGTCCGCAATTATGATGGCTCTTGGACGGAATGGGGTAATTTGGTCGGCGTGCCGATTGAAAACCCAAGTAAGGGCAAGTAGGAAGTGAGAAGTTAGAAGTAAAAAGTGAGAAGTTCAACTTTTCTCTGGTAAATCGAACGATTTGACCGCCAAAAGTTGAACTTCTCGTTTTGCCAAAGGTGATGAAAGATGCTGCTAGATGTGGATCGCGTTCGCGCTGATTTTCCGATTTTGCAAACAAAGACAGGGTCGGGTAAACCGCTGGTTTATCTGGATAGTGCCGCCTCGAGCCAAAAACCCACGGCCGTGATTGAGGCCATGAATTATTATTACCGCGCCCAAAACGCCAACGTGCATCGCGGCATTCATTATCTGAGCGAGACGGCCACCAATGTTTACGAAGAGGCGCGACAAAAAATCGCCACCTTTATCAACGCGCCCAGCTCTGCCGAAACCATTTTTGTGCGCAACGCCACCGAGGCGTTTAACCTCGTAGCGATGAGTTGGGGACGGGTCAATCTTCAGCCGGGGGATGAGGTGCTGATTACGGCTATGGAGCATCATGCAAACATCGTGCCGTGGCAACTGATTACGGAAATGACGGGCGCGACCTTGCGCCATGTCCCGTTCACGGCCGTGGGTGAACTCGATTATGACGCCCTCGACCAACTCCTGACCGAAAAAACCAAGCTCTTCGCCTTTACGGCTTCGTCCAACGTTTTTGGCACACACAATCCCGTGGCGAAACTGGTGCAAAAAGCGCACGCCGTGGGCGCGATAACCATGATAGACGCGGCGCAGGCGGTCCCCCACACGGCCGTGGATGTGCAGGCGTGGAACTGCGACTTTATGGCCTTCTCGGGGCATAAAATGTGCGGCCCCACGGGTGTCGGCATTCTCTACGGAAAACGCCATTTGCTCGAGGCGATGCCCCCCTATATGGGCGGCGGCGATATGATTCGGCGGGTGACGCTGGAAAAATCGACGTGGAATGAGTTGCCCTATAAATTTGAAGCGGGCACACCCGCCATTGCGGAAGGGATAGGTTTGGGCACGGCCGTGGATTATCTCACCGAGCTTGGCATGGAGAATATTCACGCCCATGAGCAAACCATCACCGCCTATGCCCTCGAAGCACTCCGTGACATCCCCGGCCTGACCATTTTGGGGCCACCCAACGCCGCCCAGCGCGGCGGCCTCGCCGCTTTTACTCTAGAAGGCACACACCCCCACGACATCGCCCAGCTTTTGGACGAAGACGGTATCGCCGTACGCGCTGGACACCATTGCGCCATGCCGCTGCACAAAATCATGGGCATCAACGCCACCGCCCGCGCCAGCTTTTATGTCCACACCACCACGGCCGAGATTGATAAACTGGTAGAAAGCTTGCACCGCGTGCGCCGTTTGTTTAGGCTTGGGTAAGATATAAAAAGTGAGAAGTGAAAAGTGAGAAGAGGATAGCATGAGCAGTGATATGTACCGCGAACAAATTCTGGATTTGTACCAAAATCCGCTGAATCATGGGGAGCTAGACCCGCATGATTTTTCCTATGAGGAAGACAATCCGCTCTGTGGGGATGTGATTCGTATAGATGTGCGGTTGGATGACCACGGCCGTGTGTCCGATGTCGGGTGGAGCGGTGATGGCTGTGCCATCAGCCAAGCCGCCGCCTCCCTCCTCACCGAAGAAATCAAAGGCATGACGGTCGAGGAACTCAAAGCGTTCGACAAAGAGACCCTGCTCGAACTGCTCGGCGTGCCCCTCAGCATGGCCCGGGTTAAATGTGCCCTCCTTTCCCTCAAAGTCCTCAAAGCGGGCGCATACGGCATCCCCGACCCCGCCGAGATGCGCCGCGTCCATAACGAACAATAGTGAGAAGTGAAAGGTGAAAAGTGCGAAGTCACGTCTGTCCAGTAGACCTCCGCTAGCACGCCAACCACTTTTTACTTCTTACTTTTGACTCTTTAACTATTCAGTACCAAAGCAAAACCCCATGAGCAACTTTGTCAAAGTAGGCACCATTCATGACGTGGCTCCCGACCAGCCGCTCGTCCATGATTTTGATTATGATACGGTTGTCATTTTTCAGGTGGGTGATAACTATTTTTGCTTAGAAGATCTTTGCTCACACCAAGATTATCCCCTCTCCGAAGGAAAGGTTGAAGATTGCCGCGTCGAATGTCCACTCCACGGCTCTTGGTTTAATATATGCACGGGTGAGGCTCTTAATCTTCCCGCCGTGAAGGCGGTGCGTACCTTTGCCGTCAAACTGGATGGGGAAGATATTCTGGTGGCTGAGCCAGAAAACGCTTGGTCATAAAAATGAAAGGATAATGCGCTTCACCCCTTTAACGCGCCCTCGCTGGCGCGTTTTTTTTGTTTGACACGGCCGTGTAAATCCCCTACACTACCGCCCTTGGAACGTGTGTTCTATTGTCAAACCCATCCCAAAC
>JBGTIZ010000336.1:0-8425 GCA_041745395.1 Promineifilaceae bacterium (SeqCode) | reverse complement strand
GTTGCTCATCGCTCATCGCTCAGCACTTTCCACCCCAGCGGTAATAGGGCTGTGGCAATCCCAATTTTGATGATGTCGCCGATGATGAAGGGGAGCAGGCCAGCAGTGATGGCGGCGGAGAGGCCAATGAGGGTGATGAGCCAGAGGATGCCGAAGGCGTAGATGACGAGGTTGCCGATGACCATAGCCACGGCCGTGGACAACATCCCTCTATCCCAACCCCGCTCGGCCAGCAGACCGACGACAAAGGCGGCAAACACAAACCCGACCAGATACCCAGCCGTCGGCCCCATCAATACCGCCGGGCCAGCCATGCCCCCCGCAAACACAGGCAACCCCATCACCCCTTGCCCCAGATAAGCCAACACCGTCAACGCGCCGCGCCGACTGCCAAACAAAGCCCCAATGAGCAAAACGGCCAGCGTCTGTCCCGTGATGGGCACGGGGCCAATCTGGAACGAAATCTGCGCCATAAGCGCGATAAAGAGCGACCCGCCCGCAATAAGGGTCAGGTCATACCCTACGGCGCGGCGGTTGTCATTGGGGCGCAGAATATCGGCATAAGTGTTGTAAGTGGTCATGAAAATTTTCTCCAAAAATGATTAAGGTGGTTAAGTTGGCTGGGTTGTTAGCTTGGTTGTGTTTGTTTGGTTGCCCAACAGAAAGGCTCCCTACGTCCCATCCAAAAAGTTCTGCAAAAGCTGGTGGCCGTGTTCGGTCAGGATGCTTTCGGGGTGAAACTGCACGCCAGTGATGGGGTACGCTTTGTGGCGCAACCCCATTACTTCTTCCTCGGCCGTGACGGCGATGACCTCGAGCGTGTCGGGTATCTCTTCGACGATGAGGGAATGGTAGCGGGTAGCGGTGAAGTTGTTGGGGATGTTGTGGAAAATACCACGGCCGTGGTGCAACACCGGCGACACTTTGCCGTGCATCAGGCGCGGGGCGCGGGTCACTTTCGCCCCAAACACATGCCCAATACATTGATGCCCCAAACAAACCCCCAGCAAAGGCGTGGTCGGCCCCAACTCCCGAATCACCTCATTCGAGACGCCCCCATCTTCGGGGTCGCCCGGCCCGGGGCTAATCACAATATGGTCAGGCTTCAGGGCGCGAATCTCTTCCAGCGTAATCTGGTCATTACGGAAAACCTGCACTTCCTGCCCTAGTTCGCCAAAATATTGCACCAAGTTGTACGTAAACGAATCGTAGTTATCAATAACGAGAACCATGAATACCTCGGGGTCAATTAACAATGAGTAATGAGCAATGAACAAAAGCAACGGGTTTCATCATGACAACCTTCGTGTCTGGTGTGGAACTCATAGAGGCACACCATCCTGCATTACATTTTGGTAAAAGGGTTGATGCTGATACCAATCACTATCCCACACAGATTGGCTACGCACCACCACGGACAGCGATTCCTGATACCCTAACTCACCTTCTAACGTATACAGTCGCTCATACACTCTTAAACGGCGGGCATGGTCTACATTACCCTCAACAAGGAGCAAAAAATCCCAGTCAGAATCAGGGTGAGCATCCCCACGCGCACGAGAGCCGAAGAGTAGCACCTCACCAGTCGGTTCAATCTCTAGCAGAGCTTCTTTAACCTGTTGGAATAATTCGTTTTCATCCATAATCAACCTGTTTCATTGGTAACTGTTCAGACCTGACAGGTTTCTACCAGATTAGTTGCCTGTCAAAGATGCCTCAAAAACCTGTCAGGTCTTGAGAGGCTGAACGCTTACTTTCATTGTTCATTGCGCCTTGTTCATTGCTCATTGTCATCGCGGTGTGGCGATGATAATTTGCACCCGTCCCCCACGGCCGCCGACGTCTTGAATTTCGATGGTGAGGGGGACGGAGCCGCCGGGTTTGTAGAAGGTTAGCTCGGCCGCTCCAGCACGGCCGAAATCGGCGCGGCTGATTTGGCCGCCGTCACTGTTTTTGATGACAATCGCCACGTCGTTGCCGTCCAGCGGGCGGGCAAAAATGGCAATGGGACGCCGCCCAAAACTGTTGACATTGTAGGAGCGCGTCCCGTTAGCGGGAACCGTTTCGACCCCCACAAAACTGGTATGGCGCGTTTGGGTGATGGGGTCAAAGACATAGAGCCGAAACGCGCCCTCTGTGCCGCCTACTCCACCGACGCCGATACTAAACGTGCCGTCCCGCTCAGGGGTGTAAATCATTAGTTCGGGCAGGCTGGGGCCGTTTAGCTGAACCAGTCGGTCGGGGGCGTTGCTGGCTAGAAAGTTGCCCAGCGACTCATTGCTCTCGGCGACGGTCGTTATCACGTCAAAATCATAGACGGCCAAAGCCAAATCTAGGTCGTCTGACCCTTCGGTCATCAGGTAAAGCGGTTCGCGGCGGGTGACGTCTATATTGTAGAGCCGTGCTTGCCCTGGTTCCAGCACATCCGCCACGGCCGAGCCAGGAGCCACATACGGAATAAGCGTGGGGCGGGGCGTGGGCGACCCCGTGGGCGTGCTGGTTGGGGCGAATTGCACCACGCTGGTGGGTGTAAAAGTCGGCATTGGGGTGTTGGTCGGGATGGGCGTGTTGGTTGCTACCAGCGTCGGTGTGGCCGTGGGAATGATGGCCACGGCCGCGATGGTCGGCATCGTCTCCTCCGTGAGCAATTCCTCGCCACCACAGGCGACCAAGCTAGTCATCGCCAAAATGACCAAACCGTGCCACAAAATCGTCACCCTTGGGGTCATCATTCCTCGAGATTGGCGGGGCCAAGGGCAATGAGATGCACGTTGACCGTGGCTGATTGCCCGCTCACTTCGCTGATTTCAACGGTGTAGCTGGTGGTGCTGAGGGGAAGCAGGTAGAGGGCTTCGGCGGAGCCGCCCCCGCCAAAGTTGGCTTCGTTGACCACATTCCCGTCACTGTTGCGCACGGTTACGGCGATGTCTTCGCTGGCGCCGATGGGGTCGGCAAAAACGATGAGCGGCTGGCCGTTTTGGGAGGTGACGGCGTAGCTTTGGGTTTGCCCAGCGGGCAGGCTGAGTTGTTCAAGCACGGCCGTGTCCCCCGTCCTTGTCAACCCATCAAACAGATAGAAGCGAAACGCCCCAGCCGTATTGTTGAGGCTAGACACGGCCGTGAAATGTACCTCATCCGCCTGTGCCGTATAGACCATCATCTCAGGCAAGCCGGGGCCGCCAAAATTAGTTGTCACGGCGGGGCTGGCCTGATTAACCGTCTCCGCCGTCACGCCTGCCCCAAAAGCGCGTAGCTCCACATCCAGCGAGCCAGCCGGCCGCACAAAAAAGAGGCGTGGGCTAAAACGCTGACCCTGATAGGGAAAAGAAACGAGTGACCCAGCCCCCAACGTGCCCAAAGCGGTTTGCCCCGGCATCAATAGTTCCCCATTGCCGCCGCTGGGCGATTCTGTCACGGGTTGGCTGGTTGGTTCGGCCACGGGTTCGCTGGTGGGCGCGACGACTGGTTCGGCTGTGGGGTTAACCACGGGAGCCGCCGTGGGTTCGGCGACGGGCTGGCTAGTGGGAGCCACGGCTGGCTCATCGCTGGGCACGGTTTCGATGACGGGCGGCGGGGGAACTTCGGTTGGGTCTAACCGTATTTCGATGGTGGGGAGGGGCGGGGGAGAAGGCACGGCCGTGTTTTCTCCTTCACCACCACATGCTACCAACCCCAACAATAATATGAGCAATATCCACAAGTAATGTTTTAGCATCTCAGTTTTTCCGCCAATGAATGTTTGTAGAAGTTCAACTTCTCCAAAGAAGTTGAACTTCTTGGTTTACCAGCCCACCCTGCACCCTGAACCATGCACCTTGCAACTAACTCGGTAGCACCAGCCCCATAATCTCTTTCATCTGGTCCACTTTGGGCTGGGCTTGGGCGCGGGCTTGCTCGGCGCCACGGGCGAGCAGGCGGTCTAACTCGGCCGTGTCTTGCAGGAGATATTCGTACCGTGCCTTGATGGGCGTGATCGCGTCGATAACCACTTCGGCCACCCCTTTCTTCAGGTCGCCATAGCCCCGCGCATCCGCAAAATCCGCTTCGACATCCGCCTTGCTTTTGCCCGTCACCGCTTTGTACATACCCAACAAATTGTTCACGCCCGCCTTTTCAGGACTATCCGAGAAAACAATCTCTCGTCCCGAATCGGTTACGGCGCGTTTGAAAGAGCGCATAATCTCTTTGGGGTCATCCGTCAGCCGCACCGCATGGCCGCGAATATGGCTCAGGCTTTTCGACATTTTGTTGGTTGGGTCGTCCAACCCCATCACCCGCGCCCCCGCCTCGGGGATTCGCACTTCGGGCAGGACAAAGAACTCCTCTTCATATTGGAAGTTGAACCGCTGAGCAATGTCCCGCGTTAGCTCAATGTGCTGTTTTTGGTCTTCACCGACGGGCACTTCGTCCGCATCATAGAGCAAAATATCCCCCGCCTGTAAAACGGGATAATCGAGCAAGCCGGCCAAAATTGTCTCTTGTTTACCGCTTTTATCTTTGAACTGGGTCATGCGCTGGAGCCAGCCCAGCGGGGTGATGCAGTTGAGCAACCAGCACATTTCGACGTGGGCGACGACGTGGCTTTGGATGAAAAGGGTTGATTTGTCGGGGTCTAGCCCGCAAGCGAGGAGCATCGCCGCCAGTTCACGGGTCGCTTTGCGCAGGGTGGCCGGCTCTTGGGGCACGGTCAGGCTGTGCAGGTCTACGATGCAGAAATAGTTGATTTTTTCGTCTTGACGTTCGACCCACCCTTTGACCGCCCCGAGGTAGTTACCGAGGTGAAAATCGCCAGAAGGTTGAATGCCGCTTAGAACTCGTTTTTTTGTAGTCATAGTTGGTTAGTTGGTTGGTTTGGAATGGATCATTCATTGACAATTGACCATTAGCTATTGGCTATTGATCATTAAAATAGCCCATTTTCTGCGGTGGCCACGGCCGTGAGTTGCGCCTGTGCCTTATTGCGACACTCCGCAAATTCATTAGCGGGGTCACTATCCGCCACAATGCCCGCCCCCGCCTGCATATACACCGTGTCATCCTTGACCACCATCGTGCGGATGGCGATACAGGTATCGCTCGAACCATCATAGCTGAAATAGCCGACTGCGCCACCGTACAAACTGCGCCGTTCTCCTTCCAGTTCTTCGATGATTTCCATGGCGCGGACTTTAGGTGCGCCGCTTAGCGTGCCAGCGGGAAACGTGGCTCGCATCAGCGCAAAAGCGTCCATATCCTCGTTCAGGTCGCCTTCAACATGGCTGACGATGTGCATAACGTGGCTGTACCGTTCGACCACCATCATCTCTTTGACGCGCACCGAGCCGTATTGACAGACACGGCCGAGGTCATTCCGCCCCAAATCTACCAGCATCACATGCTCGGCGCGTTCCTTGGGGTCAGCCAAAAGCTCGGCCTCCAGCCGTAAATCATCTGCGTGAGTGACGCCACGCGGCCGTGTGCCCGCAATGGGGCGCAGATGAGCGACGCCATCCTCCAGCCGCACGTGGATTTCGGGCGACGCACCCACCACCTGAAAATCGAGCTGGCCGAAGCTGAAGTAGAACATATAAGGGGACGGGTTGAGCATGCGCAAGGCGCGATAAATAGCAAACGAATGGGCCGAGGTTTGGCGGCTAAACCGCTGGCTCAGCACCACTTGGAAAATGTCCCCGGCGGCGATGTATTCTTTGGCGTCGCGCACCATTTGCTCATAATCGGCTTGGGTTTTGTTCGATTTTAGAGTGAGGTCTATTTCGCTCGGCCGTGTGCGCCATTGCTTGCGCGGAATGGCGGGGAGCGGTCGGAGCAACCGCTCGGAGACGCGCTCGATTTCTTGAATCGCGCCCACATACGCCCCCGCTATTTCTTGGGGCTGGGCGTTGCGCCGCACGCGGGCGTTGGCGAGTACCATGAGAATGTGTCGCGCATGGTCAAAGATGACGAGGGTATCGGCCAGCAGGAAAACGGCGTCGGGGATGGTCAGCACGTCCACGGCCGTGGTTGGCAACCGTTCAAAAAAGCGCACATTGTCATACCCCAAGAAGCCGACCGCGCCGCCGCGCAAGCGGGGCAGGTTGGGCATGTTGGCGGGGGTGAATCGGTCTAGCTCTTGCTCGAGGACATGCAGGATGTCTTGCCCTTCTGCGAGCGGATAGGTGCGCTGGTTGCCGTTACGGTATTCGGTGATTTCACGGCCGTGTAAAGCAATCATCCCCCGTGGATTCACCCCCACGAACGAGTACCGCCCCAACTGCTCCCCCCCTTCTACTGATTCCAGCAGAAAAGAAGGCGTCATTTCGTCCATCAGCTTTAGGTAGACGGACACAGGCGTTTCCAAATCAGCCGGAAACTCCCGATAAACAGGGATTAAATTGACCTCACCCGTGGCAAGGTCACGAAATTGTTCGAGAGATGGTTTGTAGACGTCAGACATAGAATAGGTAGCGACTGCTGGGCTAGGACTTACACTTTTTTGGGTCAGTAAGTGTAAAACCTAAAGTTTCAGGTGTGGGTAGCAGATGGGAGGCATGAGGAGGGCGGTTGACACCTGATAGCGAAACAAAAAACGCCCTCATCCCTGGTCAGGGACGAGAGCGTCACAAATGACTTGTCTCTCGCGGTGCCACCCCGCTTAAGCTGGTACAAAAAAACGCGCCGTGATGCGCGTTTGGTAGTCAAAAAAGCCAGCTTCACTCTTGCGGTTCACGTTGCCGTAAACCTGCGCCTAGATAACGGTGGCGTCTCCGGAACAAACTACTCAATCAATTAACAATGAACAATTGTCAATGAACAAATCTAGCTGGCCTTGTCAGGCACAACCCCTTTTTGTTCATTGTTCATTACTCATTGTTAATTGTCTTTGCTTGTCCAACTCCTCGACCCATTCACTCATCGCGCTGATGTTGACCTTTCAGCAATTTGGTCAACTCTCTGGAACCCGCTTGGTGAGCTACTCGCTCGATTCACAGTTGTTTGTTTTTATTTGATTTGTAGATTGCGCCAAGATGGTAGCATGGGGCTGGGAGCGTGTCAAGCCGCTTTTGTTCATCAATATAGGGAGAGATTTCTCCCCCGGCACTTTTTATCCAGAGCGATTAGCTAACTCCCGCTGAGTGCCGGGGGTTTCCACCACGAATTTTTGAGAAGATACACAAGTAGAGTATATTTGTTCGAGTTTGTCCCTTGCGCCCTGAATATGAACCTTGCACCCTGCATGAGGAGTATTTTTAATGAGTGAAAACATTGAACTAGCAATTATTGGTGGTAGTGGCCTGTATGGCATGGCAGAGCTGACGGATGTGGAAGAGCGGGAAATAGATACACCGTTTGGTGAGCCGTCGGATGTGGTGATTATCGGCACGTTGCACGGCCGTCGCGTGGCGTTTTTACCCAGACACGGCCGTGGACATGATTACAACCCCTCCGAAGTCCCCTACGTGGCCAACATTTACGCCCTCAAAAGCTTGGGCGTCAAATATATCGTGGCCGTCAGCGCGTGTGGCTCCTTGCGCGAGGAATTTGCCCCGGGGCACATCGTTGTGCCCGACCAGTTGTATGACAATACCAAAGGTCTGCGGCAGATGAGCTTTTTTGAAGGGGGATTGGTGGCGCATGTGGGCGTGGCCGAGCCGTTTGAGCCGCACCTTAGCACAGCCGTGTTCAACAGCGTTCGCGCTGTGGGGGGCGAAGTGCATCAGGGCGGTACATTTATCACCGTCGAAGGCCCCCGCTTCAGCACCAAAGGGGAATCAAACCTTTATCGGAAATGGGGCATGGACATCATCGGCATGACCACCTCGCCCGAAGCGTTTCTAGCCGCCGAGGCGGAAATCGCCTACGCCTGCATGGCGCACATCACCGATTATGATGTGTGGCACGAAACAGAGGAACCCGTCACGGTAGAAATGGTGGTGCGTACCGTGCAGAAAAACACAAAACTGGCGCAGGAAGCCATCGCCTATCTGGTTGAAACGATGGATGAATGGGCGGGGGATTGGCCGGTTCATCAGAGCTTGCAAGGCGCGATTATGACTAATCCCGCCAAAATTGATAAGGTGGCGCGGGATGTGCTTGGCTTGCTGGTGGATAAATATCTCGATTAACTTTTGTCTGTTTGGTGATGAGGTAAGAAAAAACGGTTCTCTGAGAAATTCTGTGGTTGAGTGGCAAAATTGTCGGCACGGCAAAAACTATAGAAGCAAACTCAGAAGACATACGCCGTCACAAAGCTTTAACCCAAGCGATGGGATTGCTGGACTTGGACGTAGTAAAATTCAGTACCGTATACTCGACGTTCGCTTAAATTCTGCGAATAAAGTCAAATATGGTATACCTGCCATATTATGACAAATCTCAACAATATCGATACGCAAATAGAAAATGTAGACCAAATACCACTCACCTTCGGCCTACTGCAAAAGATGAA
>JBGTIZ010000335.1:0-14892 GCA_041745395.1 Promineifilaceae bacterium (SeqCode) | reverse complement strand
GCACTAAAGTGCCTTCGGTGACTTTCGCACCGACTGAAAGCTGAGGGACTAAAAGTCCATAGCTTTCACTATCAATACGCTTAAGCGCACTGAAAGTCATTCGAAACAGTAAAAAGTGGCTGGGCAACCAGTCGCCCACTTCTTACTTTTCACGTCTTACTTCTTACTCGCTTACCTCAAGTCGCATCTATCATCTCTGCCTTACCCAATCACACCGCTTGGAGGAACCTCATGAAATACAGTCTGCAACTGTTGGCTCTGACCGCCACCCTGTTCGCCCTTGCCCTGCTTGTGATCCAGTACCCACCTACACCTTTTCCCACGCTCAGCACCACAGCTAATCTCGAGAAAACGGAATCGGTTATCCTCGGCTTCGATACGCCCCATTTAGACCAGCTTGATGATGACGCCCGCATGGCCGCCATCGCCCAAGAGCGTGAAGCGTTGCTGGCGCGGCTGGAAAAACAGCGCGTGCCGTTTGAGATTTTGCACACCTATGAGTATCTAGCCCTAGTCACGCTGAACACGACGCCGGCTGGCCTAGCAATGCTCACGGCTGACCCCGCCGTCACTTTTGTGGAGGAAAATGACGAGGTAGACATTGAGCTATTCCAAAGCGTCAACCTCATTCGGGCTGACTATAACCACATTGCGGCCTACACGGGGGCGGGACAAACCATCGCCATTATTGACAGCGGCGTGGATCGTTTTCACCCAGATTTAGCGGGGCGCGTCGTCTCGGGGGCTTGTTACTCCACGCCCGATAACAGCATCAGTGCCGTTTCCACTTGTCCGGGTGGGGCCAGCAGTTCGACCAATATCAACTCGAGCGGCCCTTGCCTAAACGGAGGGGGTTGCGACCACGGCACACATGTCGCGGCCACGGCCGTGGGGGTGGCTCCAGACGCCAACATTATTGCTATCCAAGTTTTTCGGGTTATCAACAACCAAAGCTATTGCACCAATCTGGGGCGCACCAGCCCTTGTATTACCAGCACGGGGGGAGACATTATTGCCGCGCTCAATCGCGTTTACGCCCTCCGCAACACCTATAACATCGCCTCCGTGAATATGAGCTTGGGCAGTGGTCAATTCACCAGTGCCACCGCCTGCAACAATGCCAACAACGCTTATCGCACCGCCACGGATTTGGTGCGCAGTGCCAACATTGCCGTGGTAGCCACGGCGGGCAACCGTTATTATCGCAACGCGATGGGTAGCCCCGGCTGTATCACGGGCGTGATTAGCGTCGCCGCTAGTGATAAAAATGACGCCATTGGTGCTTTCTCTAACATTGCCAACTACACGACGCTTTTCGCACCGGGGGTCAATATTTACGCGGCCGTGCCGGGCACGGGCAACCCCCCGCCCCGTGACTACAAGAGCGGCACATCTATGGCCGCGCCCCATGTAGCGGGCGTTATTGCCCTTCTGCGGCAGGCTCGCTCCAACGCCACGCTCACCCAAATCAACACGGCCCTGACCAGTACCGGCCCCTTTATCACCGATAATCGGCCGCCCGACCCCAATCGCAATCAGCCCGCTGGCTCCGTTACCAAACGTCGCCTCGATGCGTTTTTGGCTGTGTGCAGTCTCATCACCTGTGATGCCGATGATTTTCGGGTCGTGGGAATCAATCAAACCCTGAACGGCAGTATCAATCCCGCCAGCGATGTGGACAATTATTATTTCTTTGGGCAGGCGGGGGACAGAATAACGGTGAGCGTGAACCGCACCAGCGGCACAGTTAATCCGTTTGTGGAGCTATACAGCCCTAACAACAACCGCGTCGCCTTTAACGCCAATGGTGGCGGCGGCTCCAACGCCTTAATCAACGGGTATCTTTTGCCCCAGAGCGGACGATATGTGATTCGCATCCGGGGCGTGGTGGGGACAGGCAATTATCAGTTGCAGGTCACCAGCAATACGGTTCCCCTGAACCCCGTGCCCAGTATTACCAGCCTCAGCCCCAGTGCCGCGACGGCCACGCCGTTTGGCTCTGATTTTTGGGTAGCGATTTATGGGCAAGGGTTCCTGCCCGATTCCCAAGTGCGCTGGAATGGGCAGTTGCGCTCCAAGTTTTATAGCAGTCCCAACCTGATTTATATTCGCGTGCGCGGCAGTGACATCAATGTCGTGCCCCTCCCGCCCCGCTTGGCGTTTATATCCGTGCGCAATCCGGCTCCCGGGGGGGGCACATCCGCCAACTATCCGTTCAGCGTGCGCGTGCCATTCTTGGGGGAGAGCGAGTTGGTTTCGCCCTCGTCAGGCACCAGCTTTGAGGCAAATATCCAGCACACCATTGTGATGAGTTGGACACATCCAACGGATTCATGGCGCACGATGCAACGGATGGATATGCGCCTGCGTGACCCCGACAGTGGCGCGGTCGCGCTCTGGTTGCGGGTGGTGGAGCGTCCCAATGACCCTGAAGCGGAGTTCCCGAGCAGTACGTTCCGCCTGATGGAAGAGACGGCGGGGAGCGTGCCGCCTGAGGAAGAGGATTTGGACGAAAGTCCGCGTGAGGGTGTGCCCGGTGCTGGCCCTGATTTGGTGATGCCGGGGGTGGTCACGGTGCATATGGCCGAAAGTGCGTTTGCGGGGTCTGGCCGCACGGCCGTGATGACCGCCACCGTTAGTTTTGACCCCGCCATGGTCGGCCAATACAACATTGAGTTCGAGGTAGATAGCGAAACACCGCTGGATGAGTTTGGCAACCTCCAGAAAGATGACGTGTTGGGCATCTTCTATATTTTGCCCGCAGGTTGCCCCACGGCCGTGGACAATGTCTATCTGAGCGGCCCGGGCATGGGGTTGACCGACACCGAGTACAGCTTTACCACGGCCGTGATGCCCATCAACGCCACCACGCCGTTCACCTACACCTGGAGTCCCACCCCGCTGAGCGGCCAAGGCACGGACGAAGCCACTTATCGCTGGTCGGAAGCAGGGCAACAAGTGGTCGAGGTAGCCGTCGAGAATTGCGGTGGTTTTGGGGCAGATTATCACACCATAGACATCAGCACGGGGCCGAATCCAGACTTGGCGATTGTGAAGATGGCTCCCGCCACGGCCGTGGTGGGGCAACCCTTCACCTACACCCTCACCATCACCAACAGCGGCGCCATGACCGCCACGAATCTGCTGGTGCGGGATATGCTCCCCAGTGGGGCAACCCATCTGAGCGGGGGGATGGTGATGGGCAATGAGGTGCAGTGGAATATTTCTGAGTTGCCGGGGTTTGGACACACGGCCGTGGTCAGCTTCACCGCCAGCGCCATGAGCGACGTGGTCAACAATGATTACAGCGTCACCGCTGACGGCGGCTACATGGCTGAAAACAACGCCCCCATCCACACCCGCATCGTCGATGCCCAAGTCAAGCTGACTCCCGTCATGACCCGCACGCTCAGCTATAGCCATATGGGGCAGACCAGCCAGCTCCGCTTCCCCGGCGGCTCGGTTTTTGCGGACACCATCGTCACCTATGACGAACTCAGCCCGCCCCCCAACTTGGGTGATTTGCCTTACCACGGCCGTGCTTTCCAGCTCGATGCGTATCAGGACAACAACCTGCTGACCGACTACCAGCTCTATGCCACCGCCTACATGACCATCAGCTACAGCCCCACCCAGCTTGAAATGGACGGCGTGAACCCCAACGCGCTCACCCTCTCCTACTGGGCGGATGATGCTTGGCAAAACGAAGGGGTCAGTTGCACTACCTCCCCCAGCCAAGCGACCGTCACCTGCGCGGTAGAAATGCCCCGCCTGACCACCTACCTTCTTAGCACAAAAGCGTACACGCTTTACCTGCCCCTGGCGGTCAAGCCCCAACTGTCCGCCCGCATCACCGGTATTTCCATGATGGGCACGCAATATGCGGTCAATTTCCAGACCTATGGTTACACCCCCGCCATGCCCGGCCAGCACGTCCACTTCTTCTTCGACACCGTGCCCCCCGCGCAGGCGGGCGTGCCGGGCAGTGGCCCGTGGAAAGTGTACGCCGGCCCCAGCCCCTTCACGGAGTATGGCCCCGCTGACCGCCCACCCAGTGCCACCCAACTGTGCATCTTGGTCGCCAACCCTGACCACTCCGTCATCCAAGGCACGGGGAACTGCTACAGCCTGCCCTAATCGGCCAGTCCGATAGCCTGAGTGGTTCAATCTTAAAGATTGAGCCACTCTAGGCAACGCAAAAAGGTGACTACTAACCGACAAGCCCGTTGCCTGAGCTTGTCGCAGGCCAAAGGGCGGGCTTCGCTTCGATAGACTCAGCCCTCAAGAGCGTTACTGGCAAAACAAAAAGTGAGAAGTCGTTGGTGTCACCAATGGCTTCTCACTTTTTGTTTTGTGCTTCTCCCCCAAATGCCGCTCGCTTGCTTGGGGTCTCCCTTCATTAACGAACGGGTATCTTCCCAGAATATCGGTGGGATTTCTCTCCCAGCACTTTTTATCCAGAGCGATTCATTGACTTCCGCCGAGTGCTGGGAGTTTCTACCCCAGATTTTTGAGAAGATACCACAAGAGCACTTAAGCCAGTTGGTTAGAGGGTAGGCGGCTATTCATCCGCTGGGGATTTTTCAACAAGGCCGACGCTTCTGCCAACCACCCAATAGGGGCCAACACAATGAGAAGGCAAGGCTTGTTGTACTGGCTCTGACAAAAAAATGGTGGAATGTACCTCACCCCCATCGATGCGTACCTTTGCCCCAATAGGCAAGGTCACGTTTTGGTTATCAGCATCCACAACAAATACAGCATTGGCCGTGGTTTCTACCTTAAAATCGGGGGGCCATGCCATCAAGTAGCTCGTGCCACTGTCTTCGCTGGTAACGCGCCAGCAACCCGCTTCTTCGGTAAGTGTGCCAACAAGCAAGGACATTAGCCGTGTGGGTTCGGCAAAAGGCGTAGGAATGGCAACAGATGGATTGCAGGCCGTGGTAAGACATACAGCAATAATAAAAATAGTGAATATTTTCTTTATCGGTATCATAACCTCTATTCCTCCCCCGGCATTTTTCATCCAGAGCGATTCGTGAACACTCGCTGAAGGTATTTTTGTGAGGTGGTGAGGGAAAACGATGTTAGCGACGATGCGCCCCACGCTATACCAGCATAGCAAAGTGGGTAGCCTAGGCCAAGGTTAGATGAATGAAGGGTGAATTGTGTTAGGCACGACCGTCGCTGTAGGTGGCCGACCCATCAGCCTCCCTGCTTGTGTTCCCCCTCTTATTCCACAGCACGGGGAACTGCTACGCTCTACCCTGATTGCCAAGTCCAGTGGCAAAAGTGGTTCAATCTTGAAGATTGAGCCACTTTTTGTTTCGCGCTTCTCCCAAAAATGACGCCCACTTGCTTGGGGTCTGCCTTCATTATAGGCTAAACTATGCACATCAAATCCAACCGTAATGGCTCACCGCACACCAACCATAGGAGTATGCATATGACCAGTTCAACCCAAACAGATATAACCACCCTCCCCCTGCCCCCTGGAAGCAACGGCTGGCCGCTCATCGGCCACACCCTCGACTTTGTGCGCGGCCCCCGCGAATTCCTGAATGCACAACGCCAAAAATTTGGCGATGTCTTCTACGTCAACCTGCTGGGCGCCAACACCGTCTACGTCTTTGACCCCGACGTCAACGGCTGGATTTTTCAGGGGGAAAACAAATATTTGCAAAACAAATGGAACAGCAACACCCGCCAGCTTTTGGGGCCGCAATCCGTCACGATGCTGGTAGGAGATGAGCATAGAACGCGCCGCCAGCAGTTGATGCCTCACTTCAAGCATAGCAATATGCGGGCGTTTGCCCCCACTATCGAAGCCATTACCGAGCAACATTTGCAAGCATGGGCCGAACTGTCGGGCGAAACGGTGGTGTTTACTCAGATGCGCGGCCTCGTTTTTGAGGTGGCGGTCGCGCTCATCATGGGCACAAATAGTGATGTGAATATCCCTTATCTGAGCGGCCTCTTTCGGACATGGACAGCGGGGCTGTTTGCGCTTCCGTTTAAGCTACCGTGGACGACGTTTGGCAAAGCGGTCAAGGCGGGCAACGATATGCGGGCGGAGATTCGGCGCGTTATCGTGGCGCGGCAAAAGCTGGCGGAACAGCCTGAGGATATGCTCGGCTCGCTCTTTTCCATTCGGGATGAGCAAGGCCAGCCGCTTAGCACGGAGGCGTTGGTGGATGAGGTGCAACTGCTCTTTTTTGCAGGGCATGATACGACGGTGACGGCTCTCTCGAATTTGATGTTGCTTCTGGCGCAACATCCTGAAGTGTGGGCAGAGGTGCAGGAGGAGATAGACACGGCCGTGGACATCACCCAGCAAGCCCCCCTGCAACTCGACGAACTCAAAAAACTCCCCCATCTCACCAACCTCATCAACGAAGGCTTACGCCACATCACCCCCATCGCCGGTGCCTTCCGCGAAATGAACGAAGATGTCAGCTTTGGCGGCTACCGTATCCCCCAAGGGTGGGTTATCAGCCTCGGCATTGCCGGCACACATAATAACGACACCGTCTGGACGGCTCCCGAAAAATTTGACCCCAGCCGCTGGACAGAGCCGCGCCAGGAGCAAAAAAATCACAAACACAACTTCATTCCCTTCGGGGGTGGCCCTCGCGTTTGCTTGGGGCAAAGCTTCGCCTTGGCCGAGATGTACGTCACCCTCGCCATCCTGCTCCGCGACTACAGTTGGGAGCTTCTGCCCGACCAAGACCTGACCATGACCCGCATCCCTGTCCCTCGCCCCAAGAGTGGCATCCGTGTCCACTTTGGGCGACGCTAACCCTCTCCCCCAAAAAAACCATGAACCCACCTCACCCCCTCCCCTCTTGGGCGACCGAACCAGCCGCCCCCTCAGACCGTGAACGCGCCCAACGCGCCCACCAACTCGGCATGTTACAAATCAGTTGGCCCGACAAAAAACAGCTTAAAGCATGGGCCAAAGCGCAGGGCTGGCCGACCCCCTTCTTTGGCCTGCACGACGCTTTGTTCAAGCAGTTGCTCAGCACAGACGAAGCGTTTGCGCTGGCTCTGCACAGTAGCGGTATTGCCCTGCATGTGCCGATTCGCCAACACGCCATCACGGCCGTGGAACTGCAAAAACTAGACCCGCTCTACGACTCCCGAGGAGCCAACGACCGCCCCGAGGAGTGGGGTAGCCTCGTGGAAAACCTGCGCGAAATCCGTCGCCTTGTCGAAGCGGGCATTGTGGTCATCGTAGAAGACCAGCAACTCACAGACTTTGACAGCTTTTATCGTTGGGCACACGGCCGTTACCACATGCTCGAAGACGGCTACGATAGCTGGATTGGTGACGACAGCTAACTGCTACAAGTAATCAGAGGACAGTATTCAGTATTCAGTCGGGCTTGTCAGAGTTGAACCGGACTGATTACTGGTCACTGATTACTGAAAACTGACACCAACCAACAAACCAACAAACCAACAAACCAAAGGAACCTAACCTCATGCAACAACTTCCCAACTATATCAATGGTAGCTGGCAAGCCGCTACCAGCAGTGAAACCCTGCCCGTCCTCAACCCCGCCACCGCCGAGACGCTGGCCCAAGTGCCGCTCTCGTCGGGGCAGGATGTGGACACGGCCGTGGAATCAGCCGCTAGAGCCTTGACCGACTGGCGACGCACCCCCGCCACCAGCAGAATCCAATACCTCTTCCATATGAAGCAACTGCTCGAAGAAAACTTTGAAGAGATAGCCCGCACCATCACCCTCGAATGCGGCAAAACCATCGGCGAATCACGCGGGGAGATGCGCCGCGCCATCGAAAACGTCGAAGTCGCCTGCGGCATCCCCATGATGAGCCTCGGGCAGTTCGCCGAAGACATCGCCAGCGGCATAGACGAACTGATGATTCGCCAGCCCGTGGGCGTCTGCGCCATCATTGCCCCCTTCAACTTCCCCGGCATGATCCCGTTCTGGTTCCTACCCTACGCCATCGCCACCGGCAACACGGTCGTGGTCAAGCCGTCTGAGCGCGTGCCCCTGACGATGAAGCGCATTTTTGAGCTGTTTGAGCAGTTGGATTTACCCGCCGGGGTGCTGAATTTGGTCAACGGGGGCAAGGAAGCGGTGGATGCCCTGCTCGACCATCCCGAGGTGCGGGCGATTAGTTTTGTCGGCTCCACGGCCGTGGCCAAATACATCTACGCCCGAGGTGCGGCCAACGGCAAGCGCGTCCAAGCCCAGGGCGGCGCCAAAAACCCGCTCATCATTCTGCCCGACGCCGACATGGAAATGACCACTCGCATCGCCGCCGACTCCGCCTTTGGCTGTGCGGGGCAACGCTGTCTGGCCGCCTCCCTGGCTATCACCGTGGGCAATGCCCGCCACAGCTTCACCGAAGCGATAGCGGACGCGGCCACCCAGCGCATCGTCGGCTACGGCCTCGACGAAACGGCGCAGATGGGGCCGGTCATCAACGCCACCAGTCAAGAGCGCGTCCACACCCTCATCCAAAAAGGAGCGGACGAAGGCGCCAGCCTGCTGGTAGATGGACGCCATCCCGCTATATCTGGCTACGAAAACGGCCATTTTGTGCGCCCCACCATCTTGGCCGATGTCGCCCCCGGTAGCCAGACCGCCCGCACAGAAATCTTTGGCCCCGTGCTCAGTTTGATGCACGTCAACAGCATTGATGAGGCGATTGCCCTAGTCAACAGTGGGCAGTATGGCAACATGGCCTGCCTCTTTACCAGCAGTGGCGCGGCGGCGCGTCAGTTCCGCTATGAGGCGGACGCGGGCAATATTGGTATCAACATTGGCGTGGCCGCCCCGATGGCTTTCTTCCCCTTTAGCGGCTGGAAAGAGAGCTTTTTTGGTACGTTGCACGGGCAAGGGAATCACGCCGTTGAGTTTTTCACGCAGACCAAAGTGGTTGTGGAACGTTGGCCGCAGGAGTGGAGCCGCCAGTTTTAACATTTTAGCCACGGCCGTTTGGCTTTTGCCAAGCGGCCGTGGCAATGAGGTTTAAACATCATGACCGTGCACACCAACACCATCACCCCCGCCCAGCCGGGCGACCTCCCCACGATAAGCGCGTTGCTCACCCAAGCCAATCTGCCGCTGGACGGGCTGGCTGAAGCACTCCCCACGGCCGTGGTCGCTCATGTAGACGGACAGGCCGTCGGTTTCGCCGCCCTCGAAACCTACCCGCCCGACGCCCTCCTGCGCTCTGTCGTTGTGGCGCCCAGCCAGCGCGGCAGTGGCCTTGGGCACACCCTGACGGAAGCGGCTCTGGAACTGGCGTGTGAGCGAGGCTACACGGCCGTGTACCTGCTCACCGAAACCGCCGCCGACTTCTTCCCCCGCCTCGGTTTTGAACCTATCGAGCGCACGGCCGTGCCCCCCACCGTGCAAACCTCCGTCCAATTTACCACCGCCTGCCCCGCCACCCCCCAAGCCATGTACCGCGCCATTTAGGTGCAAGGGGCGAGGTGCGAAGCACCCTTTTGTTCATTGTTCATTTAGGCTTTCAGCCAACAGGCAAAAAAAATGGTGGTGTCCGAAAATTCGGACACCACCTCGGGTGGGAGCCTAGTGAGACGCCGCCTGGCGGGCACCAGTAGTGCGACGTCTCGGAGCCTATATGGGAGCTAGTTAGATAATAGCCTAATCTCCAAAATGTGTCAACATTTTCATCCCCCAAATTCACGCCTCTTTTGAAAAATGGATCTTGGGATGTAGCCGTTCAGCATCTCAGCCTGTCAGCATTTCAGCTTTCTTCTCGCAACATCGTTTGGTCATATTTGAGCAAACCAATGGTCTGAAAGGCGTCTGTTAAACTCAAACAAGCGCGGTTGGCACGCAGTTCAGATGGCTGACTAGCTGAACGCTTACCAATTAAGCTTCTTCTGCTCGAATTCACGAGAGAGTCGTGATTATTTTGAATTGTAAATGGTGAATAGTGAATAGCTAATGGTAAATGAAGCCTCTCGGGTCACTATTCGTCCATTTCTTGGCTATACAAGCCACGTCCAGAGAAAAAAGTACGTGATACATGACACGTGACACATGATACCGTCGCAGTTTGTTCAGGTCTGAGGCTGTTTCGCTAGACCCTGCTGAATTAGGGCGGCTAGCTGGTTTAAGTTGGGCGGCTTGTTGAGCCAGCCCGTGACCTGTAATTCTTGCATCGTTTCTAGGTCATCTTCTAATAGATAGCCAGATAAAATGACGACGGGGATGGTGTACCCCATCTGCCGCAGGCGGCGCACTAGCTCAATACCGCTCATTTCGGGCATGAGCATGTCGCTCAGGATCATGTCGATGGGCATGTCGCCATGCTGAATGATAGTCAACGCCTCACGGCCGTGTCGCGCCACCAATAAACGATAATCCAATGACTCCAAGGCCGTGACAATCGCCTCACGCGCCGTATCATCATCCTCCACCACGAGAATCGTCTTCCCCTGCCCAGCGACAATCACATCCTCCACATGCGTTATCTGAGACACAAAGGTGTCAAACAAACGGGGCAGATAAATCGTGAAAGTCGTACCCCCATCCGCCACGCTGTCCACCGTGATAAAACCAGCAAATTGCAAAACCACACCATAAACCTGCGCCAAACCGAGACCTGTGCCTTTACCCGTCTCTTTGGTGGTAAAAAATGGCTCGAAAATATGGGGCAACACATCCTTAGCAATGCCCGCGCCCGTGTCCGACACTTTAATTTGAATCCATTCCCCCGGCTCCATATCGGCCACGGGCGGTTCATCATGCTGGCTCAGGGTGAGCGGCGCGAGGGCGAAGGTCAGCTTGCCGCCGTCGGGCATGACGTCCCGCGCATTCACGGCAAGGTTCATAAAGATTTGCTGGAAGCGCGTGGCGTCAATTTCAGCCACATAGCTATCTTGGTCGTGGATAAACGTGAGGGTGATGTTTTCGGGCAGGGTGCGCTGGAGCAGGTCTACTAGCTCTTGCAGGGCGGGCAGAATGTTCATGAGGGTGCGCTGAAGAGGGGATTGTCGGCTGAAATCGAGGATTTGCTGGATAAGCTGGCTGGCGCGCCCCGCTTGGTGGGCGATTGTTTTGAGCCGTTTTTCGTTTTTGGGTGATAAATCGGGCAGGGTGCGGAGCAAGAGGTCGCTGTAGAGGCTGATGCTGGAGAGGATGTTGTTGAAGTCGTGGGCGATACCGGCGGCGAGTTGCCCCACGGCCGCGAGTCGCTCTTGGCTTTGCACGCGCTTCTCGAGCAAGACGCGGTCGGTGATGTCTTGGACGATGCCCGTTAGTTTGGACACACGGCCGTGTTTATCCCGCACCGCCTGCATACGGCTCGCATGATGCACCGTGCGCCCCGACGGAAGCAGAACCCGATAATGATCTAGCGACTGCTGACCCGTCGCAATAGCCGCCTCCACCTGCTGATGCAAGCGCGACTGGTCTTCTTCCACTATGTATTGCCACAGCAAATCTTCATAGCTAGGTGCATCCTGCTCATAAGGTCGTTCATACAGACGAAATACTTCCTCTGACCACGAGACTTCTTTCAGATTCAGGTCATATTCCCAGTCGCCAATGCGCCCCATCTGTTGCGCCCGTTTCAAGCGTTGTTCACTCTCGCGCAGGGCTTCGTCCATTTCAAGGCGGTGGGTGATGTCTTCGGCGGAGATAAGCACGCGCCCCCAATCTTCTTCATGACCGGGCACAAGGGCCAGGCGTACAAAGAGGGTTTGCTCACGGCCGTAGGCGTTCTGTATCCTCACTTCTGTCTCAAACTGCGTTTCCCCCGCGATAAAAGCCAGTATATTGTGCCGCACCACCGCATGCAGATTGCTGTCGCCCAACTGGTCTAACGTGGTTCGCAAATAATCCACTTCAATGCCAAATGTATCCGCTACAGTTTGGTTAGCGGCCAAAATTTTGATGCCCTGCGCACACGCCTGCAACACCATTGGATTGGTATGGAAATAAGCTTCCCAATCATGCACCCCTTCCGCCTGCAACCGCGCTACCATCTGGCGGCAGACCGTGTAATCCGCTTCAAAAAGCATGATGGGCACATAGTTAAACATGCTTTCATATCGCGCTTGGCTCACTTGCAAAACGGTAAATGACGCCTGAAGCTCGTCGGCCATCTGGTTAAAGGTGTTGGCTAGCAGACCCAGCTCATCTTCACGCTCAATCGTCGTGACCCGTTCCTCCCACTCCCCCTCTGAAAAAGCAAGGGCGGCGTCGCGCAATTGACGCAACGGCCGTGTCACCCAACGGGTGGTGACCACGCCAATAAAAATCGCGCCTAACAGCGAAAGCAAAATCACGGCCTGCGTTGTGCGCCGGCTGGCTTCTATCTCGGCCGTAAAATCGCTGGCCGGAATCGTCACCACTACCAGCCAATCAAGGCCAAAGTTGTCACGAATCGGCGTAACGCGCACATAGTAATTTTGCCTGCCCAGCAACATCAGCAAATTATGGCTATCTGTTATCTGAGATATATCGCCAAAGATGGTCTGCAAAAATTGGGCCGTCTCGCGCTCAATTTCGTCCTCACTTTCCCTCGCCAGCAAACGTGTCAAGCTCCCCCTATTTGACCGCGCAATGGGCGCGTCGGTGGAAGAAGTGACCAGCAAACCCGTGCGATCCATGATAAAAGTCTGCCCATTTTGTCCAATTTCCAGACTTTCCAAAAAATCATTGACCTGCTCAAACTGAAAGGCACTGCCCAGCACGCCGAGCAGGTCGCCTTGGCGGTCATACACGGGTTGCGCGGCCGTGATGACCAACATGCCCGTTTGAAAATCGAGATAAATGGGACTCCAATGGGCTGTACCCAGCGTGACCGCTTGGGTGTACCAGTCACGCTGGCGGGGGTCATAATTGGGGGCGTCACTCAAGAAACGGCCCGGCATTCCCCCTTCGTCTGGCTCATAATAGGCTAAGATTTGCTCCGTTTCGGGGCCAGCGAACATCACTTCTAAGCCGCTCTCCAGACGGCGAGAGCCAACCATGACGCCCTCCACCGTGCCAAAAAAAGTGGCGTTTAGGTCAGAAAACACGGCTAGATTTTGCCAGAAGTAGGGGTTTAACTGAGCGGGGTCATCTACGGGGAGTTGCCCTGAGGCGAAGGCATGCGCTTGGATTTTGTTGAGCAGGTGAGGGGTGGCTAAATATTGGTTCAGCCGCTCTTCGATGCGCTGGGAGATTTCGTCTTGGAGTTCGGCCACGAGGGTGTCTATGGCTTGTTGTCCGTTGCGAAAGGAGATGTAGCCTATGATGCCTACAATGAAGACAATCTGCAGTACAAAGGGGATGATAAAAATAGCCTGTAAGGGTATTTTACCAACAAAGCGAACGAGCTGTTGTTTCATGGTTGGCCTGTGAGCCTAAGTATTGTATGAAAGGAGGTTGAATATCCAGCTTATTGTATCATGCCCACGGCCGTGTATCTATCAGTACCAACCTTCCCCTTCCTGCTCCTTGAGCGCCCACTCCTCCGTAAAATGTGGGGGGGAAAGGCATGTTGAACTCACGCGGGGAAACACGGCCGTGTAGACAGCAAAGTGTTGTGGGGGGGTGTTACGGGGAGGGCACTGGTTCAGTTGAATGGGAAGGTCTGAATGGAGAACAATTGTGCCCAAGATAATTCAGAATCAAAGATGCCTAAAGCTACAGCTGGGACTACCTTGGTCGTAAAATGTGGTCGAATAAAGTTATGTATCAACCAATGGACATCAAGGCGACGCTGCAAAGCCGTTTTCAATTTAGCATAAGTATTGGTTCGGCGACGAAAACAAGCCAATTTTCGCCGCAAGGCACTGTTAAACGCTTCGAGATGATTGGCGTGAATTGCCGTGTTGGGTAAATCCTGCTTCGTCTCAGGATGCTCAGGTTGCGGAGCTTCATACTTGGGACGCTTCGACTCGCCTTTCGCGCCTTTATTCTTTAGTCGCACTTTCACCCCTTCAGGTAAGGTGTGTGCTGGTCGGCCAGGCTTACCAGTGTAGAGTGCTTGCCAACAGGCGGTGAACAGCAAGTTGCCATAACGTCGTTCGCCGTCGGTGAGCAGAGTCAAATCTTCCGTTTGTTCAATCACTTGACAGATAGCATCAATCGCTTCCAAAAAGAGTTCTTCATCTCGCTGACCACACTGGAGCGCCCAGAGGAAACGGCTGGCTCGCTCCATGATGACTATCGTCCACCCCTCTGATTCAGAAGGGGGTCGGTTGTGATGAACTTTAGTGTAGAGTTCATCACCTTCTAGCACCTGTTGCAGAAACTGATGGCACAAACTATATATCAAAAGCACTGGCTTTAGATGCGACAGACGCTCTTCCCAATTGTAGATGGTATTCTTGGACACGTTGAATATCCGAGAAATCGCATTGATGCTTAATCCTTCGTGGATCGCTGTTAAGATTTGTTGGATGCGGCTCAATGGCGTTCGCAAACCTGCCAAGGGTGTGCCGCTTGTTTCCGAAAAGTAATGCCCACAGTTGAGGCAATGCCTTATCTGGCGTTCTTCTCCATTCTGCACGACATATGTGGCATGCACTTTTGAATGATCGGTGTAACATTCTGGACATAGGGATTTGAACAAATCGAAAGTCATGTCGATCTCCTTACTCAAATTGGTCTTTGAGTTTAGAGTTTTCGCTCATTTCTTCCTTTTGTTCAAATCCCACTTAACTGAACCAGTGCCCAGTAGCAATATCTGCGTTTATCTCATTTTTCAGGGCAACAATTGAATTCCGAGTTTCATCATCGTACACATTTAGGCCAACGAAAATAAATAACTATACGGACAAGGTTTTAGTCTGAGGCTTGATAAGCACAAACCATTTTCCTAAACCATCCAAGCGTTCAAAGCGTTCCTCAAGTAGATCCATCTCTTTTTCAGTAAGTTTCACACCCT
>JBGTIZ010000334.1:0-5254 GCA_041745395.1 Promineifilaceae bacterium (SeqCode) | reverse complement strand
TTTGCAAGCCTTACTCACTTACATCGTTTTTGAAAGTTGGGAAGCCCTGTTTGAGTTTATGCTTGACGGGCTAGAGTTGAACTTGTCACCGTGAACAGAAATAGTCATTTTATCAAGTAAATTTCAGATTTAGAATTGCTGCTATGAAACCAACCCAAATCGGACTCTACCACGTCCAAGAAATTATCGGCACAGGCGGCATGGCCACTGTGTATCGCGCCTACGACCCCCGCTTTCGGCGGGATGTCGCCATCAAAATGATGCACGAACATTCCCTGACCGACGCCACCGCCCGCGCCCAATTCGAGCGCGAGGCGCAAGTCGTCGCTGGACTCGAGCATCGCGCCATTGTGCCCGTTTATGACTATGGCGAACATGAAGGCCAGCCCTATCTGGTCATGCGCCTCATGCTGGGCGGTTCGCTCAAGGAACGCATGCGCTTGCGACCGCTGACCATTGAGCAAATCGGCGGCATTTTGCGCCGCATCTGCGCCGCGCTCGACAAAGCCCACTCGCACCATATCGTCCACCGCGACATCAAGCCGGGCAATATTTTGTTCGACGAAGAGGGCGCACCCTATCTGGCCGACTTTGGCATTGCTCGCTCGACCGACCGCACCCACACCCTGACCGTCATTGGTTCGCCGCGCTACATGGCTCCCGAGCAGGCGCAAGGGTTGCCGCTCGTCTCGCAAACGGATGTGTACCAGATGGGCGTGGTGCTGTTCGAGATGTTGACTGGCCGTGTGCCTTACAACGCCGATACGTCTGATTCGATTTTGTACCAGCACGTTTATAACGATATTCCCCGCCCCTCGGCCGTGAATCCCGCCCTTTCTCCCACCTTTGACCCCGTGCTGTACCGCGCCTTAGCCAAGCAACCCACAGAGCGGTTTCAAACGGCAGGGGCGTTGGCTCAAGCGTTTACGGAGGTACTCGGGCGACATGCGTCTGATACGGTGGTCGTTGCCCCGGTGCGCCCCGTCGCTATACCTGCCCCGCCCATTACCGCTGATTACCCCACGACGACGGCCACGATGGCCGAATCTTGGCCGGAGCAGGAGCAAGAATTACGGCCAGAGGAACCAGCCCGTGCTTCTGGCTGGGGGAAATGGTTTGGCACCACGGCCGTGGTTCTCTTCTTTTGCGTCGGCCTCAGCCTGCTCACCCTCTGGAACCTCCTGCCTATCCTCACCGCCGGCAATGATAACAACGAACCCGGCCTTAGCCTCAGCAACCCGCCGACCCTCTCCCCCGAACTCCTGCCCCTGTCCGCTGGCGAAACAGGCGGCGGCGCGGGGCAACTCGCCCCCACCGTCACCCTGCCCAGCGATGCCCAAGCCCCGGGCGGCTCCTCCCCCACCCTGCCTGCCCAAATTATCCAGCTTGACCAAGAGGAACTGACTACCCTCGGCGGTGGACAAGGCTTGCTGGCCTACGCCGCTGAACGGGGCGGCAAGTACGACATTTACCTCATGACCGCTGACGGCTCCGAGCGACGCCTCACCACCCACACCAACGACGATTTTCGTCCCGTCTGGTCGCCCGACGGCACAAAAATCGCCTATCATTCCCTGCGCGGCACATGGCAAATTTTTGTCATGAACGCGGACGGCTCCAATCCCGTTAACGTCACCAACAGTCCAGCCGATAATAGCTTCCCCCACTGGTCACCCGACGGCACGCGCCTCGCCTTTCACTCCAACCGCGAAGGAGGCAATCAGTTCGATATTTTTGTCATTAACGTAGACGGCTCTGGCCTGACGCGGCTCACCACCACGAGCGACCGCAACGAATTTGGCCCCGCGTGGTCGCCCGACGGCGCGCGCCTCGTCTATCATGCCGAAACGGACAACGATGGACAGGAGCTATTTGTGATGAATGCGGATGGGAGCAACGCTCGGCAAATTACCACCGGGGCAGGCACGTCTCAGTTTGGGGTGTGGTCGCCAGATGGGGAATGGATTGCTTTTCATACCAGCCGCGACGGGGGCTGGCGTATTTATGTGGTGCGGCCAGATGGCTCTGATTTACGCCCGATTACTGCGGCGAATGGGCTGGATTTTTATCCAGCATGGTCGAGTAATGGGCAGTGGCTCGTTTATCATCGGGATATGGGGAATGAAAATCGTGATTTGTGGATGACGCCGCTTGAGGGGGGTGGCTCGATACAGTTGACCAACACGGCCGTGCAAGAACGCATGCCCGACTGGCGACCGTAGGATAGAAGTAAAAAGTGAAAAGTGAAAAGTCACGTCTGCTCTATAGACTGCGTTGGAAAGCAAACCAATTCTTACTTCTTGCTTTTGACTTCTGACTTTGCGTAGCTATAGGCCCGCGAGAAACGACTCCAAAAAGCTACGCATCGCATCGAAAAAAGTATATGTGCCCAAAGCGAGAACCGCACATAAAAACAGATTAAAGAGACAAAAAGAGAGCCAACAGCCTGGCCCACACCCCTTGTTTTGACTCTGATAGACGGCATACTGACCGCCCCCTGGCATACGCCCCGTGCGCCATCGCCCATCATCCCCACCTGTCGGCTCCGGCGGGTTTGACTCATACCGATACGCTTCATCAGGGGTGATAATTAGCCCATTATTGCCCTGCTCCTCATCCTCCCGCTCTGACTCATCCCACGCCTGCGACAGCCGCTCCGACTCGACCGCGCCCGCCCCGTCGCACGCTAGGGCAACACAATGATTGCCGTTTCTTTCCCAACATTGCGTATGGTGGCGCGTGGCGTCCACGGGGCAAATAACCACTCTATCGCCCACATCAAACGGCTGGTGACACAGCGCACATTCTTGCTCTAAAAGGGGAGAATTCTGCTGAACAATTAACGCTTGTAGGGTTGTAGAAGGCATAGTTGAGGGGGGCTATTCTGTCAATCGGTAATAGCGGCTGTGAGAAGTAAAAGTGAAAAGTATCGTCTGTCTAACAGACCTCGATTAGCACGCCAACCACTTTTTACTTCTTACTTTTGACTTTTCACTCGGTTAGCAAATCATGGGTCTTTGGGTATTCAGGGGATTGACACATTTTGTAGGGGCACACCCATGTGTGTGCCCAGAGAGGGCAGGCACATAGGCCTGCCCCTACCCCACGAAATCCCAAAGAACCAAAATCATTTGCTTAAAGTCCAAAACGGACACGCTGAACTGCTCTTATTCATCTAATAAGCGAATCTGGTTCAGCAACCAATCGAAGAAGCGGCGGAAAATACCACGGCCGTATACCTCATCCCGCATCCGTCGTTCCTGTGCTTTGAGCCGTTTGTTTTCACGCGGGGCGCCGTTATAGCCAGGTGGCGCATGGCGCAGGTCGTCGCGGCCAATCGTCAGGATGGGCGCGGTATCTTGCGCATGGAGCCGATAGCTGGTGCTGGCACAGCCTATCATGGCACATTTGCCCCCCGCCTGCTCCCAGCATGTTTTGTGGTACAGGGTGCCACAATCCACACATTCCACGGCGACCAGTTCCGGTTGTTCGACATAGTTCTCGACCGGACTGCCACAAATGGGACAGTGTAGACTAAGCATATTGGCATCACGAATATCGTCAGTCGTGATGGTGATGGAGGGCATTTCCCGCTCTTCCATGATGGTTTGTTCTCTTGCAAATAGTGTGGGGTCTTTCGGATTTCGTGAGTTTTTCGACGGTATCATGTGTCACGTGTCATGTGCTTTTTTCTCTGAATGTGGCTTGTTTAGCTAATACAGTCGTTGATTAACCCCGTGAATTCCTAAAGAGCCAGAATGTGCTTCACGCGAATGTTCAGTATAGGCGACTCGAGCCGCAGGCTCACTCATCGCTCATCGCTCAGCACTTTCAACTCTCTAAATTGTACGGGTTTATCCCCACTTTTACCAAGTACGATGTGCCCAATAAGGCCACGGGAATTCATAAGCCAACACGGCCGTTTGCGCTTTATCCCACGTAAAAAAGCCGCTCTTTTTGCCTACGGGGTCTAACACGAGGGCAATATGCCACTTCTGCGTAAAAAAGTTGTGGTGGATAAACAAATCCATGTTGGACAGAAAAATACCAAAGCCCGGATGGGTATGGTACCACCCCACGATAACACATTCTTCTTCAGGATAGCGTTCTTGCATCACATCGCTGATATACCGCCAACTTTCGGGCGTGTAGGTGACGCTCGCGCCCTGCATTTTGGTGTGCTTGGCGGCGATAATGTCGGTGATGTGGACGATATAACGGCCGTCGGGCTGTTTTTCGGGGTGGGGGCCGACCAGCACGCCGGCCACTTCTCGGTTAAGGCTGGTGTCGGCGTGGGCTTGGGCTTGGCGAAAGGGGATTTCGTCGAAGAGTACGTCCACGGCCGTGTTGCTCTGACTAAACGGACGGAGCTTTTGCCCGGCCGTGCGATTCTCAAGGTCAGACTTTTTCACCCTCAGTAGAGCCTCATCAACGGGACTGACCTCTGGTTTAGGCGTCGTGGATGCTTCCCGCTCGGGGTGAATGGGTTCGCTTTCAGCCACCGTAATCGTGGGCGTGTCCATGCTAATGGGAACGGTGGCGGCGGGCGGCGTGACGGTCAAGTCAGTGATAGGAATCTCTTCCACCTCCGCTTCGGCCGTCTCATTTTTCTTTTTCTTCTTTTCTTTCCCTTTCTTTTCAGGGGGCTGGTCAGGTTTCGATTCCAACTCGGCCTCTTTTTCTATCTCGGCCAAACCGACAACCAGTCGCGCCCCATCCAGCCACGCGTCACCCGGCGGAATCTGTTCGTTTTCCTCGTTAATCACCACCAATTTAATCAGCGCGTCCGCCTGCGTGGCCAAGTCATACAGCGTGATTTGCGCCTGCGTTTCCCAGACGTCATGCTCCAACTGTTCGGCAAACTGTTGCAGGTCAGCTAGGGTGCAGTCACGCAATAGCTTACTGCCCTCGGGCGTTTCGATGCTGTTGGGCGGGGTAAGCGTGACGTGCGCCTGCATTGGCTCAGGGGAGCCGGGCAGTTGAATGGTTAGAATGGCGGCGTAGGTTAGTTCGTTGAATTGATACATAGCTTGGGGAGGGGTCAGTGAGAAGTGAGAAGTAAAAAGTGAAAAGTGAGAAGTGGTTTTGTCGCTGTGGTGTGAGTCGCTTTTTCTCGAGTAAAAAACGGCTGTTGGACTTTAAGAAAATAATGCGGTAAAAGATTTTGCCTTCTGGGCTGGTGAATAGGCCTCGCCGCCTGCGGCGGCTCGGCCATTCTAAAAGGTATTTTTTTCGTTTGGGCATTTGCCCAAAC
>JBGTIZ010000333.1:0-14823 GCA_041745395.1 Promineifilaceae bacterium (SeqCode) | reverse complement strand
GTTTGGGCAACTGCCCAAACGAAAAAAACACCCTTATGACAGGCGAGCCGCCGTAGGCGGCGAGGTGTGCCGAGACAGGATTTTTTGTGTGAGTAATTTGTGACCAATACATCATGCTTCATTATTCCTTATTCAGACGTTTTTCCCATGCTTTTTTGCGCGAGTTTCACGGCCACCATACCACTCAGCACTCGTTACTCATCGCTCAGCACTCAGTACGCCCGCCGTGCGGTCGTGCTGGGCGTCCATGTAAACATCCAGCACACGGCCGTGGTCAGTCCACAAATCCAATACGCGGATATACGGCTCCATCTTTGCATCCTGCGGCAACAACTCGGCCAAATGATTCGGCGACGACTTAAAAAAGTCCCAATTAAAGAAATGGTCATCATGCGTCAGATGCAACGGCAGAGAATGAATGCTTGCCTCTACTAAATCCTGGAAAAAGTGCGTCCCATAGCTCAACTCTGGTGCCGCGCCCCCATCTGGCACCGAAATCTCCACCAAAATTTTGGTGTTATGAATGTCAGCATACGTCACCCGCACCCCCAAATCAATATTGGAACTTCCCCAGCGACCCGGCCCCATCAAAACATACCCCTCTTGCTCAAATAACGCATTTAAGCGGCTCACCGTGCGCCCTAGCTCTAGCTTGGTGGTCAAGTCTGGAATCTTTTTATAAACGGCCGGGTCTACAAAAACGACATAGCGCACCCCCTCTACCAAGCCATTTGGCACCAGCCCCCGCGACCGAAACAGCACCCACTCCTCGGGTAAATCATCAGGAATCTCTATTGGCTGAGCTTCTTCCCGCTGGGAGAGGGGGCGACATTGGAGCAGGTGCAGAATGTAGCTGAAGTCACGGCCGTGTTTGCGCACCTCAATCGTAAATTCTGTGTCCACAGGAATCCCATACTTCTCTTCTAACTCCTGCATCGCCGTGCGCATCAGCGTTATAAAATTCTCATCCTTGGTCAACTGGTCCAACGTTAACACCAAATAGCTGTCTGGCTTGATGAGCGCATTGGACATAATCGGCCGCAAAAAATCTCCCTCATCCACCGAAGCCAGCAGTTTGGTGAAGGGGTATTTCTTGGTCAAAACCTCGTCCACGGGCACGGTCTTGAAGCTGTTTTCCTCGAGGTCAATCACATCAATGTAATGCTGGGAATATTGCCGAATAGACCGCGCCGTCGTTTCCGGGCGCAAATGGGGGTGGCTGAGGGCAATCATGCGCGGATAATCATGGCTCACCCGGTCTACGGCGCGAGTTCCCATGCCCCACACCAGCCGCAAAAAGCCATCTTCTCGCCGAATTTTCTCATGCCAGCGATGATCATTTTGACTAAAGCCCACGCCCGCAATGGTGGGAAAGTAATACTGGTCAAAGCGTTGGCCGCGCACTTCTTGGAGCAAAATCCCCATGCGTTCGTCGTAATCAATCAGCCCATGTTTTTGGCGGTACAAAATGGCGTCGGGGTTGAGGGTGCTGGCGTAGATGCGGCGGATGGCGTCGAGTAGTTCTTGCAAATTTTCCACGGCCGTGGCCTGATTCGGGCAAAAATAGCTATCATATTTGCCCGCAAACGAAAAGCCGAAATTATCCTCTAGCAAACTAGACGAGCGCACAATAATCGGCGTGTCCCCCATCATCTCCAGCACCTCCCGCAGTTGGTCCACAATCTCCTTGGGAAACTCCCCCCGCAGATGTGCCGCAATCACATTGGGGTACTCCTGCCGAATTTCCTCTAGCGGCCGATATTTCTGGTTCATGAGCTGGTCCAGCCCATTTAGCCGCCGAAAATCATACGTCACTTCACTGCCAATAAAATAGGATTGTGGAATCTCGACACAATCCGCCAGCAGAGGGTTCTGCTTCAAAATTTTCCAGGCCACGACCATGCCCGCCGCTTTGCCCCCAATCTTGCCCTCCCCAATGCGCCGATTATAAATGCGGCGCAAATCATCAATGGTCAGCACCCGCTTAGCCACGCCGATAAAGCGCAAATGGTCGCTAATCATCCCTTTTATTAGCACCACCTTGATTTCCTCGAGGTGATGCCGCACTTCTCCCTGTTTTTCCGTCACCATTTTTTCAAAAATCTCCCCCTGCTGGAACAACATGCTCCACGGAGCCAGCTCGGGATTAAAGCTCAGCTCCACTTGGGATTCAGAACGGGGCTGGGTATTCAGCACCTCTTGCACCAATGCCTCGAAGCGGGCGGTGGGGAAATTATTGGCAAAATAAAAGTCGGTATGGAACTCGCGGATGCGCCCTTTGCGTTTCTGCCACAGGCTGGCTGGTTCATGGTTAAACGGGTCGTATAGACCTTCCCGCTTTTGGGATTCGATGGCGCGGTCGCGCACTTCATGCTCAAATTTTTTCTCGTCGACAATGCCGCGCTGGAACATCTCTTCGCGCATCCGCGCCCGAATGCGGTCGGCCAAGATGGGGTATTGCGCCAGCTTGATATAAATGTCGATGGTCGAAGTTTTACTGCGAAGGGGGGAGATGGAAATCCAGTCTGGGTTCATGGGATTTTTCTGATTTTGGATTGGGGATTTTTGATTTTGGATTGGACGGGGAAGTGCTTCTTACTTCTTACTTCTTACTTCTCACGCTGTCTTGGGCAAACGCCGTGACAAGGGCACACACGGCCGTGTCTATCTCTGGCAACGCTTCACTGGCGGGCATCTCCGCCACATCACCAATGTGCCAATAAACGACGCGGGCATCATCATACTCAGGGTAATTCGCGGCCAGCATGGGGCGATGTTCGCTCTCTTGCAGGGCGATAACCATATCCGCCTGCTCGAGTTCGGCGACAGTGGCGGGCTGGGGCATTCTTTCACGGCCGTGGATAGCCACCCCCGCCGCTTCCAGAGCCTTAATCGTATAAGGAGACATCGCGCCTTCCGTCTCAGGGTGGGGCAAAATATGATACAGCCCGCGTGAGGTAGCCCGCCACGGGGAGCCATTTTTGGCGGCCAAATGGTTTAACAACTCTTCCGCGTAGCGACTGCGATAAAAGTTACCTGTGCAGAGAAAAAGAACCGTTTGTTTACGCATAGCGTACCATGAACGCCGTCAATTTCGCTTGGTCGTCGCCCCACTGCGCTTCGACCTGCGTCACTCGTGCCGCTGGTGGGCCATGCTGAAGCCACTGCTCAAGCTGGCGCAGGTCGCTTTCGCGCCCTTCGGCCACGACCGAAACAGTGCCATCGCAGTTGTTTTTGACCCAGCCCCGCAGAGCGAGGCGGCGGGCTTCTTGGGTCGTGTAATGGCGAAAAGCGACGCCTTGCACACGGCCGTGAATGGTCGCAATGAATCGTTTATTAATAGTCATGCTAAGCTCGTCAAACGTAAAAGGGTACTGTCAAAATTGCCCAAAGGCAAAACGAGGTCGCTGTTGTGCCATTCCGCGCCTGATTTTTGGCCGTGGTCGGTGAGCGTGTACACGGTCGTGTCCTTTAGTCCCGCCAATCTAAGGCGCAACGGCGGGGCTGGCTCAGGCACAAAGGTGCGATACACAAACAAGATGCCCTCGGTGCGGCTTTCATTGAGATAAAGCACGGCCGTGTCCGTCGCCGTCTGCACCAGCCAAAACTGCTCCCCCGCCTGCACCAGCGGCCGAATCTCCTTATAAGTCGCAATCAGGCCGCGCATCTCTTTCTTTTCCACGGCCGTGAGCTGGTGCAAATTCATGCCCAAACCCAGCACCCCCATCATGCTCACATGAAAGCGAAACTTGAGCGCATAGCGCACGGGGTCAGCTTGCCCCATGTGCGCCGCAAATTCGCTTTTCGTCACCCACGACTCCATCGTATTGGCTGGAAAACATTGGCTAAAGCCATACTGCATCCCCAGCCGCCGCGCTGGATTGGTGTTATCACTGACCCAAATTTGGTCGGCGCGTTGCAAAATCCCCACATCCGCCCGGCCGCCGCCGCCCGAGCAAGATTGCCATAAAATATGGGGATGCCGCTCCCGCAGGGTATCCCACACGTGATACAGCCCCTGCACATAGCGCACCCAAATCTCACGCGGGTCGCCCAGTGCGTCGGGCCAGCCCGGTTCACTGACGTTGCGGTTCATGTCCCATTTGATGAAGGCGATGTTGTGCTGGCTGAGCAGATTATCGAGCGTTTCGATGAGGTATTGTTGCACGTCGGGGCGGCCGAGGTTCAAAATGAGCTGGTTGCGAGCGGGGGTGCGCGGCCGTGTGGGGAAATGAATGATCCAATCAGGATGAGCACGATATAGCTCGCTGTCAGGGTTGACCATCTCTGGCTCCACCCACAGGCCAAACTGCATGCCCAACTCGTTGACGTGCTGAATGAGCGGCTGGAGACCGTCGGGGAATTTTCGGGCGTCTGGCCACCAGTCGCCGAGGCCCGCATTGTCCCACACACGGCCGTGGAACCAGCCATCATCCATCACAAACAGCTCCACGCCCAACTCAGCCGCTATCCCCGCCAACTTTTTCTGCGACGGCTCATCCACGGCGAACATCGTCGCCTCCCACGAGTTATACAGCACGGGGCGGGGCGTGTGGGGGTGGGGCAATTGGCTCCGAATGTAGCCATGCAGACGACGACTTGCGCCCGAAAACCCCTCGGCCGTGTAGCCCGCCACGGCGCGGGGCGTGGTGAACGTTTCCCCTGGCGAGAGCGTCCACGCAAAATCCCAATCGTTCAGCCCGATGCTCAGCCGCGTTTGCTTCGTTTCGTTCACTTCGGCAGTTAGCTTCCAATTGCCGCTCCAAGCCAGCGTGCCAAACCAGACCTCGTTCTCTTGCCCTGCCCGATGCAGGGTAAACCATGGGTTGTGGTGATGGCTGGTGGTTAGGCGGCGGCTTTCGAGTATTTTGGTGCCGGGAGTAAGCGGCTCACTGACGAGTTGCCATTCATCTAACCAGCGGCCGACCAGATGGCGTAACTGGTACTTATGCCCCTCTGGGAAATGCCACTGGGCGGAAAAGATGCGCTCGATGGACACGGCCGTGTCCCCTTCATTGACCAGCACCGCCCACCGCTCAAGCACATCCGTCGCCTGCTGGGCGCGATAATGCAACTCGAGCCGCAAGGGATAAACGGTGTCCCGCAGGATGAGGGTCAAGGTTTCCCCGTCGCTAGTCCCGCTCACAAATTCAAACTCAGCCGTGCGCGTGCCGTCCGCAAAGGTGACCTTGAGGCACGGCTCGATGTAGCTGAGGCCGTCGCCATAGGCGGGGTATTCGCTGGGGGCGAGTTGGCCGGGGCCGTTGAAGGAGGCGTAACCGTCGGACACGGCCGTGGGGGCTGGATAAGTCGGGAGCTTTGGCCCCCAGTAGGTGTGCAAAACACGGCCGTGGGCAGTCACCCCTACCACATACGCCGTTCGCGCCGTTTCTATAATCCAAGTTCGTTCTCGTTGCTGAATAGACATTGCGGTAGATTATAACATAGCGCGTCGCGCAAACAGTGTGCCCCAAAAAACAAAAGTGAGAAGTGGCCGCGCCGCTTCTCACTTTTTGGCATGGTTCAAGTTACCTTTACATTTGAATGGGAAGATACTATCGCATACACAATACGGTACGGCATGAAAAATGGGGGTTTGTTGGGCACCAAAGGTCACGCACGTTCATGCCTTCTGTTTTACTGGTCACGCTGGGCAACCAACCCCTCTAACCTATCCACCAACCCCGCCAGCACTGCAAACGTCGTCTCCACCGGCTCAGGCGAAGCCAAATCCACCCCCGCCAGCTTCAGCGCGTCGAGCGGGTAGAGCGAGCCACCCGCCTTGAGGAAGCTCAGATAAGCGTCTGCCGCCTCTGGCCCACCGTCCCGCACCCGCTGAGCCAGCGCATGTGCGCCCGAGATGCCCGTCGCATATTGATACACGTAGAAATTGGCGTACAGATGGGTGTGGAACTCTGCCCAAGTGATACCGATGCGCTCCTTGTCCATGACGACTTCATCGCCGTACCCTTCGGCGAACAAATCAGCCAGCAGGTTAATCAAGCTGTCCGCATTCAGAGCTTGGCCACGCTCCACCCGTTCATGGATTTCTAGCTCGAACCGGGCGAGGGTGGGCATGATGAAGAAGTAACGCTGGAAGTTAGCCATCGCTTCTTCGATGAGGGCGATTTGATATTCAGGCTGGGCGGCGAACTGCTGGAAGAGGTAGTCGCGCACCATTGCTTGGTTGAAATTGGAGGCCACTTCGGCCACAAACATGCCATACCGGCTGTACACAAATTGCTCTTGGGTGCGCCGGGTGTAGTAGGAGTGCAGGGAGTGACCGAGTTCGTGGGCAAGGGTGCTGAGGCCGAACAAATCTGGGGTGTAGGACATCATGATGAAGGGGTGCGTGCCTTTGACGCCCGAGGAAAACGCGCCCATCCGCTTGCCTTTGTTGGGTAGCACATCTACCCAGCGTTCGGTCAGACAGCCGTTTTTCAGCGCGGTGACGTATTCATCACCAAGGGGAGCCATGCCGGCCGCTATCCATTCCACGGCCGTGTCATAATCCACCTCAGGCACGTCCCGACTCAGCGGCGCCTTCAAATCATACTCATGCAGGGTGTCACACCCCAGAGCCTCCCGCCGCACCCGCCAATATTTGTGCCACGTGGGCAAATTCTTTTTATAAGTGTCAATCAGGTTATGGAACACTTCTGGGGGAATAAAGTTGCTGGTCAGGGCGGCGTCCAGCGAATTTTTGTAGCCGCGCACCCGGCTGATAAACACGTCTTGCTTTACCCCAGCGGCCAGCGCATTCGCCATCGTGTTTTTGAAGGTGAGATGGGTGTCAGCGTAGCTTTCGTAGGCGGATTGACGTAGGGTGCGGTCGGCGTCCCCCATCAGGGCGCGAATGGAGCTTTGGGCGACGTCGTATTCGTTGCCCGCGCTGTCCACGGCCGTGGGGAAAGGCAAATCCGTATTCGCCAGAATGGCGTGCGTAGCCGACGCCGTGCCAAACGGGTCACTGACCATGCCCAGCACCTGTTCCACTTCGGCCGAGCGGATATGCGCCGCCTGCTTCTCCAGACGGTCAAAATAATGGGCATACGGCGCGAGGCGCGGCTCCGTGGCCTGCCACTCGCCCAACGTCTCGAAGCCCAGGGCAATCATCTCTGGCTCCGCAAACGAGAGCATCGCCATCGTTTGCCCAAACAGAGAGCGGGCGCGATCATTGCGCCCCGCCGCCTCTTGGTCGGCCGTGTTGGTACTGTACCCCAGACTGGCGTACACATAAATTTTGCCCATTACGGCGTAAATTTGCTCCGCTTGGCCGAAATAATCAGCCAAAACGGCCGCCCCTTCCCCCAACCGTCCCTTAAACTGCACCACTTCTTTAAGCTGGCTCTGATGCGTGCCAATCGCCGCCTCCCACGCGGCCACATCGGGAAAAACGCTCTCTAAATCCCACGTATAATTTTTAGGTAGTTCATGTCGTTCCAATAGTTTCTGACTCATTTCATTTTCCTTGGTGCAGGGTTCAGGGTGCAAGGTGTGTTTTACCCTGCACCCTGCACCTTGCACCCCGCTACATTTCTTCTTGCCCCGCAAGCGTGACCGTCCCCGTTTGCTGATAGGTCAGCGTGGCTTGCCAACTGATGTTGGCGCCGGGGCGCGGTTTGGGCGGGGGCTGATGGGTAAATAGGCGGAAGCGGGGGGCTTTTTCGGGCGACACGGCCGTGAATTGATGCCGCCCCCAGCCCGCCTCGTTGCGATAATGATACGCAAATTGGACATCTTCACGGCCGTGGTTGTTCCACACTACCAACTGTCCGCGAAACGGCTGGTAGCTATTAAAGTTCAGCCCCGTTTCCGTAATCGTCTCGAGCAGGGCGCGACGCTGACTCTCAGACAAACTTGTCATGAAGGGAAACAGCGGGCGCGGGTCATGGCTGAGGGTGGGCAGTTGGTCAGCGATGGCTTGGGTAATATTGGTGTCGAGCCGGAAATGGTGGAGCAGGTGGCGTAGGTCGGCTTCTTTGGCGTTGTCCACGGCTCTGTTTATCTGGGTCACGTTGGTCAGGGTGACGGTGATGGCTTGCGTGGGCACGGCCGTGATTGGCCCCAGCGTCAGCCGTGCCAAATTCGGCTCATAGCTGACGGCCACATCCTGCGCCAAGCCATCAATTAGCACCGTTATGTTAACTTTTTCTAGCATAGACACGGGCAAGGCGTGTAACACCAGTTGCAATTCTCGCGTCGCGGGTAAATGCGCCGTGTCGCCCACGGCCGGGTCAAGCAACACCTGCCACAGCCCCGCTTCTGGTTGCCACCGCTGGCGCAGAAGCGTCTCGCTGGCCGCCTCCTCCATGTAGCGCAAGCTCTGCCCGTCATCCTCATACAGCACCAATTCCCCATCTGCGCCGGGGAAGCAATGAATCGTCAGCGCGGCGGGATTGTCGACGCTGTTGCCCGCTAATTCAGTCGCCAGCGGGATAATGCCCCCCGCTTTGGCAAAAACGGGAATTTCCCGCAAATCGCCGTAAAGCGTGTGCCACGCATCCCCCGCATAAGGGCGACCCGTGAAAAAGTGGAACCATTCCCCCGGCGGGAGCCAGACCACCTGCCGACTAAGCCGCACGTCGGGGTCGGCGGGCTGGGTAAAGGGAGCGGCGATTAGCTCCGTGCCAAAGGTATACGCCTGCGGGCAGGCATACGCCTCCTCGCGCTCTGGCTCCAGATGATAAAGCGGCCGCACCAGCGACTCACCCAGCCGATGGGTGCGCCAATTCATGCTGTACAGATAGGGAATGAGCGCGTGGCGCAGTTGCATGGCCGCTTTGCTGGCCTGATATGCTTCCGCGTCGTACCCCCACGGCCGTCTGTCCAAAAAGGCGTTATTGGTGCTGTGAAGGCGCATGATGGGGCTAAAAACGCCATATTGCACCCAGCGCGTGTATAGCTCCCCGTCGGGAATACCCGCCATGTGGCCGCCAATATCATGGCTCCACCAACCATAACTGACGTTCGCGGCCGTGGCCGTAAAGTGGGGCTGGAACTGCAGACTCGGCCAATCGGCGAAGGTATCGCCCGAGAAGCCGATGGGGTAACGATGGTTGCCGAGGCCACCCCAGCGGGAAAAAATGAAGGGGCGTTTCGCTTCGCCGTCGCTTTCCCGCATGCGGTCGAGGGCGTGCAGGTGGTTGAGCCACCAGAGCGGGTCGAGACCGGGCAAACCGCTTAGCTCCCCCTGTTGCCAATCCATCCACCAAAAATCGACGCCCATCGCTTCCAGCGGATGATGTAGCTCTTCTAAATAAGCGAGTGCAAACTCAGGCGTGGCGATGTCAAAGGGAATAATCTCTTGGCTGGTGGGGTCACGGCCGAGTCGTTCAGCTAATTTTGGGTACGCTTCTTCATGCGGGGCAACGCCGAGCGCGGGGTGCAGGTTTAGGGCCGTTTTTAGCCCTTGGGCGTGAAGCCACGCTAGAAAGGCGGGCGGGTCGGGAAAGAGGTCGCGGTTCCAGGTATAGCCCGTCCAGCCGGAGTGGTGCGGCGTGTCGGTGATATGCCAATCCATGTCAATGATGCAGACGGAGAGGGGCACGTCGTGCGCCTGAAAGTCGCGCATCAGGTCGGCTAGTTCGTCGGCGGTGTAGGCCCAGTAGCGGCTCCACCAGTTGCCGAGTGCCCAGCGGGGCAGGAGGGGGACTTTGCCCGTGAGCAAGCGAAAATCGTTTAAGGCGGCGGGATAATCACGGCCGTGGCCAAAGAAATATAAATCGAGATTTTCCGCCCGCAGAGGGCGCGGCTCCAGCCAGCCCGTCTCGTTAAAAACCAGGGTGTGGGAATCATCCACCACCGTCCAGCCCTCGCGGGAGAGCAGGCCCGGCTCCAGCGGCGCACTGCCGCTCACCCCATCGAGGGTGCGATAGGTTCCCAACAGATTGCCCACACGGCCGTCGTCGCCGTATTGCCACGTAAAATGGGGAGCATGGCGGGCGCGGATGCGCAAATTGGTGGGGGTGAAGCCGTCTTCATCTGCTTGGGGCGCGTAGGTTAGCTCGAGGTAGTTGGTCAGAATGGTGAGGCTGGCGGCGGTTTGGCGCACGTCGAACTCGGGCACGGCCTGTTGCCGATACCAGAACGCTTGGCTTTCTCTGTCCTCGAACTGTTCACGAGGGCTGTATTCAAGCCTGATGACGCGCTCGGTTAGGATGGTGAAACGGGCACGGCCGTGGACAACCATAGCTTCTGGGTCGGCTGTGCCAAGTTGGGGTAAGCGAAAATGGGTGGGGAGGGACATAATGTCTCCTGAGGTGGTCATGAAGCCTGTTTATTGCCCAAGGGCAAGGGTGATAAGTAGCGCAAATTATATAACAAAACGGCCGTGGTCTCTGCTAGAAAGAGGGCAGAAACCACGGCCGTGGGGTTTTGAACGGGGTCATATGTCACGTGTTTTTTCTGGCAAAGATGATCGCTAATTGCCCCAAAAATTCCCCAAGAGGCTAAATTGTGTCATCCTTGAGGGTTACGCTTCTGGTTGGGGGGGTAACAAGTTAGCCACCAGTTGCTTCAGCCTGTCGTTCCCCAAATTCTGGGACTTATCGCCGATAAACGTACTCATAAATGTCCCGCTCAGCAACGCCCATAACCAATGTGGCTTGAGTAATACGCCTAGTACAAAAGCGGGCAAGAAATGAGTCAGCGTTAGATTCAGGGCAAGATATTCCTCACCCTCGGCGTCTGTATGGCGTAGACGCGGTTGATACCCGTCTTCCTGACCCGTTAGTTGCGCGCGCAAAAAACCACCCAACGCATTACCCAGTAACGCACCCACCCCAATAGATAGTAAGGTACCTAAAATTTTGAGAAAACCTTTCAATACTTGCATCATATCCTCCTGAAGCTTTTATTCTAATCGACGCGCCGCCCACCCTTTAAATTATCCTGTAAGCTCTCCAACTCTGTCCATTGCCCAGCGGCGGCCAGTGCAGCCTGTTCCGGCCATGTGTCTGGCGTTGCCGCCCGAATCTTCGCCTCGCGTACCACCGTATAAAGGGCTTCCACGTTTGATTCCGCCAGTTGCGCGTAACTGGTAATACCCGCTTCTTTTAGCACCGTGTTAATTTTGGGGCCGACCCCTTCAATACGGGTGAAATCATCGCCCGTCTTAGGCTGTGGCTTCTTTTTCTTGGCGGGGCGACCGGGTCGTTTTTTAGTCGTCGCTTTGGTGGTTTTCGTGGTAGATGCTAGGACGGCAACTGGCGCAGGCTGGGCTTCTGGCGTTTCTGCCTCCGCGCTGGCTTCTGCTTCGACAACAGCGGGCGCGGCTTCTTCGCTGGGGGGCGACGCCTCGCTCTCTTCTGGAGCCGTTGCTTCAGATAGCTCGCTTTCACGGGTGAGGGTCAACCATAGTAACGCGCCGCCCACGGCCAAAACAAACACGAGCATTATCCACGCAATGCCTTGTTGAAAGGCCATGGGGTTGGCTTGGGTGGGCACAGACAGGGGGAATAAGGTTGGGATGGGCAGGAACATAATCATCTCTCCGTCATTGGTTGGGGTTTTATGGCGTGTAAAGGGCTTGTTTGGAACAAGGCACTTTACATAGTAGCGGGAAACACGGCCGTGTGCAATTCCTTATTTTACCCAAACAAAAAAAGCGCGGACGGTGAGGAGCCGTCTGCGCTAGGGGTTGGGGAGGAGAAAGGACAAGTTGCTAATCCCCAGTTGTTTGGAGGTGACTACAAAACAGAATGAAGGTTAACTTGTTGAACCTTCATGAACACACAGGGATTATGTCACACGGCCGTGGTTCTCACCCCACAACAACATCACACCCACCCCACAAGCCGCTGACAAAAGAGAACAGAAGCTTATTCTTCCTTCTGCTTTCTTCCCTCTGCCTTTTTACGCCCTTTGGCTCCCTGCGCCATCTTCGTTATGATAGCCGCATGACAAAATCAGCAGAATCATTCGACATTGTGCAAGCGTTACGGCTCGTAGACACGGCCGTGGCCGACTACCCCAAAGCGGGCCTCTTTGAACTCCAGCAAGAAGGGTACGATACCGTTTTCGAGCAGTTAATCGCCTGCATGATTTCCATCCGCACCAAAGATGAAGTTATGCTCCCCGTTTCGCGCCAGCTCTTTGCCCACGCCCGCACTCCTGCCGAGATGGTCGCCCTGACCCCCGCCCAGATTGACCAACACATCGAAAAATGCGCCTTTCACAGCCGCAAAGCGGAGCAAATCCACACCATCGCTCAACGCGCCGTGGACGAATTTGACAACGCCCTGCCCTGCGACCGAGACATTTTGCTCTCTCTGCCCGGCGTTGGCCCCAAATGTGCCAACCTTGTGCTAGGCATCGTTTGTGACCAGCCCCGCATCGGCGTCGATATTCACGTGCATCGCATCACCAACCGCTGGGGGTATGTAAACACAAACACGGCCGAGCAAACGCTGGCCGTGTTAGAAAAAAAGCTCCCCCGAGCCTATTGGGTGGAAATCAACCGCCTGCTCGTGCCCTTCGGCAAATTCATCTGCACTGGCCGCAAGCCCAAGTGTGCGACGTGCGTGTTGCGCGACCCATGCCCAAAGGTGGGAGTAAGTGAGAAAGAGAGGAAGTGAGCAAGAGAGGGGCTTCTCTTACTCTCCCGCTCTCTTCCTCTCAAAAAAATCAGTCAGCGAGGGTCGACAAATCCCCCTCATCCTCGCCCAGCGAGCGGGCGCGGAGGACGCGGCGCATGATTTTGCCGGAGCGGGTCTTGGGCAAGCTGTCTACAATCTCGACGGTGGTCGGTTTGGCGATGGGGCCCATTTCGTGCCCGACATGCTCTTTTAGCTCTTGCTTGAGTTTTTCGCTAGCCTCGAACCCTTGGCGCAGGATGCAGTAGGCGTTAATCACGTTGCCGCGTAGCTCGTCGGGTACGCCAATGACGGCCGCTTCGGCCACGGCGGGATGACTTACCAAAGCAGACTCAACCTCGGCCGTGCCCAGCCGATAGCCCGACACCTTTATCACATCATCAATGCGCCCAATGACCCAGATATACCCGTCTTCATCCTTCTTGGCGCTATCGCCGGGCAAATACCATCCCTGTTCAGAATAACGGCTCCAATACGCTTCCACGTATCTATCCGGGTCTTGATAAAGCGTGCGCAACATAGCAGGCCACGGCGTTTTGATGACCAAGAACCCTTCCTCATTAGGTTGGACAGAATTCCCGTCCTCATCCACCACATCCACTTCCACCCCCGGAAAGGCACGTGTCGCCGAACCAGGTTTGAGCGGTACGCTCGGCAGAGGGGTAATCATGAAATTACCCGTTTCGGTTTGCCACCACGTATCCATGATAGGGCATTTTTCTTTGCCGATGACGCGGTGATACCATTTCCACGCCTCGGGGTTAATGGGTTCTCCCACCGAACCAAGCAAGCGCAAGCTGGAAAGATCATATTTTTCGGGCCAGCTTTCGCCAAAGCGCATCAGGCCGCGAATTGCGGTGGGGGCGGTGTATAAAATCGTCACCCCGTATTTTTCTACAATTTGCCACCAGCGGTCGGGATAAGGGAAAGTGGGCGCCCCTTCATACATCATGCTGGTCGCGCCGTTGATGAGCGGGGCGTACACAATATAGCTGTGGCCGGTAATCCAGCCGGGGTCGGCCGCACACCACCACACATCTTTGGGCTTCAGGTCAAACACCCATTTGAGCGTGGTGGCTGTGCCTACCATGTAGCCGCCGTGGGTGTGTAAAATTGCTTTAGGCTTGCCCGTTGTGCCCGAAGTGTACAGAATAAAGAGCGGGTCTTCGGCGTCCATAATTTGCGTTTCCGCTTTGGCGTCGGCGATGGGCAGAGCCATTAACTCATGGTACCAATGGTCACGGCCAGAGACCATTTTGACCTCTTGCTTCGTGCGCTGGACGCAAATCACGTTTTGAATCGTGCCCGCCCGATCCACGGCGTCGTTGGCTATCTCTTTCAGATTGACCGTTTTGCCGCGTAGCCATGCTCCATCACAGGTGATGAGTAGTTTGGAGGCGCTGTCCTCGATGCGGCTGAGCAGGGCTTCAGTGGAAAAGCCACCATAAACGACGGAGTGTATCGCGCCGACTTTGGCGCAGGCCAGCATGGCAATCATGAGCTGAGGAATGCGCCCCATGTAAATGGTTACGCGATCCCCTTTGTTGACGCCCATGGAGCGGATGACGCTGGCAAATTTGCACACCTCGCGGTTAAGCTGTTGGTAGGTGTAGATTTGGGTGTCACCTGGCTCCCCTTCAAAAATAAGGGCCGCTTTGTTGCGGGTGGCGGTGCGCATGTGCCGGTCGAGGGCGTTATGCACGATGTTGACTTTGCCACCCGTGAACCATTTGTAGAAGGGGGCGTTGCTATCGTCTAAAATGGTCTCCCACGGTTTGTACCATTCAAAGTTTTCGGCGGCGATTTTGCCCCAAAAGCCGGGCAGGTCGGCCGTGGCTTCGGCGTGGACTTTTTCGTAGTTGGGTATGTGGGCACTCTCGACCACTTCGGGAGTGGGGTAGTATACGTCACCGGTCATTTTGTTTTTTTCAGCCATTGTGCATCTCCGTGTGTGTGTTTAGGGACAGTGTCATGTTTCACGTTTCATGTGTCATGTGGGTTTTCTTTGGACGTGGCTTGTTTAGCCAAAAATGATCGCTCATTGACTCCCTTTTTGCCGTAGGCTCACATATTATAGGGGATGTGGCGTTTGTGCAAAATGTACAGAACAAGAGGCAATGAGTAATTAGTAATGAACAATGAGTAGTGGTCACGAATCAGTAACGTACTTTTTTTGACAAAAGGCGTCTCTTCTCAACCGACTAGCTTCGTCGTGGCCTGCGGCCAC
>JBGTIZ010000332.1:0-3727 GCA_041745395.1 Promineifilaceae bacterium (SeqCode) | reverse complement strand
CTTGAACCCTCTTTTGACCATCTTGATTAAGCCATCTGCTGATAAATGCTTTCTTATCTTCATTATGTAGCCTCTTGTTTCTTTAAATCTTTACGAAAACGCGGTTACCATCATATCAGATTTTACCTGCGGGAATTGCTGATGATAACCATTTTTCTGCTGAATCAGCTATTTTGCGTTTATAGTGATATGGTCATTATCCCCAAGGTGGTGGTAGATATTGAAAGCATTGAAGAAGGGAAGGCGTTGCTGGCTGGGGCCACCCAGCTCTTCTTTGTGCAAAATGTAAGCAGTTTTTCAATTCAGTCCACTGACCCCGACTACCCCTATACCATCCGCTTTACTCCCCACCAATTACAATGCCAACTTGGGCACGAGGGTTTAATTGCCTGTGTAGAAGCGATGCTTGCGCCAGACCAGATGTATGTTCATCGCAATGCTAGCGTTGTTAAAACCTATATCGCCGATGAACCAGTGACTTCTCCTGATGGTCAGTATTACATCTATCGGGATTACTATAATGATTTGACAGGGCGTAGTGGCTTAGGGGTCTCTTTGTTTGAAACAGGTGAGACCCAACGCCTAACTTATGCCTATCGGTATGGTTGGAATGCCTCGTTTTTAGGCTGGGCACATGATAGTAGTGGCGCGTATGTATTGTACCGTCCAAAGAGTGCCTTAGGGGATTTAACCCGCTCGCAATACCCCATCCGCAAATACCTTGTGCCGGGGGCAGAACCACGCGGCTTGCCCACCGTCATTTCTCCTGCGCCCACGCCCCACTGGTTGCCCATGCCAGAGATTACGCCGCCTGCCTCAGTAGAGGAAGGGACAGAGCCGATACAGCCTATCGCTATGGCACAAGAAACCAGTTATGATGGCTGGGTGATTGATGATGTGGTCATCGAAGAAACCAGCCCACCCATCCTAACCTTGTGGATTGAGAATTTTCCCAATATGAACACCCTTCAAGGAGATACCGTCACGAACAACAGTGACAGTAAGGTTGACGATTGGGAAATTGAGCTACCTTCTACAAATGGGCCCACGTTGCATTGGGACATCCAACATAGTCAAGAGTGCTGGGGATTTGGGGGGTGGTCGCCAAATGGGCAACTGTTTACCTTGAAGCCGACAGGCCAGCAATCGATTTCGGCTGAGGTTATCAGCCCGTATTACCTCACCTGTTTCAATCAATTCGGCCACACGACGGTGCAGGTCACACCTGACCCCGGTTATTTGGTCGTCGTCAGCGATTTCAGGGCGAACAATCAGGCTCCCTTATTTATGGCAGTTCAAAAGGAGCCTATCACTCTGCAATGGGGAGCTTCTTACAGTGGTGGTGCAACCTGTCAGGCGAGTGGGGCGTGGTCGGGGACAAAATCGGCTTCGGGTTCCCAGCAAATATGGGGGTTAACGGTTGGTAAACATCGGTTCACGCTGAGTTGTCCACAGGAAACGCGCAGCGTGCTGGTGGTTGTGAATGAGTAATAGGGAGGGGGATTTTATTAGGCGTTACGGTGTCTTCTCAAGAATGCGGGGCAATGTTTGACCGCGTTCAAAGATGCCTGACTCATTTCCCCGGCACTTTTGGAAGTGCCGGGGAAGTCCAACCCGTTCATTGGGGAAGATACCTTATGCTTTATTCATCCCCAATCGTCATTTCCATCGCTCTTTGCACCGCTGGGCGGGCCTTGAGCGTTTCAACCCAGCGCATGACGTGGGCGAATTCCCCTGCGGCTGGCTCGAGAAAGCTAAGGTTATTGACCCACGGGTAGGTAATCATGTCGGCGATGGTATACTCTGCCCCTGCTAGATATTCGGCCTCGGCCAAGCGACCGTCCATGACGGTCAGCAGGCGGCGGCTTTCATCTTTGTACCGCTGAATGGCGTAGGGCAGTTTTTCGGGCGCACTGTGTTGGAAATGGTAAAACTGCCCAAACATGGGGCCGATGCCGCCCATCTGGTACATGAGCCACGATAGGGTATCGGCGCGGGCTTGCCCAGCCGTGGGCAGGAATTGTCCCGTTTTTTCGGCCATATAAATCATCATCGCGCCTGATTCAAACACGGTAATATCTGTCTCACGGTCTATCATGGCGGGAATGCGCCCGTTGGGGTTGATGGCCGTGAACCACGGCTCTTTTTGCGTGCCGTCGAGCGGCACAGGGATGAGGTTGTAGGGCAAGCCCGTTTCCTCGAGCAAAATCAGGGGCTTGCGCCCGTTAGGGGTGCGCCAAGTGTAGAGGTCTATCATGGAAATCTCCTTATTGAATTAGCAATGAGTAATGAGCAATGAGCAAAAGGGCGGGTTTGCGTTATAGGCTCACTTTTGTTCATTGTCCATTGTTAATTGTTCATTGTAGGTTTGGGCGTAGGCTCGATAATGGTCGGCGGCGTGGGTGAGGCGGTCTTGCACGGCCGTGGAAAGCTCTCCGCGTACTTTGGCAGGCACACCAGCGACAACCACGGCCGTGGGTACGACAAAATTCTCCCGCACGACCGCCCCTGCCGCCACAATCGCCCCCACGCCAATTTTTGCCCCACTCAGCACCGTGGCGTTCATGCCAATCAGCGAGCCGCGCCCGACATGGCACCCTTCCAGCACCGCGCCGTGCCCAATTGTCACTTCATCTTCGATAATCGTGTCGTCCCGCTCGTTGACGTGGATGACCACATTGTCCTGCACGCTCACGCCCTCCCCAATGCGAATGGGGCCTGTGTCCCCCCGAATGACCGCCCCAAACCAGACGGAGCTACCCGCACCGATAGCCACATCACCAATGATGGTGGCGTTAGGCGCGATAAACACGTCGGGGGCGATTTGGGGGGTGTGGTTTTGGAAGGGGTATATGGGCATGAGAAATTTGGAGAAGAAGTTCAACTTTTAGAGAAAAGTTGAACTTCTCATTGCGCCAAAGCATCTTCCACAAAGTCAAGACGGTCTTGGCCGAAGTACATTTCGCCATCTATAAAGAAGGTGGGCATGCCGAACAGGCCACGGCTGACGGCTTCGGCCGTGCGGTCTATTAGCTCTTGTTTGATGGCGGGATCTTCGATGCGCTGGGCGAACTGCTCGGGGTCTTGGCCGATTTCGCGGATGATTTCTTGAAGCACGGCCGTGTCGCCTACATTCCGCCCATCTACCCAAGTTGCCGGCCATAGCGCGGCATAATACTCCGCAAAATAGCCATCCTGCATCGCTACCAACATACCCCGCATGGTGCGTACCGTATTCACGGGAAAGTAGGGCGTCATCTGGAAGGGCACGTTATATTTTTTAGCGTGACGCGCCAAATCAATCAGCATCCATTTGCCCTTGGCCGGCACGGTGGCTGGGGCAATATTGCCCACCGTCTTGAAAATGCCGCCCAACAGAGCTGGTTTATACACAATTTCGGCGTTGTACTTGGCCGCCAAGCTCGACAGTTGGGTCGAGGCCATATAGGTCCATGGACTCACGAAGTCAAAATAAAAGTCGATTTGTTTACTCATGGGAAACCTCCTGTGGTTTGGGGGTGAGTGAGCTTTGTGACGAAGCTATAATAGCGGATTAACCCCCGTAGGCGTATCAGCACTTTATTAGTGCCACGGGCGAAGCATGAGTCTGTCGTCGTCCCACGCCCTTTGCACCTCAAAATGGTATCTGCCCCTTCAATTGCACCACTCGGGGGGGCGTGGTACGATTTATCGGGGGTAATCTAGCAGACACCCTGCACCCGTGGAG
>JBGTIZ010000331.1:0-18638 GCA_041745395.1 Promineifilaceae bacterium (SeqCode) | reverse complement strand
TTTAGAATCGCCGAGCCGCCGCTGGCGGCGTGGCGTGTCGAGCTACGATTTTTTGTCTGAGCAATTTTTGACCAATACAAAAAAACGGCTAAAGCCATTACTACGAGCAGGCCCTCCAACTCCAACCCTTTACTCATTACTCATTCATCGCCCCGGAGGCTCCATGAGCCGTTACAGTCGCCAGAACCCCGCTCGCGTCAACCTCATCAACCAACCCGCTGGTTTTGCCAGCCGCACCGTGGCCATGCTCATCGACATCGTAGCCATAAGCCTCAGCCTAACCATTTTTACCTACCTGACCTCGGTTGTCCTCACCTTTTTTGGTCTTGATATTGTCCTGCAAGAGATGGAATCCGCTAGCGTGACCGTGCAGAACATCATGCGTTTTTTTGTGATTCTGTCGGTGGGCATCGTTTTATCCTTTGCCAATATCACTTATTTTGTCTTCCTCTGGTCGCTAGATGGCAAAACGATTGGGATGGGTTTGCTCGGGTTGCGCGTCATTTCCGTGCGCACCCAGGATGAAGATGTGCGCGTTTTGCAGGCGTTGATTCGGTATGCTGGTTTATGGATTTGCGCCGCTCCTTTTCTGCTCGGCTTTTTGTGGATTTTGGCACATGACGAGCGCAAAGGATGGCATGACATCATGTCCAAAACGCAGGTCGTCTACGATTGGGAAGCACGGCCGGATGAGCACTTCCTCCAGCGGCTGATGCGCCAAACCGCACCAGAGCTACCGCCAACAGCGGGGGGCAAGTGAGCAAGTGAGTAAGAGAGGAAGGGAGGAAGGGAGGCGTTCGCGTGATGCGCCATTAACCATTCCGCAATTCACCAATTCACCCATTCAACAATTTTGGCTGATAACCGCCGACCACTCCTACCAAAGTACGCCTCCTCCCTCTTTCCAACCCATCCCCAATTGCGCTACCATACGCGCATGAGCTATTACAACAATACCCCCCGGTACAATCAACCCCATCCCCCTCGCAACAAAATCAAAAATGAGCCTAGCGGCTGTCGCCGCTTGCTGGCTGGCATGGGCTATCTGCTTATTTTTTGCGTCATCCTGTTTAGTGGCATCGCCCTTGTTAGCTATGTGGTGCTCAGCCGCGAGGTGGGGGACGCGGTAGCGCAGGTGGTCAGCTATCAGGGGCAGGGCGTGGGGGGCACACCCCGCTTTTATGACCGACACGGCACATTGCTCTTTGAGCTAAAAACGGTCGAAAAGCGCAAGTGGCTCAGCTTTGAGGAAATTCCGGATGTGGTCAAGCAGGCCACTATTACGGTGGAAGACAATAGTTTTTGGACGAACCCCGGTTTTTCACCAGCGGCGATTATCGCGGCCGTGATGTACAACGTGCAAAGTGAAGGGGGTCGCCCCGTGGGAGCCAGCACCATTACCCAACAGTTGGTGCGCCACGTCGCCTTTGATTATGAAGAGCGGGTGGGTACGAGCTACCAGCGCAAGGTGCGCGAGATTGTGCTGGCGGGGATTTTGACCCAGCAACGGAGTAAAGAGGACATTTTAGCGATGTACCTCAACGAAATTTATTACGGCAATCTCGCCTACGGCATCGAAGCGGCGGCGCAAACCTATTTTGGCAAATCAGCCCGCGACTTAAACCTAGCGGAGGCCGCTTTTTTGGCGGGGTTGCCGCAAGCACCTGTCGCCTGGAATCCATACAGTAATTTTGCGGGAGCAAAAGCGCGGCAAGAGTTAATCCTAGACATGATGCAGGAAGATGGGCTGATTACGGAGCTGGATAACGTGGTGGCGAAAGCGATTGCGCTCGAAATTCAGCCGCTCATCGCCGAAACGCCCGAGGTGACGACGTTGCTCGCGCCCCATTTTGTGCTGTATGTGCAGAACGAATTGGCGAGCCAATATGGGGCGGAGGCGTTAATCAAAGGGGGATGGCAGGTCAAAACAAGCTTAGACCTGACCATGCAAACCACGGCCGAGCAGATTGTGCGCGAACAGGTCGAAAGTAGACGGGAAGCCCATAATGTGACCAATGGCGCGGCCGTGATTCTCAGGCCCAGCAGTAGCGAAATTCTGGGCATGGTGGGGAGCATTGATTACTTTGATACCGACATTGGCGGCCAAATCAATATGACCGTCTCACCCCGCCAGCCGGGGAGCGCGTTCAAGCCCATCACCTACGCCGCCGCCATGGAGCGCGGCTGGAGCGCGGGGGATGTGCTGTGGGATGTGCCCATCGAGCTAGAGGTGGGCTGGGACAACAACATGACTCCCGTCAATTTTGATGGGCGATATCGTGGCCCGATGCTGATGCGTGAAGCGTTGGCGAATAGTTACAATATTCCCCCTCTACAACTGGCGCGAGACGCGGGGTTGCCCTACGTCATTCAGGTGGCGCGTAAAATGGGGGTGGTATCGCTGAGCGAGCAACCGGGCTTTTATGGCCTGTCGCTGACGCTGGGCGGCGGGGAAATTCCTCTGCTGGAGCTAACCCACGCCTTTGGGACGTTAGCCAATGAGGGCAAGCATCAGCGGCTGGTCAGCGTGCTGGAGATTCGGGATAGTGAGGGGGATTTGATTTATGACCATCAGCGTAACCGTTTGCCGTCTAATCAGGTGTTGGATTCTGGCATCGCGTATGTTTTGACCGATATTTTGGCGGATAACCAAGCGCGTATCCCGCAAATGGGGGCCAATAGTGCGCTGGCGTTGCCGTTTCCTGCGGCGGCCAAAACGGGCACGACCAACAGCTTTCGGGATAATTTGGTGGTGGGGTATACCCCGGCCGTGGTGATTGGCATGTGGTATGGCAACAATGATTATCAACCGATGATTGATTCCACGGGCTTGCGCGGCGCGGCTCCGGCGTGGAATCGGCTGATGCAGGCGATTTATAGCAATGAAGAGATGCTGACAACGTTACTGGTGGATGGGGAGCTAACGGTCGAATTTCCACGGCCGAGTAACATCGAAGAGCGACCCGTCTGCCTACCCAGAGGCACAGGCGGCACGGCCTGCACCGCTAGCCAAACCGACCTTTTCTTGGTCAACAGCCCTCTGCGCGGGGTGGGACGGGTCGGTTATCAGGCGGACGTGCGCACGAACCCCGGGGCGTGGACGCTGAACGTGCTGCCCATGCCCAGCGATGAAGCGCAAAAGGTGATTCAGCAACCGCTGGATAATGGCTTTGTGCCGCCCGCGCCCCGTTATTGTGTAGTGAACAGCGGTTCACAGAACATTCCCAGCGTACAGACACGGCTCTTTTTAGCCATTCCGCCCTTTTATCCAGATGAGGTGCGGGCGCGTTTGTGGGGGGAACGGCATGGCTGGACGCAGATGGCTCCGCCGCTGGCTTGCCCAATCAGCGTGGTGCGGCGGGCGCAAAATCCACCCACGGCCGTGCCTGCCCCCCCTGAACCTGCCCCAGCGGGTGAAGGTGAAAGTGAAGGAGGGTGAACAGGGAGGTCGTAGTGTAATCGTGGCGCAATCAGCCCACGGCCGTGTTGGACTTGCCCATCTGCTTACGCTACAGTCTTCTGTTGTCATTTTTGACCAAGATTTCACCTAGAGGAGTATGTAATGAAAACCCCTTTCGTTTCATTTAGCCTATTACTGTGTCTGTTTTTGGTCGCCTGCGGGGCAGAGCCAGAACCAGCGTCTACCGCTACAGCCACATCTACGTCCACAGTGGCGACGACCACGGCCGTGAGCGAACCAACCAGCACGCCCGAGCCAGAGCCGCCTACGGCTGAGCCAGAAGAATCCACGGCCGTGCCCACCACCGAACCCTCCCCCACGGCCACCGCCACCGCCGTCAGCAATGACCCCGCCACCTTTAACCTGCCCGCCAGCGTCGCCGCGACGGCCATCCTGACCACGGTGCAAAGCACAGCTAGTCAGCCGGCTAACCTTGCGCCTTATTGGGGCATCATGCCCACGCATCACATTTATCAATTGGCGGATTACGGCCTAAGCGGCACCTTTCACAATCCGCGCCTTATTATTTATTCCGTGCCCGAGTTTGCCGATATAAACCCAGCCGCCCGCGAGGCGTACACCCAGCTTCAGGCTATTTTGGCTGACCGTCCTAATTTGGCGGCGCAGGAAACCTTGCCGTTCTTGCCCATTTTTAACGCGGCGCAGGTGTTTCACGCCCAAGAAGCGTATCTGACGTTTGCTAATGGGCAGGGGATTCGCTACATCACCCAGTTTGACCAAGCGTTTAACCCCATTAACAATCGTACTGTTTTTTACACCTTTCAGGGGTTAACCAGTGATGGGCGGCATTATGTCACGGCCGTGTTGCCGATTGCGCATCCCTCCTTACCCGCTGATGGGCAATTAAGCCCCGAAAATTTTGAAACGTTTGCCGCCAACTTCGACGATTATCTGCAAGAGATAATCAGTACGTTGGACGAGGCCGACCCCGACAGTTTTAGCCCCTCGCTGACTGATTTAGACAGCCTGCTCGCTTCTGTACAGGTCAATCTGCCCGCCCCGACCAAACGCACCAATGATTCGGGGCAAATTGTTTTGACCCTTGCCCGCCCCGCGCCCCATGCCCAGCTAGAAATTGGAAGCGAGATAACGGTTAGCGGCTATGTTGCCCCTGGGACGACAGAGGCGATTGAGCTGGCTTTGACCAGCGGCGTTAATCTGTTAACGTCCACCATGATCATTCCCGATAGCACCACGGGCAATTGGACCGCCTCCTTGCTTGTGCCCGCTACGGTGCAGGGGCGCGGCGTTTTGACGGCTCGTTCAAGCGGTCAGCAGGATAGCGTGCCCGTGTATATGTACGCACCGTTTGAGCCACAGGGGAATGACCCCACGGCCGTGGTCGTGAGCCTGCTTCGCCCCATGCTGGGGTCAAGTTTGACCATCGGCATGCCCGGCTTCTTCGAGGGACGGGTGCAAAATCCGCTAGACAACAACCTCACCATTGCCCTGCTGGGCAACAACTGCACCACCTTCTACGCCCGGCAAAATATCGCTTTGCCCGCTGGCGGCGGCCAATGGAACGGCGTTCTTTTTCTACCGGCAGAACAAATGACCCCCGATGAAACGGCTTGCGCCATCGCCTACACGGGAACCTATGGCGAAGATTGGCGCGAAGTGCAGTTGGCGATGCCCCTTGCTCGCGGCGAGTGATGAACGTGCTACCCAGTTAGACGTGGGTCTCTCGTTTGATGCGCGCGCCACGGCCGGGGAAATAGTGACGATTTTTGGCGGGGCGGTCAATGCGCCCGAGAACAGGGTCGCCATTCGGGTTGAAACGAGTGCGGCCGAGCCGCGCCTTCTGGCCGAAACAACCACGGCCGTGGACGATTTTGGCTTCTGGTCGGCCGACCTGCTTTTGCCAGATGATTACCAAGGGTTCGCCATCGTCAACGTGACCATTGTTGGTGTGAATACAGATGAGCTGTTTTACTCGACTGGCCTGACCATTGAGTAAAAAGCGTTCAGCGTCTCAGCCGGTCAGCACTTCAGCTTGTTTTTCTCGGCACAATTTGGTCATACTCGAGTGCATGAGTGGCTTCAAACAAGAAGCAACCCGTCAAACAGTCTGCTATCGAGTTGAAAAAATGAAGTTTGGTACGCAGTTTCGCTAGCTGACTGGCTGAAACGCTGACTAGCTGAGCCGTCAACGGCGTGGCTAACCCATCTCCTGTTGCGATTTAGCAGGCACATCGTTAACATTGTCTTATGAATCGTCAACTATTTCGCAAACGACCCATTTTGTCCTTTCCGCAAGCCATTGTGCTGGTTATTGTGTTTGTGGGCTTGCTCATTGCGCTGAACCTGAACCGCCAAGCCCAAGTTGGGGGCGATGCGGGTCTGGGAGAAACCACGCTACAAGCGGAAATCAGCCGCGAGGCGACGCGCCAAGTGGAGCTAGAGGCAACGCTTGTGTATGTGCAAAGTGATGATTATGTGGCTTCTTATGCGCGGAATGAGGGTGGGATGCTCCAGCCGGGTGAGCAACGGGCTGTGCCGCTTTTGGTCACGGCCGTGCCAGAACCTCCGCCGCAACCGCCCGAACCGCCAGATCCTGCCCACAACGCACGGCCGTGGCAGGCGTGGTGGCAGTTGCTCACTGACACCCCCCAGCCCACCCGTTAAAAGGCTTCCACATGGCTGACCCCGCTCTGTTTCTGCTTGTTAGTGCCGGACTGACTCTGCTGTTTTTATGGCAACAGGGCGATAGCCGCAGTCAAGCGACCCTATCCATTTATGCCCTCATCGTTTGGACAGCTACCTATTTAATAGGGCGATACCAATTTGGCCTGACCATGCCGTGGCTCTCTATTTTGTGGAGCCTTATCGGTTGGGCGATGGTGCTGTGGGGGATGCGCATCACCATTTGGCAAGCGGTTTTGGTGGCTGTGCCTCCGTTTATTTTGGCCTTTGCGTTTGCAGAAGCGATTGAACTGTCGCTGTCGTGGGGTCTTATCACGGCCGTGCCCGTTGGTTTTTTGCTCAGCTATCGCCGCGCCACGGCCTCCCCGCCTGAATATGCGTATGAATATGAAGGGCAGGGCACGAACGCTGAGGAACAAAGAGCCGAGCTACCAAGCGACCCCGCCCACCTGCAAGCTTTGTTTGATGTCTTGGATGAGAGTGTAGTGGTGGGCAATAACCACGGCCGTGTGATTTATGTCAACAAACAGGCCGCCCATATTATTGGCACTAGCGCGGCTGAAATCAGCGGGCAATACATAATGGATGTGCTAGCTCGTCTGCCCATGATTGCCCCAGCCCCCACCACAGCTGATGACACCCCCACTCAACGCGCCCAGTTTGAAATGAATGGGCGTCTTATCCAAGGCCATATGCACATTATTGCCGACGAACAGCAACAGCTACAATATTCTGTCGCCATTCTGCACGACATCACCGATAGTTATCAAGCCCAACGTGCCAAAACAGCCTTCCTGACCAACATCTCCCACGAACTCCGCACACCTCTAACCGCTATCAAGGGATACGTCGAACTACTCGAAAGCGAGGTGAGTGGTGGATTAAACGATGAACAAAAGCTGTTCATCAAAATTATCCACCGCAATGTCGTGCGCATGGTTCAGCTCATCAATAGCCTTATTTTTGTCTCGTCCGTCAAAGGTGGTACACCCAAGCCGCGTGGTTCTTACGCCGACTTACGCCAGCTTGTCACCCAAATCATCCGTGAGCAAGAGCCGCTCGCCCTACGCTCCCAACAGCAAATCATTGCCACGATTGATCCCCAAGCAACGCCCATTCAAGCCGACTCCATCCACATGGCCACGGTTTTGCAAGAGCTACTCGACAATAGCATCAAATTTAATCAGCCTGGCGGCAAGATTTGGATCACGGTTGGCCGCCAAACGGAGAGCCTGAGTGCGCCTGAACACAGGTCTGAACATACCGAGGATGTTCAAGAGGATTTTGTTGTGGTTCAAATACGCGACGAAGGCATTGGCATCGCTCCGGCTGACCAGCTACATATCTTTGATGAATTTTATCGGGCGGAAAACACGGCTACCGACGCCAAAGGGGGCATGGGCGTCGGGTTAGCCATCGTGCGGGCTTTGGTCGAAGCATATAATGGGCGTATTTGGATTGAGAGTGATTTGGGTGTGGGTAGCACCTTTACCCTGTTATTACCAACCAAACAAAACGAGCCTTCTGTCCTGCCACTCCCGGCCGTGAATCCCCGCACCCCTCAAGCTTAATCTCCCCCAACCCTATTTTGTCTCCCCATTATCGCCACCAATTGCTTGTCTTTTTTGCTACGCGCTCACTGGTTGCCAGCCAACTTTACATATGTTAATATGTACCTGTTAAGTTTACATATTATTAAGCATTTAACAGCCTCGACATATAAATCAGACACAATACAGTCGCTCGTCGTCGCCAAATCCTGCTTGAAATAGCTTAATCTTTACAGATTGTTGTCAACCACCCTCTTTATTTAATCCAAATTCCACAGGCTCGGGCAGTTTCACTAGCCGACCACACAAGGATTACGCTTATGGACAGTCGTCGCCTTATCATTGTCATCCTTCTGGCAGTGGGTTTAGTCATTATTTTTGGGTCAATTGCGTTCGTCTTCTTTGGCGGAGGCGTCTCAAACCCATTTGCAGAACCCCCCACCGTGACCCCCATACCACCCACGATTACGGTCGAGGCTGGTCAACAAGCTCCCGTGGCAACCACCGCCCCAGATACAAATCTGGTGGAAGTGGTTGTTTCTCTGCAAACAGTGCCCCGTGGTTTCCAAATGACTGCGGCTGAACTCACCACCGAGTTTCGGATAGCTGAACAGGTATCAGGAAATGTCTTCACCGACATTGATGATGTCGTGGGTTTGTATGCCCGTCAGGATATTTATCAAGGGGAGACATTAACCAGCGAGGCGTTGATTAATGATCTCACGGCCGTGGGTCAAGAAACGTATGGCCCCTCATCACTCATACCCCCCGGCTTTGTCGCTATGGCCGTCCCCCTAGACCGACTCTCCAGCGTAGGCTATGCCGCCGCCGCCGGTGACTCCGTAGACGTCCTAATAAGCTTCTTCCTCTCACCCATTGACGAGCAATTCCAGACCCGCTTGCCCAACAATGCCACTTTCTACCTCCAAAGACCACCCGCACAAGTACCTGGCGGTGAAGAAGGGGCAGAACCTGTCTTTGAATCATCATTGCCCGAGCCATACGCCCTCGCCCCCTATGGCCGCTTTGAAGTCTTGCCCAACGGCGATACAGCCCACATCTCGCCTTCCGAAGCCGAGCCACGCAAAATCCATGTGGCCTTTTTAATCCAAAATGCCAAAGTTATCCAGGTTGGGCATTGGTATCCACCCTCCCCAGCCGCCGCCCCCACCCCCACCCCAGACCCCCAAGCAGAAGAAACCCCGACCCCAGTACCCGATGGAACCTCAAACTTGATCACGGTGGGACCACCCTACAACAATACGATCGTCTTGGCTTTGCCGCCCCAGCAACAAATCTTCCTCAAATACGCTATTGAAACAGATTCGATTGTTGACTTTGCTATTCGTGGCGTGAACGATGGCGAGTTGTACGCCATTGACAACGTTACGCTTGACTACATTTTGGACAGATTTGGCGTTGAGATTCCACCAAACTTTACTTATGTTGTAGACACGAACGAAAATTTGTTTGACGGCTTCAAATCAGATGATGATTTGCAGGTTGCCCCATCGAATGGCACAAGTGGACAGGGGGAGAATAACTAAATGAACATCTTACGCCAAAAATACAAAGGTGCTTTAAGCGGCACAATCATGCTTCTGCTGGGTGGCCTGCTGATAGTCAGCATTTGGGGACAGCCCGCTACAACGGCCTCCACGGCCGATATGGTTCTGGGGGTTCCCTTGCAAGAGGGAAGCGAGGAAACTGATGAGGCAACCGAAGCAGAATCAGCCCCAGAAGAAGAACAAATTGTACGTGGCTTGATAGAAGTTGTTGTCGCTCGCGTCCCCATTCCAGCAGGAACCCCTCTACGGGCAGAGTTACTGGCTGTTGAGCTACGCCCATCTGACAATGTAGCGATTCGGGCTGGCGTCACATTTAGTGATCCTGAATTGCTATTTGGGCAAATTGCGCGGACAAATATTGCGCGGGGACAAGAGCTATTGGCGCCGATGATTGCCCTCTCACCTACCGACATTGCCAACTTTGGTTCTGACCTTTCCCTTTTTGTAGACCGAGGCAATGTGGCTGTAGCTTTCCCCATTAATCAATACAGTGGGGTTGGATACACCATGCGCCCTGGTGATTTTGTGGATGTGTTGATGAGCTTCAATATGCTGGAGCTTGATGTTGAATTCCAAACGCCCCTGCCCAATCTAACGCAGTTGGTAGATGAAGACGCGCTTTTGGCGGGTGAGCAATTCTTGTTCCCGGCCGTGAGCCAAGGACGGCTGGAATTTATTACGGAAATCAGCACCATCGCCGAAATTACGCCTCGTGGCATAGATGTTCAGCAACCTATTGTAGGCACTGATGGAACGGGAGGGTTGCAAAATACCATCGTTTCGCAAGAGCCGCGTCGTGTCACCCAAATGACTATTCAGCAGGCCGAGGTGCTATGGAGTGGTGATTGGGAAGTGGACTTGAACGGCGTAAGGTGGTTTGGGCCACGCAGTGAGGCACAGATTGAACGTCTGCAAACGCTCAGCCCCGAAGATTTGGAACGGGAATTGCTTTTCCAGCAGAGGATAGACAACAGGGTTGTGGTTAATCCAGAACTGGTCATTCTCAGTATGCCCGTACAAGACGCTTTGGTTATGAAATGGGCGTATGAGCAACCTGGAGTTGAAAGTGCGCTGGTTCTGCGTGCGCAAGGGGATAATGCTTTGTACTTTACGACCAGCATTAGCTTGCCCCAATTGGTTGAACAAGCGGGTTTGTCTATTCCTGAACCAGGTGAGTTTAGCCTGAATCCTGAAATTGAACCGAACGATGTTCCCCGTTTGGAGTTTGTGCCCGTTGAAGCAACCAATGTGCAAAACAATCAGGGTAGTAATAGCCCGAGCGGAGAATAGTCAACGCATCTGACACTCGAGTTATCAAGTCGTTCCCCCTTTTAGCACCCAGCTAAACGCTTGTTATAAAAATCCCTCTAGCGAATATCGCTAGAGGGATTTTTTGTACTTGTTATGAGGGCTACGTACAAGAAGCACTATCTTTGCAGTTTTTCCTTTAACTGGCCAACACGCCGCGCCGCCTGCCGCGCCGCGGCCATAAGGGAGGGTATTTTGTTCGTTTAGGCTAGGCGTTCGCCCAAACGAACAAAACACCCTCTTTCCAGCGAGTCGTGACCGCAGGTCACGATGAAGCTCTCCAAATTTCACTCCATCTGCTAGATGAACCTAAAAAAAAAGGGGAGACACACGGCCGTGTGTCTCCCCTCACTTTATCTATCCGTCAAAAACGTCCCTTATGGTTGGGGCGTACTAATAACCAACGGGGTCGGTGTCGGCAGAGCTTCTTCTTCACTTCCACTTTCAGGCGAAGTCTCTTCACTTCCTTCTTCGACAGAGGTTTCGGAGTCAACCTCCTCAGCCTCTTTTGTTGCTTCTGCATCTTCCGCGGCGGGTTCCTCAGTCGCTTCTGCTTCTGGCTCAGCTTCAGGGGTTTCCGTCGGCTGTGCTGAGGGCACAGTCGGCGGCTGAGGTGCGGTAGGCGCGTCCGCTTCATTCGGGAATTCAATGCCCATCAAAAGGTCACGCAAGTTGGTCAGGAAGCCATCAAACGTATCCGCACGGCCAACTACATAATCAACCTGCTCACGCACCACGACCATCCCATCTTTGATAACGACAACCTCGGCCTCAACCATCTGCACGCTGTCAGATAGCTCGTCCTGCTCGTCCGACAAGGCCATCACATCGTCCTGAATCATGGACATCTGCGTCCCCAGATCATTGATCTGGCCTGTGGCCGCATCGACATCTGCCTCCACGGCCGACAGATTTTCGTTAATAACCCCAATACTTTCAGTTAATGTGGTCTGTTGGTTGGTTACAGTTTGCAGTTGCGCTTGTGTATTAGCTTGGCTGGCAAAGGCCAGCGTGTTGCCGTTGTTAATGTAAAGGAAGCCTAAGGTTAGCAATACACCCAACAGAGTCGCCACCACGGCAATAGCGATAACGCTCCCTAGTGAGACACCGTTGGCTTGTGGCTCTGGCGCTAAAGGCGTATGTGGCAGGGGCTGAGGTGATGATGGTGGCGGCGGTGGTGGGGTCGCGGGGGAGGAGGATGGTGGTACTTCCGCTGGAGCGGGCGCGACCGCACCAACAGATCCCGCCGCTGGTGACATAGCTCCCGTAGACATGGCCGTTGCGGCAACTGCCGCTGGAAATTGTTCAAAGGCGGGTTGTGGCTCTTCTGACTCTTCTTCTAATTCTTCTGGCTCATCATCGCTAGGGGTGAAAACAGAAGCGACCGTAGCGGCCATCGCGGCTACGCCTGTTTTGTCTTCCTCATCTTCCTGCTCGTCTGCGGCCACATCTTCATCACCAGCATATTCCACAGCGTATGACGCTTCTGTTTCCGTGGTTTTAGCAACATCATCTTTTTCAACGTTAAATTCGGAGTCATCGTCGCTGGGCATTAACGCGGAGGCGGCGGATTCGATGGTAGCGGCGATAGTAGCCATAATGCCAGCATCCTCTTCGTCTGCGGTGTCGTCTTCGGCTTCTGGCTCGGCGGTTGTGATGGACACAATGGTCGCGGCCAACGCACCTGCTTCTGTACCCACGGCCGTGTCCACATCATCTGGCTCCGACTCAGGTTCAAATTGACTCGCCTCAGTCACTATCTCGGCAATCATCGGTCGAACTTCTATTTCGTTAGCTTCTTCTTGCGACGCCTCGTCTGCCGCTTCAATATCGGCCACAAGCACGGCCGTGGCCTCGGCCACTTCTTCGGCCACCTCTTCCGAGATGCCTTCATCCGTTTCGGCCGCTTCAACTTCTTCAAATTCTTCTTCTGCTTGAGTTAATTTATCAAAGTCTGCCATGATTTCCGTTAAAGACTCTCCTACAGTCACTTCATCTTCAAAGCGACGCACCATGCGTTCCGAAATGCCTGGTACAGCCGCTAGTTCAATAACTTCTACAAAAGGATGCACATTCTCCCGATACTCAACAATGCGTCGAGCCAATTCTTCTGCTATCCCCGGCAATGTGGACAATGTTTCTACATCGGCCGTGTTAATATCAATTTTTCCGTGTTTGCTCATGACACCATTTGTCCTCGCTTATCGCTAAAAAGTATTAGTAAAATTAAATACTTGCGTCTCGTAAAAGGTTTCTTGTAAGCGTTCAGCCAATCAGCTAGCTAAACTACGTGCCAAACTTGATTTTTCAGCTCAGTAACAGACGGTTTGACGAGTCGCTTCTTATTTTAGGCCACTCATCCACTCGAATATGACCTAGTTATGTCGAGAAATACAAGCTGAAGTGCTGAGACGCTGAACGCTTACCCAATAAGTTCCCAAAAGTACAACACACTTGTTTATTGTTTACTGTTTGTTATACCGTGATGCCCTAAACTAGAGCAGAGGTGCATCGCATTTAAGTAATTAAATCGGCTTCACGGGTAACCAGTTGCGGGTAACGTCAAAATAGACTCAACAAGCATGTCATGAGTCTTCGTCTCAACGTTTAGATTAACCATATGGGATTGATGTGGTTCAACATGCTGTACTTGGCTAACTAAAATCAGTGCGATGCTTAGGCTTATTGCTACTCTTATTGCTACTTTAGAACATTGGAACAATCGTGTGGCTCTAGGCTGAGAGAGACTCTTTTATATAATACCCGACTATGCTCACAACTGTACAAACAGTGCTAGCTCAACCTATATATTATTGTAAGAAAATATAGCTATTCGTCCACTGCAAAACAGGAATTCAATTATCTTTGGCTGAAGCGGGGCAAAATTGATAGCAAATCAGCCGCACTCTGCGCGTTCAAGGGCAAGCACTCAGCTAATCACTCATCCTTGAGATGACCGCGAAAGGATGAGCTGAGTACGCTGAATGACTGACACGCTCAACACTTTAGGCATACATAATCTTAGCGTGAAAATAACATTATCAAATCCTATATCCATGCTATCATACAAACGCTTAGAGAGGTTATGATGAGTGAGATTAAACCCCGTTTGGTCATGCACCACAACGATGCTGAAGAAACTGAATATGAGCTAACATTGGCGACGGTTATTATTGGCCGAGAACCAATTAACGACATTATGTTTGCCAATCCAGAGGTGTCGCGTCGCCATGCCCGGCTGACGAAACGGAATCAAGAGCAGACGTATGCCTTGGAAGATTTGGGAAGCACCAACGGCACGTATGTCAATGGTCGCCGCTTAGACACGGCCGTGTTGCTCAAAGACGGCGACATCATTGACCTCGGCGAAACCATCCGCCTGACCTATACCTCCCTCCACGACCGTACTGAGCCAGCCGTCAATCCCCCCGCCATCTTGCCCAAAGCATCCAGCACCCTGCTCGCGGCCGAACAAGCGACGCCTAAAGACCCCTTCCCCGCCCTGTCGGCTCTCTCTTCCATATCCGCATCGCCGGTTCCCAAATCGGCTTCAAGTTCTAAAACAATAGATGAAGCGTTGCGCATCCCTCTCCCTGATCCCACGCCATCCGTCGTAGACGCTGAAGCCAACCCAAGCCAAAGTCAAGCCCCACGGCCGTGGTGGCAAATTGCTCTGCCCGCCCTAATCGGTCTACTCATCCTCCTCTTCCTCATCCTGCTCCTCGCTTCCTACTTCTGACGTAAGCGTTCAGCTAATCAGCATCTCAGCCCGTCAGCCGCTAAACTTCATACCCAACGCGCTTGTTTCAGCTTAAGCGTTGCTTTTCAGGCCGTTGAATCGCTCGAAGATGACTTGACTGTGTGGCGAAAAGCAAGCTGAACTGCTGACTGGCTGAGACGCTGAACTGCTTCCCTTCTGACCTCCCCCAAGTGACCAATCCCCCCGCCCAACGTCTATCTGACAGTCTCGTGACGGCCGTGGTTAATAAGCTTATACTTAGCCACCATGTCCAGCATCCACCCAGACTTGCTCTCGCTCAGCGAAGCAGACTACCAAACCCTGAGTGACGAAGACCTCGTTACCCTGTTTATCACTCGAGGGTCACGCGACGACCGCCCCTTCCGGGAGATATTTCACCGCTACCAAAACCTTGTCTGGCACGTCTGCTACAGCATCGTCAAAAACCCACAAGATGCTGAAGACATCACCCAAGAAGTGTTCATACGCATCCACCACAATTTGCCCCGCTTCGAGGGTCGTTCTTCACTCAAAACATGGATTTACCGCATCGCCTTCAACACCAGCCAAAATGAAATCCGACGACGGGCACGGCGTCCCCAAATAGAAAGCAGTTCGGTCGAAGATATGGCCGAATACCTGCCGGGTGAACAAAACCTAGAAGAGTATTGGTCACAACAGATTCGCAACGAGCGGCTGGTGGAAGCGATTCGCTCCCTAACGCCCGAACACCAAGAAGTGATTCGCCTGCGCGACATTGAGCAAAGGCCGTATACAGAAATTGCCGAACTGCAAGAGATTACGCTTAGCGCGGCCAAAATGCGCGTCCAGCGTGCGCGGCTAGCCATGCAGGCCGCCTATGCCGCGCTCGAGGCCACCGCCGCTTTTTGATTGATTAGTCAGGCTCTAACCCCGTCACCGCAGGCTAAGGAATTGAATGATTATGACTTTTAAGCAACCCATCTCGTCGCCAAATGAGTCTGAAAAAGAGAATGCCGATATAGATAATGAAGAGATGATGCGTCGGCTACGCGCTTTGGTCGATGGTCAACTCACGGCCGTGGAAGCGGATGAACTGCTAGACACCATCAGCACCTCCGACGAATGGCTCCAAACCGCCGACGCCCTCTGGGCAGAAAACCTCGCCCGTCTCGAAAACCTGCCCGCTCTGCCCCAAGCCCAAGCCGACCTGCTCGAGCGGAAAATCAGCAAACGCATCCACCGCACCGACCTCCTCGGCCACATCGTGCGCTTTGGCCTGCAAGGCTTCGCCCTCGTCGCCCTTGCCCTCTTGCGCCCCTTCCTAAACGGCTTCAAGATGCCGCGTGGGACAGGGGGAGAAGTGAAAAGTGAAAAGTGAGCCACGACAAAAAGGTCAAATTAACCGCAAAGGACGCGCAGAACGCGGATATTTTCTCAAGAAGACCCGCCCCTTTTTCATCCTTCTTCCCTCTTCTCTCATCCTTTTTCCACCATGCTCAAGGAGAGCAGTATGATTGATTTTGCCACCCTCCAAGACCAACTACGCGCCCTCGGCGTGGCTATATGGAACTATTTACCCAGCTTACTCGGTGCCACCCTCCTCTTGGCGGCGGGCTATTTATTCGCCAAGCTCTTCACCCGCCTCCTTCAGCAAGGCGTGGAGCGGCTAGGCTTCGACAAACTCATCGCCGAAACAGGCATGACCCGCGCCCTCGAGCAGGCCAAGCTGACCAAAAAACCATCCGAGCTACTGGGACGCATCGTTTACTGGCTCATCATGCTCAATCTGGTCATCATCGTCCTGCGTATTTTGGGGCTAGACATCATTGCCGAGCCGCTCGACCAAGTTATCAGCTATCTGCCCCAAATTCTCATCGCCCTGATTATATTGGTGGCGGGCATCATCGCCGCCCAGTTCATGGGGCGGGTGATTCAGGCGGCCGTGGCCAGCATGGGCGTTGAGTTTAGCGAAGCGGTGGGGCAACTGGTACAGTTTTTGCTCATCGTTATGGTCGTCATTATCTCGCTCCAAGTGGTGGGGCTGGATGTGACCATTTTTACCAACCTGATTATCAACACCTTTACCATCATCGTGGCTGGGCTGGCTTTAGCTTTTGGGCTAGGCGGGCGAGGCTTGGCTCAGAATGTGTTGGCTGGCTATTACGCCCGCGAAATGTTCACCGAAGGGGACATGATTCTACTGGCGGAACAGGAAGGCGTACTCATCGGTATCGGCACAATCAATTGTGAACTGCTGGTGCAGAATGAGCGGCTGGTGTTGCCCAACACGCATCTAACCGATGGGCAAGTGCGCATCAAAGTGATGCCTAGTCAGGCTGACCCTGCGCCGACTGACTGAAGGAGGCTGGAGACACGGGGGACGTAGTGTAAACAACGGCCGTGCGTGGGGTCAGCGTGGAGATGTTGACCATAAAACCGAGTAGATTTATTATGAGCATATAAACAAGTTGTTGATAACAAGTGCGGCACACTTTTGAAATGCGTTGCACCTCCCGCTTGAGAAAAATAAGTGGGTCAAACGACTCGTGCCAAGACCAGTAAACACGCCCCAGTATTTCTAGGAGACATCATGTACCGCCCATACCCCGCACGCTTTTTACTCTTTAGCTTGTTTTTTGCTCTTTTCTGGCTGGTGGGTTGCCAACAACCCACACCCGAGCCAACGACCACACCCACGGCCGTGCCCCCCACCCTTACCGCCACCGCTACCAGCCTGCCCCCCACAGCCACCCCCCAAATCATCGGCGGCGTAGACGCCAACACGGCCGTGACCCCGCGCCTCATCAGCTACAGCCCCCCCCGTGGGCAAGAAGCCCCGCCCGACACCACCTTTGAGTTCCTCTTTGACCAGCCCATGGATCAAAGCCAAACCGCCGCCTCCCTGCTGATGCAAGACGCCAATGGTGCCGTGGTCGCTGGGGAAATTAGCTGGCCCGACAGCAGTGGACGGCTCTTGCGCTTTGCGCCGCAGAGCAAGCTCGAGCTTGGCACCCAATACACGGCCGTGGTCGGCAACACCGCCGCCAATCTTAATGGCGACCGCCTGCTGGACCCCCTCACCATTACTTTTCCCACCCTCAGCCATCTGGAAGTAAGCCAAATCGCGCCCGCCGACAGAGCAGAAGATGTCTCCCTCGACACGGCCGTGACCCTGATATTCAACCGCCCCGTCGTTCCCCTGCTCATCAACCAAGAACAAGCCAACCTGCCCAGCCCCATCGAAATCAGCCCTGCAATTGCGGGCAGTGGGGAATGGGTCAACACCTCCGTCTACGTCTGGCGTCCCGAGGGTGGACAACTTGTAGACCGCACCACCTACACCGTGCGCGTCTTGGCCGAAGTGGTCAACGAGGTGAGCGCGTCGGGAGCGCAACTGCCCGACGATTATCAATGGCAATTCACCACGACCGCGCCCACTATTAACTTTTTAGAACTGCCCGATAGTGTGACCAGCCCGCGTGATGGGTATGAACATCTGCCGCTCGACCAAGATTTTGCCGTCCGTTTCAACCAGCCCATGAACACGGCCGTGGCCGAAACCGCCATTAGCCTCACCTCGGGCGACGGCCTCGTGCCCCTCGAATTTAGCTGGAACGAAGCGGAAACCACCGTTTATTTCACCCCCACCCAGCGGCTTAGTCTCAGCACCCGCTACCTGCTCACCGTATCCGAATCTGCCCAATCTCGGGCAGGCGGCACGCTGGCTCGCGCCCTCACCTGGACGGCCACTACCGTTCTCCCTCCGGCCGTGGTCAGCTCCGACCCCGCCGACGGCACGACCCAAGAAGAGTACTCCAGCATCTTCGTCCTCCGTTTTGTCTCACCCATGTCGCGCAACGGGCTAAACGGCCGTGTCACCTTTGACCCACCCATCGCGGGCGACCCCGACGGCTTTTATGATAGTTGGGAATGGTCTGTGCGCTACTTTGGCCTCGCTCCTTCCACCAGCTACACCGTCACCATCGCCGCCGACACGGCCGACCCCTACGGTCACACCCTCGGCGCAGAACAGGTTATCCGCTTCACCACCGCCCCCTACAGCCCCTCCGCTCGCCTGCAAATGCTCGACACCTTTGCCCTTTATCGGCCCGGCGGCAATAGCAACATCTGGGTCAGCTATCGCAATGCGTCGCGCTTAGATGCGGCTCTCTACAGCCTGACCACGCCTGAGTTCATGCGCTTTGCCAACCAGTTCTCAGACTCCCCCACCATGTACACGCCTGCCAGTAGCCAACTGGTTTGGGAGCAATCAGCCGATATTTCCAGCCAGATTAACGTGCGGGATTTCCAAAACTTTGTCCTCGCCGAAGCGGATGGCTCCCAGCTTACACCCGGCTTTTATTTTG
>JBGTIZ010000330.1:0-8057 GCA_041745395.1 Promineifilaceae bacterium (SeqCode) | reverse complement strand
CGAAGCGACGGTGTAAAGGTAACTTTGAACGGTTTTCTGAATCATGCCGAATAATTAATAATGAGTAAAAGGAAAGTGTGCTGAATCGTTGGTAAAAATTGGCTTAGCTCATTTTGCTTGACTCATTTGTTTTGCAGAAGTTAACGGCCGGATCGCTGGTTGACCCGGCCGTTTTTTTGCCTCTGACTTGGTTTGGTAACGATAGGAGTGTAAATCAATGGGAACGATTAAACAGCAACGCACGGCCGAGCAAATTCGCTTTACGTTGAGTGAGATTTTTCGCCTAGAGTTGAGCGACCCGCGTGTGCAGGGTATTACAATTACCCGCGTGGGCATTGACCGAGAACTGCAACATGCTGACATTTATGTCAACGCGCTGGGGGATGAAGAGCGGCAGGCCGAAGTGATGGAAGGCATTGAACATGCCCTTTCTTACCTGCGCCGCGAACTGAGCCAGCGGGTGCGACTTCGCAAATTGCCCCAGATGCATTTTCACTGGGATCATTCTCTGCAAAACGCGCAGGAAATAGATGAATTGCTGAACACGTTAGACATTCCGCCCGCGCCCGTTGAAGAAGATGAAGATAAAGAGGAAGATGCGGCTGAGGCGTAGATAGATTGGTTATAAGCGATAAGCCATAAGCTATAAGCTGATTTTTAGGTGACATGGCTGGGTACAGCACGAGAGCTTCTTACGGCTTACGGCTCAAAGCTTATAGCTCTCCAAAAAGGTAGTATTTCATGGTTTTACCAGCAGAGAAAGTGGCGCAGATGAAGCGCATGATTGACACGGCCGAGCATGTTTTGGTGATATGTCATTTACACCCAGACGGCGACGCGATTGGTTCACTCACGGCCGTGGGACAAACCCTCGCCCAGTTAGGCAAACCTTTTACCCTTGCCTGTGACGACCCCGCTCCCGAAAAATACCGCTATTTATCCCTCGTTAATGAGATGGTGACCGTCACCGACCAGCAAGTCGCCTATGATTTGCTAATCACCGTAGATTGTGGTGATAAAGAGCGGCTGGGTCAGGTGTACAGCAAATTGCCTAAACCCAAGCCACCGATCATCAATATTGACCACCACATCAGCAACACTGAATTTGGTAAAGTGAACATTGTATTGGCAGATACTACCTCCACGACCGAAATTTTGGCCGTTCTGCTTCCCGAGTTGGGCGCGACCATCACGGCCGAGATGGCGATGAGCTTGATGACTGGTTTGGTAACAGACACGCTTTGCTTTCGCGTCTCCAGCGTGAACAGCCACACGATGAAAGTGGCGAGTGAACTGATGGACGCCGGCGCGGATTTGCCCAGCATTGTGATGCAGGCGTTGATTTTGCGGCCGTATGCCGATTTGCAATTGTGGCGCGTGGGCTTGAACAAAATGAAGCTGGAAGAGGGCGTCTCGTGGACAAGCATCAGCTTGGATGACCGTTATGACCTTGGTAATAACAGGGGGTCGGTTGATGGGCTGGGCAATTTTATCGCTGATGTGAACGAAGCGGCTATGAGCGCGATTTTTACCGAACGGGATAACGACCGCATCGTGGTCGGCTTTCGCAGTCGCCTGCCTTATGATGTGGCTGAGCTGGCCGTTTCTTTTGGCGGGGGCGGACATCGGCTGGCGTCGGGCTGTACCGTCATCGGGGCGCTTGAAGAGGTGGAGTTCCAAGTGATTCGTCGCGCTAAAGAGATGATGGCCCAGCAACGAGCGCTGAGTTCTGAGCAATGAGAGTTGGCTTCGACAAGCTCAGCCAGCTTCGACAGCCCCAGTTAACGATGCTCCTTGCACCCTGCATCTTGCACCCTAAATGCCCATGTTAGAAGGTGTTCTCAACATTGATAAGCCCCTTGGGCTGACTTCTCATGATGTGGTGGCGCGGGTGCGTCACCACGGCCGTGTACGGCGTGTGGGTCATGCGGGCACACTCGACCCGCTAGCCACAGGCGTGCTGGTCGTCTGCATTGGCCGCCCGACCCGCCTTATCGAGTATTTGGTCGGTCAGCCCAAGACGTATGAGACGACGGTGCGGCTGGGCCAAGTGACCAACACGTATGACGCAGAGGGAGAAATCACGGCCGTGTCACCCCTCCCGCCCGACCTGTCCCCCAGCCAGTTGGAGCCAATCCTAGACCAGTTTCGCGGGCCAATCGAACAAGTTCCGCCCATGTATTCCGCCATCAAAAAAGATGGGCAACCGCTTTACAAAATGGCGCGGCGCGGCGAAACCATCGAGATTCCTGCCCGCCCCGTGACCATTTATGAGCTGACCCTGCAAGCGTGGGAGCCGCCCGACCTGCGTCTCAAAATTACTTGTTCGGCGGGCACTTATATTCGCTCGTTGGGGCATGATATCGGGCAGGTGCTGGGGTGTGGGGGGCATTTGGTGCAGTTGCGCCGCACGGCCGTGGGGTCATTCACCAGCGACAGGGCCGTGTCCTTGGATGCGCTCAATGCAGAAAAGATCGCCGACTATTTATTGCCGCCCGACACGGCCGTGGCGCACCTCTCCCCCCTCATCCTCGACGACAAGCAGATACAAGATTTATATAACGGGCGACTTGTGCCGCGCCAAGCCGAGCATCCCTCCGCTGACGTTGTGCGCCTGTACGAAACCAACGGCCGCTTCGCCGGTATCCTTACGGCCGACGCGGAACAGTGGCGACCCCGTAAAATGTTTACACCCTCATGAAAAAAAAGTGAGAAGTTAGAAGTAAAAAGTAGACTTCTCACTTTCCACTTCCTACTCATCCCTATCTATGTCCACAATCATCGCTAACCAACTTGCAGACATCAGCCCCCGTCGCCCCACTTATTTAGCCATTGGCGTCTTTGATGGGGTTCATTTGGGACACCAAGCTTTGCTCAAACGCATGATGGGCGAAGCGCAAGCCGCTGGCGCACAGGCGGCCGCGCTCACTTTTTTCCCGCACCCTCAAGCGGTTATTCGCGGCCTTTCGGGCCGTTTTTATTTGTCTACACTCGAGGAACGATTGGCTTTGCTCACGGCCGTGGGCTTAGACATTATTATCCCCTATACCTTTAACAAGCAGACCCGCAACACCCGCGCCGCCACCTTTATCGACAATTTGCATAGCCATATGGAGCTAAAGCAGTTGTGGAGCGGCGATTTTGGCATTGGGTATCAGCGCGAGGGCACGGCCGTGTATCTGGCTGAACTCGGGCAAACGCGTGGTTTCACGGTGCATGAGGTACGCAACTTGCACCTGCTCGACGGGGAACGGGTCAGCAGTACCCGCGTGCGCCACGCCTTGGCCCAGGGGGATGTGGCGCAAGTGACCGCTCTGCTGGGGCGACCCTATCAGGTGACGGGCATCGTCGAGCATGGCGACCAGCGAGGGCGCACCATTAACTTTCCCACCGCTAATTTAGCCGTGTGGGATGAGCAACTCATTCCCGCCCATGGCGTTTACGCCACCCGCGCCACGGTGCGCGGACAAACCTATCTGGCGGCGACCAATATCGGCGTGCGCCCCACGGTAGATGGGCAAAATTTACGGGTGGAGGCGCATCTGCTGGATTTTGATGCGGGTATTTATGGGGAGCGGGTGTCGCTGTCGTTCCACGGCCGTGTGCGTCCCGAGCAAAAATTCAGCGGCCTAGACGCGCTCAAAGCGCAAATCACGGCCGATGTCACGGCCGTGCGTCATTTTTTCAGTGAAAAGTGAAAAGCAAAAAGTGAGAAGTGGTATACGCCACTTCTCACTTTTCACTTCTAACTTCTTGCTTTCTACTTGAGAGCTACGCCGTCACGGCCACCAACTCCACCCGAAAGCGAAGCGTCGCCTTGGGGGGGATAACCCCGCCCGCGCCGCTGTCACCGTAAGCCAGTTCAGGCGGAATGACTAGCACTGCTTTACCCCCCTCTTTCATCTGGGCAATCCCCAAATCCCAGCCTGGAATGACCTGCCCCGCACCCAGCTTAAACTGAATCGGTTCGCCTCGTTTGTACGAGTTGTCAAACTCCGTGCCGTCGGCCAGCGTGCCGATGTAATGTACGCTTACCGTTTGCCCCGCTTGGGGCTGGACACCCGTGCCCGCTTTCTTTTCGATATACTCAATTTTGGGCACGCCCACCAGCTCCACCGCAAAGTGGAGCGTGGCGTTGGGGGGAATGACCCCGCCCGCGCCGCGTGCGCCGTAGCCCAGTTCGGGGGGAATGACGAGCTTCGCTTTGCCGCCCACGCGCATCTGGGCAATGCCTTGGTCCCAGCCCTGAATAACTTGCCCACGGCCGAGCGTAAAGGTAATCGGCTCACCCCGTTTGTGCGAGTTATCAAATTCAGTGCCATCGGCTAATGTGCCAATGTAATGCACCTGCACCATGTCTCCCGCTTGGGGTTGGATACCTGTCCCTTCTTGGTGGGTAATGATTCCTAAATCTGCCATCTTTAGTGTCCTCTTACGCGCTTGTCGTAACGGCAATGAGGAGTAAAAAGTGAAAAGCGAAAAGTGAGAAGTTGCGTCTCTCTGAGAGACCACGGTTAGCACGCCAACCACTTTTTACTTTTGACTTTTCACTCCATTACCGAACTGATTTCTGAAAATCCCAAAAGCCGTTACTACGAGCCGATGTTTTACTGTTGGATTGGCGTTTTTTGCACTTCGACTAGCTCAATGTCAAAAATGAGGGTCGAGTTGCCGGGGATACCGGGTTGGTCGGCACTGCCGTAGGCCAAATCGGGCGGAATGATAAAGCGGGCGGTTGTGCCTTCGGTTAAACCCTCTAGCCCCAATTCCCAGCCAGGAATAACCTGACCCGCGCCCAAAACAAGCTGAATCGGTTCCCCACGGCCGAGCGAGCTATCAAATTCTGTACCGTCCTCGAGCGTTCCCGTGTAATGTACAGAGAGAATGTCGCCTAGTTCAGCCACGGGGCCATCCCCTTCTTCTTCGATGATAAGCTCAATTTGGGGAATGCTGACCAGTTCCACTTCCATAATGACGGTGGAGCCAGGAGCAACGAGGCCGCTCCCGTCGGGGCCAAAGCCAATGGCGGCGGGAAGCGTAAAGCGGGCGGTTTCCCCAACGCTCATGCGGCCGACAGCGGCATCAAGGCCAACGGGGAACATAAGCTCTACGCCATACGGAAAGCGAATGGGGTCGCCAAACTCATAGGAGTTGAACACGACCTCGCCATCTTCGGTGGTAATAATGACGTGCGTCACGACCACGTCACCTATTTCGGGCTGTACGCCATCACCGGGCGTCAGAACGTCTAGCTCTAGCGCGGCCAGTTGGGCGTCAATTTCCGCTTGGCTGGGCTGTTCTGGCAAAATAAATTCTTCGGGAGCGGGTTCAATGTCTGCTGATTCGACTTGGACCACGGCCGTGGGTTCGGCCACCGATTCCATTTCCGCCTCGGTGGTGGGGAGCGGGTCAGGCGTGGGCACAGGCGTGCAGGCGGCCAAAGCGAGCAAAAAGAGGGCAACAATAACGAGTACAATGTTTGTGCGTTTCAAAATTTTCTCCTTTGATACAAGATGTTACTTTGTTAGGTTATATGGTGGTGTATTGTTTGTGGGTAGACAAGCCGCAGGGATGTGTCGCTGGCTCGCCCACATAAAAACAAAAAACGACGAGTCGAGTATAAAGTGAAAGCAATGAAACTCAAACGCATCAAGTGAATACTCATGTATTGTTATAAGCTTTAAGCTATAAGTAGCGACTGCTGGAGAGACTTTCCCCATAACCCCACAAACAAGAGGCGCATCCCGCGCTGGTGCAGACGACGGCCGTGCAAGCTCAAGCGGCCTCGTTTTTGGCTAAGATAAGATGAGCAAGCTATTCATTTGAGTAACGCTCACGGCCGTGGGGTGTTATTTAAGGAGGCAGTAACAAATCAGACAAACGGGTGAGCAACACGCAAAAAGTATGATGCCTATTAAAAAAGGCTAATACCAAACAAGAATTGCATCCCACCTGAATAGTCAGCACACATCACAAAAGAAAGGATTGTTTAGCATGGTTAAAGCCAAATTCTTAATAAGCATGTTAGCCCTAGTGGGTCTATTGGGCATGACAATGCCTCGTCCTACACCCGTCCAAGCCACAGAGCCACCCCAAAAATGGATATTTGAAACGATTACCCAGCCAGCCAGCGCCTATCGCCTTGCCTTTCAAGGCGGACGCTACGTATGGGCGGCTGGTATGGTTGATATGCCTCCTGATGTTGCTCCGCATGGGGTGACGCGCTTCGACCGCCTCACAGGGCAAATGGTAACGTTCAGAACCAGCAACAGTGGTTTGCTCAGTGACAAAGTAAATACTGTCTTTGTTGACCAGGGTGGGGATGTCTGGTTCGCTACAGAGCTAGGCGTTAGCCGGTTGCGCGGTTCCCAATGGCAAAATTACACGGCCGTGGACGAGCCATTGCTTGGCCCCGTGCAGGCCATCGTGCAAAAACAAGATGGCACTCTTCTCTTTTTAAGCCACGCACGCATTCTGGCCTTTGATGGTATAACGTGGGAGCTTTTCCTAGAAAACAGTTCGCCCCTAACTGATATTTACGTAGACCCGTTTAACCGTCTCTGGTTACTTTCTAGCCTTTATCCAACTCGTGTAGAACAAGGGGGTGAATGGGTTGCTGTGCGCCTTCCTGATCACTCATTATTACAAGCACATTTAATGATAATGGCCCCCAATGGAGATGCCTACTTTGGGACGTTTGATGGTGTCGGCCAAATCGTAAATGGTATATGGTCACTAGACCCCACCTTACGCATTGCCCGATCTTTCGCCATAGATAACCGAGGGGTTTTGTGGGCAACAACGGGCACATCTTATACCGCTTCGGGTTTTTATGAACGCAGATCCGCAGGTTGGTTTCGACACACACACACCACAACTGGGTTAATAACCTTGCCTAGCAATGATATACAAGTAGGCGTCTCGCCTGATGGTCGTGTATGGGCTGGAGCGGGGAATTATTTGGGAATCTTCACCTTAGCTGATACCGGCGCCAAGTGGCAAAATTTTCTCGTGGCCAAACCTAGCTATTTCTCAACCGCCAGCGCGGCGCATGGATCTTCGTTTGCTCTCGCTAATAGCTTCGGTGGTGGCATAGCTATCTATGATGGGCAATATTGGCTAGGACATACGCCTGTGCATGGTATGCACGGTAGTGATGTTCACGCCATGGCCTATGACGAAGATGGCGATTTGTATATCTTAGCGGCGGGCAGTAACCTAGGCATGAGCAAATTTGATGGACAGCATTGGCAACCGTTACTAAACAATCTCTCGCACAGAAAGTTTACTTTGGGTGAGGGCGATGACATTTGGTTGTATCACGGAAATAGTGGCCTGCAAAGGTTCGATGGTCTTCAATCCGTGTGGTATACGACCCACACTGGTCTGCATAGCAATGTGATCCAAGCTGTAGCTTATGGAGCAGGAATTGTGACAGCCTATCATCAATCATGGGACTTGCAGATGTCTCGCTTTGAGAATGGGGAGTGGACGTTGCATCCACGAGACCCTGACAATATGCTGTCTGAGGTGATTACCATGTTTGCGGCCGACCAACGTAATGGGGATTTTTGGATGGCCTCTTTCAACAGGGTGGCTCGATACGATGGGGTGACGTGGACTTATTTTTATCCAGGTGAGGGCATTACTGATTTGGCTGTGTTGCCAAATGGTGAAGTCTGGGTAACGATGTACGATAGAGTACGTTATCTCCCCCCTGACAGTAACCAATGGCTAACGGTAAGCATACCTGTTATTCAGGGTGGTGGACTTAAATTGCTGGCCAATACGAGTGGCTCCATGTTGTGGTTCTCTATGTCTGGGGGCGGTATGAACAGTGACCATGATCCGCACATAGTGCGCCTGATTCGCTTTACCGAAAATCATCACGCTTTTATGCCACTTGTGGGAAGCCATCAATAAATCAAGTAAGTGTTCAGCTAGTCAGCATTTCAGCCAATCAGCTAGCTAAACTTGATTTTTTTTGTATTGGTCACGGCTTGCTAAAACAGATGTCATTGTGTCGCTTTCCAGAAGCGATAAAATGCTTCGGCGTG
>JBGTIZ010000329.1:0-3109 GCA_041745395.1 Promineifilaceae bacterium (SeqCode) | reverse complement strand
TTGAACCCTCTTTTGACCATCTTGATTAATCCATCTGCTGATAAATGCTTTCTTATCTTCATTATGTAGCCTCTTGTTTCTTTAAATCTTTACGAAAACGCGGTTACCATCATATCAGATTTTACCTGCGGGAATTGCTGTAAAATCTCCTTGTTAAAAAAGTGCTGAGCGATGAGTAACGAGTAACGAGTCCTACGCTTGCCGCAGAAGCCTACTCATCGCTCATCGCTCATCGCTCATTACTCAGCACTATAAAGATACTTATACGCCGCGTGCCACTCATAGATGCGTCGAATATAGTCCCGCGTCTCTGCAAAATCAACCGTTTCCAAATATTGGTCATGGTTGTCCCCGGCCGTGGTTGCCCAGCGTTGCGCGTTGCCCGGTCCCGCATTATAGGCCGAAAGCGCGGCCGCTTTGTTGCCTTCAAAGGCGGCCAACTGCTGGTCTAAATAGTAGGAGGCAAAAATCAGGTTGATATGCGGCCGGAACAAATCTTCGTTGCGGTAATTGGGCCATTGAATCCGCTGGGCGATAAATTCGCCCGTGGCGGGGATGACCTGCCCCAGCCCCTGCGCGGCGGCGTGGGAGGTGATGAAGCTCTCGAACAGGCTTTCTTGCCGAATCAGGGCAAAATGAAGGAGCGGGTCGTAGCCGTATCGCTCGGCCGAGGGGGTGATTAAATCGGCGTAATAGGTGGGGAAGGCGAGCCGTCCCAGCAGGCGAGGGGCGTTATAAACGGTGGCCCCAGCCAGCCAGCGCACGGTGGAGCCGGCAATAATCGAGGAGCGATACAGCCCCAAATCGCGGAAATAGAGCGCGAGTTGATAGCTCGCCACGGGGTCTTTATCGTAAGCAATACGCAACGTTTCTAGCTCTTGCTTGGCTTCTACTTTGAGGCCGAGTTCCCATAGTTCTGTGCCCCGTATCAGGCGGGGGTCGTTCGCCAGCGTGGGGTCGAGGGTGCTACCCACGGCCGTGTTCTCCCCCAAAGGAAACGTTGCTCTCAGCCACGCTTCTACCTCGGCCTGCTCCGCCGCTTCATCAAAATCAGTCACATTCCACCGGGCGGGCGGGGTATAAGCGGGCACACCCGCCACCAAATCACGGGCGCGAATGGCGTAATAATCAAGGGGGAGCAGGGCTGAAATTTGAGCGTTGTACGCTTGCGCCTCCTCGGCGGGTAGATTCGTGACCAGCCACAGCAGGGCGGCGTGGGCAAATTCGCTGTACTGATACGTGGTCGCCATTTGCCACGCTTCCACCGCGTCGGGCAGTTGCCCCAGCTGTTGCGCCAACACGCCGGCGCGGAACCAAGCTTGGGCGGCGTTGCCATGGTTGGGGTGTTGCTCGGCAAAGCGGCGGTAGCGTTGTGCCCCCGTGACCGCATTGCCCTCAAAGCGGTCGGCAAACTGGGCGGCTCGCCAGCGGGCGTCAGCAATTTGGGAATGGTCGGGGTGTTGGGTGATGAATTGGTCGAGGGTGGTCAGGGCCACGGCCGTGGACACCACCCGATTTTCTAGCTCAGCCTTTTCCGTGTAATACCGCCCAATCGTGGCGGAATCAGTCGGATTCACGGTCAAATATTTGTCCAAATGCAGAAGCGCGTTGTCGGCGTCCCCCAATGCTTCGTACACCCACGCCAGATAGAGATGGGTGTCAGGCTGATAATCGGTTAGGTTGGCGGCCAAATAGCGTTGAAACGCCTCGAGGCTGGGCTGGTAAGATTTGGCGTGAAAATTGACTAGGCCGCGCTGGTATTCGTTCACGGGCTGTTCGGCGTTGACCAGTTGCACCAGCCCCAAATAGCTTTCGTAAGCGCGGGGATAATTCGTTATGCCAAACTGGTACGCCGTGTAAGCGTTCGGCAAATCCCCCGCTTGGGCGTAGGTCGTGCCAATCAGATAGGTCATTTCCCCTTTGGTAAATTCTGTTTGGGCAAGGTCGCGGATGCGTTCGTATTGGGCAATAGCGGCGGCAAAATTACTCGCGTTTAGCTGGCGGGTGGCTAACTGCCGGCGCAGGCTGATTTCGACCAGATAATGAGCGGGGGCGTTGAGGGCTTGCTCGTAGATGGCGGTAATGTCGGCCGTGTTCTCGAGGCAGTCGGCGATGCGGGGATAAACATACGCACCCATGCTGGGTTGCGCGGCCAAGTACGCTTCGTACTCGCTGATGGCCGTGGGGCAGTTGCCCGCCTGCTGGTTTAGTTCGCCGAGGAAGAAGTGGGCGCGAGGGTTGGGGGCGTTGCTATCGAGGTGGGCGCGGAAGGTTTCCACGGCCGTGTCTATCTGCCCCATGTCCGCCTGGGCCTGCCCCAGCAAGTAGAGCGCGGCCGACTCTTGCTCGCCCGTCAGCTCCCCGCTCTCCAGCGCTGTCGTTAGCTCGCTAGCGGTGCGCTGGCTGTCTCCGTTAAAAAAGGCGCGTTCCGCCACGGCCAGCCGCTCGGCAGGGGGTAAATCGGGCGCGGGGGTGGGGGTGATGCCAAGGGGACGTGGCTCACTGCTACTGGTGGTTTCGGTCGTGCTCGCGCTTTCGGGATTGGTTTCTATGGTGCGGGGTGGGTCGGCCACAGGGCCAGTGTCGGGGGCGACGACGGCCACGGTGGGCAGGGCGGCCACGGCCGTGGCTTCAGCGGCGGTTTGGGTGGCAACGGGTTGCAGGACGGCGTTGAGGGTCGGGGTGGGGGGTAGTTGCCCTGTGGTGGCAGGGGTGGCGGTGACGAGGGGGATTGGTGTGGGGGGGGAGGACACGGCCGTGTTGCCGCCACAAGCCACCAGCATCCCCAGCAAGGCGAGTAAACCACCTAATTTTAAGAAGGATTGAGCCATCTTTGTGTAAGTCATAAGCCTCTCTGTTTGTCCGTCGGTATTTATCGCAAGTTAAGAAATAAAGTAGGTAAACGAGTGAATAATAAAGTTAAAGGGTAAGCGTTCAGCCTCTCAAGACCTGACAGGTTTTTGAGACATCATTGACAGGCAACTAATCTAGTAGAAACTGTATTGGTCACCAATTACTCACACAAAAAATCCTGTCTCGGCACACCTCGCCGCCTACGGCGGCTCGCCTGTCATAAGGGTGTTTTTTTCGTTTGGGCAACTGCCCAAAC
>JBGTIZ010000328.1:0-12365 GCA_041745395.1 Promineifilaceae bacterium (SeqCode) | reverse complement strand
CGGCCTGCTCCGGTTTTGTGTATGCCCTGCATATGGCCGCCCAAGCCATCGCCACCGGCAGTGCCAAAAACGTGGTGGTCATCGGCGCGGAAACGATGTCGCGGGTGCTTGATTGGGAAGATAGGGGAACGTGCATCTTGTTTGGGGATGGTGCGGGAGCCGTCGTTTTGCAGGGGTCGAGCATTCCGGGCGGCGTGCTTTCGGCCGTGATGCGCTCGGATGGCTCGGGCAGTAATTTGTTGAACTTGCCGCAGGTTTATCAAAATTCCGTCCCGCCGCTGGGGCCAGGTTTTACGCCCAATGGTGCTAAGCACAACGTCATTGAGATGCAGGGTCGCCAAGTTTTTCGCTTTGCCACGCGCGTCGTGCCCGAAGTTATCAAAGAAGTGCTGACCAAAGCCAATCTAAAATTGGAGGATGTGGCCTTGATTGTGCCCCATCAGGCCAACTCCCGCATTATCGAATCGGCCGCCAAGAAGCTGGGCATCGAACCAGAACGCTTTTTCATGAATTTAGAACGATTGGGCAACACGTCTGCCGCCTCGATTCCCCTCGCGCTGTGTGAAGCGGTTGAGGAACGTCACCTGAAGCCAGATGACAACATTGTGCTGGTTGGTTTTGGGGGTGGTTTGTCTTGGGGGGCAATTGTCATCAAATGGAATGTGACCCCGCCCGAAGAACAGCCGTATCTGGAGCAGTGGCAAAGAATGCGCTATGTGCGCGCCCGTTTGGCGGCGCGAATGCGGCGTTGGGGACGTGACATTGGCGCACGCCTTGGCGGCTCGCCCACGCCCGAAGCGACCCTGCGCGATGCGGAGCGCAAGCGGCAGGAGCGTAAGCAAATCCCTCCGCCACCCCCGCCCAAGGGCAAGTCAGAAGAGAGCGATCGTTAGCCCAGTTTGGCTACCTCTGGCAAACGGCTTATACTCTTGAATGGTAAATGGTAAATGGTAAATTGCCAATTATAAATGGTGAATGAACGCCTCGGTTCACCATTGTTCCAAACTACAAATGGCAAATTGCCAATTACGAATGGTAAATGAACGCCTCGGTTTACCATTCACCATTTACCGTTTATCATTCACCATTCACCCATTATCCCGTCATGAACCAACGATACAATTTCCACAAAACAGATTGGTCACGGCCGCGTGAGGTCGAATTAGCGGAGTGGGGAGATACTTCGCGGGTGCGGTTTACGTTGTGGGCGGCTATTTCGCTCCTGACCACGGCCGTGTTTACCCTTTTCTTCATGCTCTTCCGCGCCTTTCGTCGGCTTCAACGCCAGATGCGCCAGAAACGCGGCCAAAAACGCCGCTTTCAGCGCGAATTAGACCGCTGGCACAAACGGCGCGAACGAGTTGAAAAAGAACAACGATCACAATTTGAAAAAAATCTACGCGCCGAACGACGAAATCAAGAGCAAACGGTGCGTGCAACCCTTGAGAAAAACCTATGAGTAAACGAGAAATACAGTTGACCCTGCCGCCCGAAATGAGCGGCGAACGCCTAGACCGTGCCCTTGCCCTTGTTCACCCTGAATTATCACGGGCACAATGGCAACGGCTCATTGCCGAAGAGTTGGTCACGGTAGACAACACGGCCGTGAAATCAAAACAAAAAGTCCTCGGCGGTGAATCCGTCATGGCCTTGCTCCCCCCCACGTCCGAAACCGACCTGCTGGCGGAAGACATTCCGCTCGATATTTTATATGAAGATGATGACCTGCTGGCGATTAACAAACCAGCGGGCATGGTTGTTCACCCGGCCGTGGGTAACGAAACGGGCACGCTGGTCAATGCCGTCCTGCATTACTGTCCCGACGTGCTAGACGTGGGCGGCGAACGTCGCCCCGGCATCGTGCATCGACTGGACAAAGAGACCTCGGGCGTGATTTTGGTCGCCAAAAATGACCGCGCCCTGACCCATTTGCAAGCGCAGTTCAAGGCGCGTACCACGCAAAAAACGTATGTGGCCTTGGTCGAAGGGCAGATTAAGCCGGAGCGTGCCCTGATTGACGCGCCCATTGGCCGTGACCGCAAACAGCGCAAGCTGATGACGGTTATCCCCGAGGGCAGTTCGGCCACAGCTCGCCCTGCCCAAACGCGCTATGACACGGCCGTGGATTATGGCACACACACCCTCGTCCGCTGTTACCCCCTCACCGGGCGCACCCACCAAATCCGCGTCCACCTAGCCTATATTGGCTACCCCATCGTCGGCGACGCCGTCTATGGCCGTCGCAAACAACCCCTCCAACTCAAACGCCACTTCCTCCACGCCGCCACGATTACATTTCAACGCCCCGCCGACGACATGCCCCAAACCGTCTCCGCCCCGCTCCCCGCTGACCTTCAGCAAATTCTTGACCAATTAGAGACCGCAACCATTTGAAAATAGGCGTTGTTAAGGCTATGATTGGCTCGTTGTTCCATCGCTCGCTTTTGTTTACAAGCAGTCACAGGAAACGAACAGCACTTTCCTGACCACTAAATTTGGCTTTGTTACCCGTAAGTGAGTAAGCAAACAAGTACAAAGCCATTGGGAAAAAGAGTTATGGCAGAAAAAAAACAAATTCTCATTGTTGAAGACGACGTTGATTTAGTTGAAATGCTCAGTGCCTATTTTAAGGTGCAAGGGTACGAAGTAGACACCGCTTCTTGGGGGGAAGACGCCGTAAAACAGGCCACGGACAAATGTCCTGACCTCGTTTTGCTCGACATTCGTCTACCTGATATAGACGGCTTTGAAGTGTGTCGCCGTCTGCGACAGGTGCGCAAAACCCAGAGCGTGCCCGTTATCTTTCTGACCGAAAAGCGGGAGCGTAGTGACCGCCTCTCGGGCTTAGAACTGGGCGCGGTGGATTACATCACCAAGCCGTTTGATGTGCAGGAGCTGCGTCTGCGGGTGCGCAATGTGTTGCGCCGCTCCCAGTATCAGGCGATGGTCAACCCCGTCACTGGTCTGCCCGAAGGGGAACCCGTCCGCGAAAAACTGGAGACGATGCTCCAAGGCAATGATTGGGGCATTGTGCTGGCGGGTATTCGTAACCTCAGCCAGTTTCGCAATCGGTATGGGTTTGTCGCTTCGGACGATGTGGCGCGGGCGGTCAGTCTCATGCTCACCAAGACGGTGCAGGAGCAAGCCACGGCCGGGGAATCTAACTTTGTCGGTCATTTAGACGCCGTTGATTTTCTGATTATCACCAAAGCAGACCGCGCTTCGCGGCTCGCCAAAAAATGCGAGATGCGCTTGTCCCCGGCCGTGCCCTACTTTTACCCAGCCATTGACCGTGAGCAAGTGTCCCAACTGTCTGAAGCTGATAAGCTGATGGTCAGCGTGACCTCGCTATCCGCCAGCAACGGCCAGTACAAAACCTTAGACAACCTGCGGCAAGCCCTTGCGCTAGAAGCGTTGTAGGGAGCGATAAGCCGTAAGCTATAAGCGATAAGCTGGCTTTTAACCGCGACCTCTTGTTATCGCTCAACAAGCTTACGGCTTACGGCTTATAGCTATTAGCTTAATCTAAACAGTGTCTAAACCTGATGGGGGAAACCTTGTCAGGTTTTTTGTTTTGGGGAGCATTGGAGGGTTCGGACAAGTGACTTATGCGACGTTTTAGCTGGTTTGTTTTTAATTTCATCTTGCTTCTGGCACTGGTGTGGGGGGGCACACGGCCGTGGACTCTCTCCCCCAACCCCGCCGCCGCCCAAGAAGCAGACCCCACCCCCACTGTGCCTATCCCCCAACGCCATGTCGTGCAAGAAGGGGAGACGCTGGTCTACATTGCCACCCTCTACGGCACAACCGTCGAAGCCCTGCAAATTCTAAACGGCATCGATGACCCCTCTTATCTCTTTTTGGGGCAAGAGCTACGCATCCCTGGCGCGGAAGGGGAACCCGTGCCGCTGGTCGTCACCCTACAAATGGGGGAGACGGTGGCGGATATTGCTCTGCGCTATAACACGACCATCACGGCCGTGGCTCAGGTCAATCAGCTTGTGCAAGCCACGGGGCTGGCCGCTGGCGACCGCCTGACTGTAATCAGCCAAACGGGGTCAGAAACGCCCCAGCCCGTTACCGGGCGGCCACATCTGGTCACGGCCGAGGACACCCTTTTAACCTTGGCCGCCCAGTACGGCCTTGCCCCCCAAGTCTTGGCCGAGGCCAATGGGCTGAGCTACCCTGTGCGCCTTTTCCCCGGCCAACGCCTGCGCGTGCCGCTGGCCGACGCGGAGCCGTACCGCTTTTTACCTGGTCGCTGGGTGGCGGTGCAGATGGGGCCGTTTCCAGCCGTGCCAGGCGATAGTTTTGCCGTTTATGTTAACTATTTGGAAGATGGGGAGCCGCTGGGGGAATTGCTGACGCCTAATAACACGGCCGTGTCACTCCACTTTGCCCCCGCTCCCGACGGCACGGGGCATGTGGCTATCGTCGGCCTCGATGCGTTTGCCGAGCCTGGGCGTTACACGTTGTCATTAGGCGGTGAAGGGAGTTCACGGCCGTGGTTTCCGTTTAGGCAAGACTTTTATCTGCGCCCCGCCGACTACACCGTGCAAAACATTCCCCTCGATGACCAGCCCGACATTCGCGCCGATGAGGATGCCTTTTTGAGCCAAATTTTTACCCAAATCAACCCCGACAAGCTGTGGGAAGGCACGTTCCAAATGCCCGTTTCCCCCACGATTGTGACCGCCCGCTATGGGGACGCCCGCTCTTATAATGGCGCACCCATTACCATTTTTCACACAGGCATTGATTTTGCGGGGCAAAATGGCACGCCCATCGCCGCGCCCGCCAATGGGCAGGTCGCCTTTGTGGGCACGCTCAATTTGCGCGGGGAAACGATTATTTTGGATCATGGCTGGGGGGTTTATACGGCCTATTATCATTTGTCGCAGATAAATGTGGCCGTGAATGACGCCGTGCGGGCAGGGCAGGTGATTGGGTTGGGGGGCAGTACGGGGCTGTCTACGGGGCCACATTTACACTGGGATGTGAGAGTGCATGACACGGCCGTGAATCCCGTGCGCTGGACAGAAGTGGCCTTTCCTTAGGACTTGAGTTTAGAGCCGCATCGCGTCATAAGTTTTGAGTTTTGCACCCAAATTTGACTTGCTAACGGAAGAAAAAATGGAACTGGTGGTAGTCGGGGCTATGAACACCTCCAATTGTTGTTGGGCATCGCTACTCATGGGTAGTAAGCGCTATCAAGTAAGGCACATCATGGTGTGCTCCACAAGATGTGGCGCGTGTAACCAGTGACCGCACTGATAGTGACATCGCTGTCGAACAAATAAAACGTCTTGACCAGCAAAATGACCATCCCAAGGTTGTGGTGGCCGATACTCTCTATGGCAATGATAACTTTTTGGCGGTCTTCTTACGGCCGTCGCGCCTGTGACTGGAGTGGAATCTCCGCCACTAGCCGGCTCTCATTGCCCGTCTGGTTCAAGTTAATCACCACCAAATCAGGGTCAATCGCCAGCCGACGCGCAATTACCTCGATAATCTCATCTTTAATTTCTTCCAGCAAGCCCGGCGAAATATCACTGCGGTCATGCGTCAGCACCATTTGCAAACGGGACTTCGCCACGCTACTGCTTGTTTCTGTGCGTCCAAATAGCTTATCTAACCAACTCATCTGCTTTTCCTCACCCCCCACCCATCCAACTCTTCAGACGGTCTAAGAAACCATTACGCGCTGTTAAATCAAGAAAAGGCACGTCCTGCCCCTGCAAGCGCAGAGCAATATTACGCATCGCTATGCCTGAACTGGGCGCGTGTCCATTTTGCATCACAATCGGCAAGCCGCGATTGGTCGAGATCAAAATCGCTTCATCTTCGGGCACGACGCCGATTAAATCAATCGCCAGAATTTCCAGCACATCATCAATCGAAAGCATGTCACCCCGCGCCACCATCTCTGGTTTGTACCGATTGATGATAAGTTGCGCGGGGCCTTTCATTTCTGCTTCGAGCAGGCCAATGATGCGATCCGCGTCACGCACGGCCGAGACCTCGGGATTGGTGACGATGAGCACTTGGTCAGCCGGAGCAACTGCATTTTGGAACCCCCGCTCGATGCCTGCGGGGGAGTCAATGATGATAAAGTCCGCCTCTTCCCGCAGTTGGTCACACACTAGCACCATATCAGACGGACTAACCGACATTTTATCGCGGGTTTGGGCGGCGGGGATGAGCGTCAGTTTGGGCAGGCGTTTGTCTTTAATCATCGCTTGCGCCAGCCGGCAACGCCCTTCGACCACGTCCACCAAATCATAAACGATGCGGTTTTCTAGCCCCATCACCACATCTAAATTGCGCAGACCAATATCGGCGTCAATCGCCACCACACGCTTGCCCTGCATAGCGAGCGCGGTCGCCAAGTTGGCGGTGACGGTTGTTTTGCCAACCCCCCCTTTGCCAGAGGTAATAGTCACGACTTTTGCATAACTCATAGAGATAGTCCTTTTGGGGAGCGAGGGGGCTGACTCAGCACTCGTCGCTCATCGCTCGTTACTCTTTTTTAGTTCCAAGACACGGCCGTGATTTGGTCATCTTGAATCCGCGCCACTTCGGGCACGGCCGTGCCCCCGCGTCGTGGCGGCGTAATGGCAATGCGGTCCGCAATACGCAGCTGGGTCGGCGATAAATCAAGGGCACACACCACGGCCGTGGTATCCCCCGCCGACCCCGCATGAACCAAGCCGCGTACTTTCCCCCAGACAATGACATTCCCTTCAGCGACCACTTCTGCCCCAGGGTTCACATCCCCCATGATAATTACATGCCCTTCGTGGTAAACAGCCCGACCAGAACGGAGCGTTTCGTATAAAAAGAGGGCGTTGTTGTTATGAGGATTGGACACGGCCGTGTGTCGTCCCTCACGCGCTGGTTCTCGCACCAAATCAGGTCGCCCATTCCCCTGCAAATCCATCTGGCTCCCCGGCAAGCGTGTCGCCAAGCCTAAATCCCGCGCCGCCTCTCGTGTCGGCTCCCGCATCGAAAGCACGGCCCACAGAGCCAAGCCATTCTGCGCCATAAAAACTTGCCACGCCAGCAACTGCTCCCGACTTAGCTTGCGTCCCCCCACCTCCAGCACAACCCGACTGCCCCGCAAAAAATCACGCTTCTGCGTCAGCTCGGTCGTCAACTCATGGTCTACTTCATCAAACGGCGGCAACGAGCTAATGGCAATCATTAGCCCATCGCGCACCCCTTTGATACTGATATGATTAGAAGCCGTTTCAGTAGACATAGAATTAGAAGATATAGTGTAACGACTAACGCTCTCGAGAGCTGAGCTTGTCGAAGCCTGTCCTTTTGCCTTCGACAGGCTCAGGCAACGGACTTGTTGGGTAATTAGTTACGATATAGTTAGGAAACCAGCACAACTTGATTATAGACACACTCAGTACTCGTTGCTCATCGCTCAGCACTTTTTATGCCCATGCGGGATAATACAACAATTAAGTATTGTTGAGATGATACAACAGAAACAAACCCATTGCAACCCCCCTACACAACACCGTTAAACAGACGCCGCCCTTATCGGTCGCTCTGCTGGCAGTCACGGCGTCAGTTAGCCGTTCTCTGAAATAGACAGACCAAGCCAGAACAAAACCACATGACACATGACACGTGAAACATGACCCCATTTAAAGCCCCCTTCACCCTTATCTACTAAAGCAATGCACAAACCCCCACAACACGCTACAATCTGATAAGATTTAGACACCTCTCCGATTGACAACAACACACCTATTCAACGTCTCAGTCAGTTAGCCTTTTAGCGACAAGCTGACTAAACGAGGACATTGTGAGCGATAACACTGCCAATACCCCCATCCAGCAAGACCTAGAAAAACTGGCCGAACTTATCAGTGAGATAGACCAAACGGCTGACCGCCAGCAACAAACCTTTGTCGGCACCCAATCTCACATCCTCATGGAAGCCTCCGCCGAGTTGATGCGCCTGCTTGCCCCGGCCAAACGCACCCTGCAAAACCTCGAGCGACGACTCCGCGCCCAAGAAAAAGAGCAACAGCAGCTCCGCGCCCTGCAAGACATCAGTGCCGCACTCAACTCCTCGCTCGACACCAGCTACGTGCTCACCATGGTGATGGACACCATGATTAAAATCACGGGCGCCGAGCGCGGCTTTCTCATGCTCTTCAACGAAGAGACAGGCGAACTAGAAATACAGGCCGCGCGTAATATCAACCGCGAAACCATTCTTGACTCCACCGAAGTCAGTAGCACCGTTATCAACACCGTTTTTGAAACAGGCGAACCACTCGTCACCACCAACGCCCAAGAAGACGCCCGCTTTCAAGGACAACAGAGCATCATTAGCTACAACTTACGCTCCATCATGTGCGTGCCCCTGACCATGAAGGATGATTCTATTGGCGTGGTTTACGCCGATAATCGCATCGCCAGCGGCATTTTTAACGACACTGACCGCGATTTATTCGCCTCCTTTGCCAATCAAGCCGCTGTTGCCATTGAAAACGCCCGCCTCTTCCGCCAAATTCGCAAACAACTGGCGGAAATCACCGAAATGAAAACCCTGATGGACGATGTGTTTGAATCCATCGCCAGCGGCGTGATTACGGTGGACAACGATGACCACATTCGGCTCTATAACCAAGCCGCCAGCCGAATTTTGGGCGTACCGATGCATCTCGTCGTAGACCGCCCCTATCGGGAAGCCCTCGCTGACGTGAGCGCGGTGCTAAACAGCTTGGTCGAGCAAGTGCGCCAAACGCGCAGTAACGAGAGCAAGGAAATAGATATTGTGACCGGGGTGCGCCAAAACTCCAGTACGCTCACCCTGACGCTCTCCCCGCTGATTGATATGCAACAGCGCACCAACGGTATCGCTATGGTGCTGGATGACGTGACCGACCGCAAGCGCATGGCGGCCGTGCGTAGATACTTACCCCCTGCCCTCGTGGACCAAGTACGTGACCTTGACGCGGCGCAACGGCCGCAACGGCGTGACCTCACCGTCTTTTTTGCCGATATCTCCGGCTTCAGCACCTTCAGCGAGGGGCTAGACCCTGCCGAACTGATTCGCGTTATCAATGGTTACTTCACCATTGCGGCACAGGCCATCAACGAGTTTGAGGGGATTATTGATAAATTTATGGGTGATGCGGTCATGGCTCTGTTCAATACTCAGCTAAACCCACAGGAAAACCATATCGAACGCGCTGTGCGGGCGGGGTTACGTATGTTGGAAACGGTCGCCGAATATCGTGACCGCCAGCCAGAGCATGAGCGGCTCCATTTTAGCGCAGGGATTAACAGTGGGGAGGCGGTGGCTGGCAACGTTGGCAGTCATTTCCGCAAAGATTTTACGGCGATTGGGGATGCCGTTAATCTGGCCAAACGGCTGGAGGAAACGGCTCAATCTGACCAAATTATTATCAGCAGTAGCGTCTATGAAGTGGTGAAAGATTGGGCTATCACCGAACCGCTGGAGCCAATGCGGGTGAAGGGGCGGTCTACGTTGGAGCAAACGTATTTGTTGCTGGGCGAGAAGTGAGAAGCGTAAAATAAAAAGTGGCTCTTTGGGATCTCATGGGGTTTGGTCTGAAATGGAATACGTGATGCGCAGGTCTCTCTGGACACACATGGCGTTTCGCGCATCATTTGATGTCAACCCCCTGAATTCCTGAAGAACCTAAAAAGTTAGACCTAAGAAGTGAAAAGTGAGAGGCTGGCATATTTTGCCAGCCTCTCACTTTTTTGTTTTAGGAGGATGTGACTGTACTCTCTTTTAGTTCGAGCAGTGAATGTTGTAATCGGTGTGATTTAGGGCACAACTTCGACGATAGTGCCTGCTTCTGCCCAATCGTATAGGAGGGTCATGTTGTCGTCGTGGACGAGGATACAGCCGTAGGTGACAGGTGTGCCGAGGCTGTTGGTCCAGAGGAGTTGGGAGCCTTGGCGGGTGGGGAAGCCGTGGAAGCCGTTCATGAAGTCGGAACTGGGCACGGGGCGATAAATGCCCATAAAGTTGGGCATCCATAAATCCCAGATGCTGGCGTAGGCGTTGGGTTCGTGGGATTGCACTTGGAAGATACCAGGGGAGGTGGGGCTTTCAGACAGGCCTGTGCTAATGGCCCATTCCCATTTTTGCTGGTCATTTTCATAGGCCCACATTTTTTGCTGGCTGAGGCTGACGATGATGCGTTTGTTTTGTAGGGGGTCGAGCGGTAGAAGAGTGTCGGGTGAAGGGATGGTGATGGTTTGGCCGGGGGCCAGGTTGCTGACGTTGGGGTTGGCGGCTTGGAGCCACGGGTAGGGGAAGCCGTAAGCACGGCCGATGCTTGAAAGCGTTTCGCCAGCCTGTACGGTATGGGTTTGGGGATGGTGATAAATGCGCAGGGTGGGGAGGGTGACGGGTTCGTCGTTTAGTTGCGCCAACACGGCCGTTTGCAAAACCTGTACCGCCTCATTTTCATCTATATAGCGCGTCTCCCCCAACCCAGCCGTTTGCGTCCAGATAAACCGCTGTACTTGTCCCCCATCTACCCCCCAATTGGGTGTATTGCTGTCACTGGTGGGAATCATCAGCCATGCTGTCCACGTTTCAACGGGAACTGTCCACGTGGCCGTTTCGCCGCGCACGGGGTCGAACAGGGGGATGGTGAATGAGGCGACGAGGCGCTGGTTTAGCTCTTCTGCCAGAGCAGAGGCGTCGGTGATGGTGGGAGTGAGGGGGGTGATGAAGAGGGGCATTTGGGCGTAGAACACGGCCGTGTTCGCGTTCTCATTCAGCCAAGCCATCGTCTCGGGGATATCCAGCTCTTGTCCCACTTGGGACGCCGTGCTGACAAATTCGCCCTGCTGAAACAGCACCCGCGCCTCGACAGGAGTGACATAGAAATAAGGGGCGACACTCTGCAACCACGCCTCAGCCACGGCCGGGTTATAGCTCCAGACGGGATTCACGCTCTGCCCGGTTTGCCACAGGCGGGGGATATCTGCCCAGCCCGTAATCTCGCTCTGAGCGCGGGCTTGGGCGACCGTGGCGGGCACGTCCAGCACAATCCCGAGTTCGGCGGGTGTGACGCGGAGGGTCATGTTTGTGCCTTCGGTCATGATGGTGCGCGCCGCCCAGGCTCGGGCGAGCTGGGTTTCGGCGGCGGCGGGTGATAGACCGCCGAGAGGGATGTCTAACACGGCCGTGCCGGGGAGCAACGTCTGCGTCTGCTCTATTTGAAACCAAAGCCACACGGCCGTGCCGCTCCCCACCACAAGCCCTAGCAGTCCCAACAACAGTAACAACCGCCCCAAAAAGCGCACCACGCGCCGTCCCCAAGAAGGACGCGGCGGCGCAGGTGGCGGCGGTGGCTGAGAAAAAAATTGCGTATGATCTTCACTCATAAGTTTCACAGTACGAGGCACATTGACCATTGTCAATTGGCAATTGCCAATTAGCTATTTTTCAGCGGCATAATGGTCGCTTCGTTTGTCTCGATAATTGCCACATCTACTTGGCCGTGGGATAGCTCGGTCAGGGCCGCTTGGAAAAGCGGAAATTTGGCGGTGCGGAAGCGCAGGGTCAGGGTAATATCGGCCGCGAATTCTTCGTCCAGAATGAGGCCATCATAATCTGGCACAAGCAGGCGCACGCGGTCTAGAAAATTGTACGGCACGGCCGTGAGCACGGTATAGGTAGGTACTTTGGCGGCGCGGGGGGTCACTTCTAGCACCGCCCGCACGGCGTCGCCATAGGCACGAACGAGGCCGCCTGTGCCTAGCTTGGTGCCGCCATAGTAGCGGGTGATGACCACGGCCGTGTCGCCCAGCCCACTCCCCTGCAAAACCGCCAGCGCGGGTCGCCCCGCCGTGCCGCTTGGCTCACCATCATCACTGCTGTGCGCCGTGACTGACGCGCCGTGTCCGACCACAAAAAGCGGCACATTATGGGTCGCATCGCTAAATTCGTCTTTAATACGGCTGATAAACGCCCGCGCCTCGTCTACCGAAAAAGCAGGCGACAACGACGCGATAAAGCGGCTATTTAACACTTCAATTTCAGTACGCACTTCACGGGCAGGGATGGTTTGCATAGTGGGGTTTCACGTGTCAGGTGGCTTTTCTCTGGATGTGGCCTGTCTAACCAAGACATAACTACTAACGCCCTCGAGGGCTAAACCTGTCGAAGCTCGTCCTTTTGCCTTCGACAAGCTCAGGCACGGACTTGTTGGTTAGTAGTTACACCAAGACAATGAATTTCCAAATTTTTGTATTAGTCACAGATTGCTCATACAAAAAGTGGAACGACGACCGTGCCTTGATACGCCTCGCCGCCTGTGGCGGCTCGCCTGTCATAAGGGTATTTT
>JBGTIZ010000327.1:0-3175 GCA_041745395.1 Promineifilaceae bacterium (SeqCode) | reverse complement strand
AAAATTTGCGCCAAAAACCGAACGCTGGCATGAAAATCATCTTGTTGACATAATGAGACAGTTGGGTCAAAAACAAGCCCAATTGTCGAAAAATGTGGCTGAAATTCGATTTTTGCCAAAAAAATGGTCGAAAGCCCAGTTCTTACGTCTCACTTTCCACTCGCACCCTGCCCACAAACCCGCCCCTTTACTCATTGTTAATTACTCATTACTCATTGACCCAATGCTTCCTGTTGTCATTCTTTGCGGTGGTCAGGGAACCCGTATGGGCGACACCCTGACCAAAAAAGAGCTAGTAGATATTAGTGGCCGCCCTCTGCTCTGGCACGTCATGCGCATCTTTTCCCACTACGGCCATCATGATTTCGTTCTCGCTCTCGGCCACTTGGGGGAGCAAGTGCGCCGCTATTTCCTCGAGTATGAAGCGATGACGCGGGATGTCACCCTGCGGCTCGGCCATCCCGACAACAACGAAGGGCGCACCCCTCTCAACTTTGGGGATGACCTAACCCATTTAGCATGGAATGTGAGTTTGGTGGATACGGGGTTGGAAACGGAAAAAGCGAGTAGAATCGGCCGCGTGGCTCACTTTATTGCGGATGCTGACCGCTTTTTTGTGGCTTATGGCGAAGCCGTCTCAGATATTGACCTCGATAAATTGCTCGCTTTTCATTTGGAACACGGCCGTGTGGCCACCATTAGCGGCATTCAGGTCAACTTCCAATACGGCGTCATCGAAGCGGACGCCGAAGGCGAGGTACACGGCTTTGCCGAAAAGCCGCCGCTTCCGTACTGGATAAACGGCGGCTTCATGATTTTTGAACGCGCCGCCCTCCAACTTTTCCAAGAAAACGACCCCTACCTTGACCTCGAAAATGAAATTTTGCCCCGCCTCGCCGCCGAAAATCAGCTTATGCTCTATCGGCACAGCGGCTACTGGCAATCCATGAAAACCCTCAAAGACGCCCTCACCCTCAAACAGGATTGGCAAGAGCGCGAACCGTGGCGGGTGTGGTGAAGCGGGGTTCATGGTGCAGGGTGCAAGGGGCAACGATGGGGCCGTGCAAAGGGCGACGGTGCATCGCTGGGTGAGCTTGTCGAGGCCCAATTGACTAACTGATAGAGTGAGCAACTAATCAACTTATGAACAATTTCTGGCAAGATAAAAACGTTTTCGTTACAGGGTGTACAGGTTTATTGGGGGCTTGGATGACCGCCGAACTCTTGGCGCAGGGGGCGCAGGTCATAGGTCTCGTGCGTGATGTTGTCCCCCATTCAGAACTAGTGCGCTCGGGTAATATAGAGCGCATCACGGCCGTGTATGGCGACCTCTGCGACTACGAAAAGATGGAGCGCATCCTCGCTGAACACGAAATAGACACCATCTTTCACCTCGCCGCCCAAACCATCGTCGGCATCGCCAACCGCGCCCCCCTCTCCACCTTCGAGGCCAACATTCGCGGCACCTATATCCTGCTGGAAGCGGCGCGGCGCAACCCCACCGTCCAGCGCATCCTCGTCGCCAGTAGCGACAAAGCGTACGGCGACCAGCCCGACCTCCCCTATCACGAAGACGCTCCCATGCAGGGACGCCACCCCTATGACGTCTCCAAAAGCTGTGCCGACCTCATCGCCCGCTCCTACGCCCACACCTACGGCCTGCCCGTCGTCGTGACCCGCTGTGCCAACCTATACGGCGGCGGCGACCTCAATTGGAGCCGCATCATTCCCGGCACCATTCGCTCCGTCCTGCGCGGCGAGCCGCCCATCATCCGCTCCGATGGCCTCTTCAAACGAGACTATATGTATGTCAAAGATGCCGTGCTGGGCTACATGCTGGCCGCCACCCAGCTCCACCGCCCCGAAATTCAGGGGCAAGCGTTCAACTTTGGGCTAGAAGCACCCATCACCGCCCTCGAGATGGTCAACCAAATTATCGCCCACGCGGGACGCTCCAACTTGGAGCCAAAAATTCTCAACGAAGCCAAGAACGAAATCGAAGAGCAATATCTCGCCTCTACCAAAGCGAGTGACCTGCTCGGCTGGGAGTCTCGCTATACGCTGGACGAAGGTTTGCCCGAAACGATTGCGTGGTATGAATCTTTCTTGAAAGAAGCATAGTTAACCTGACCGCCTCTCACTCCTTATCGACTCCCCCTCATGCGGCTACTCATCACGGGCGGTACAGGCTTTATCGGTCAGCACACGGCACTTAATTCGCTACACGAAGGAGCGAAGGTGACGCTTCTGGTGCGTGAGGCGTATGGGATGGGGACACCACTTCCCGCGCCGTTGCAGGCAGTACGGGAAAATTTAAATCTCGTTTATGCTGATTTGCGTAATTTTCAGCTAACGCGCCGCGCCGTTCGGGACGCTGAACCAGAGGTCATTATTCATTTGGCGGCGCAGGGAGCGACCGCGCCGTTTTTACCCGTAGACACGGCCGTGCGTCACAACCTCACCGGCACCCTCAACCTACTCCGCGCCGCCTTTGAGCAAAACCCCACCCCACCCCACCGCCTCATCATTGCCCGCACCCCCGGTGAACTGACCAAAATGAACAGCTACGCCGCCAGCAAATCGGCCGCATGGGGCTTTGCTGAAATGTACGCCCGCACCCAAGGGTGGCCGATTCTGGGCGCGATGATTTTTCAGGCGTATGGCCCCGGACAGCCCCCCCGCGCTTTTATTCCCTCAGCCGTGCGGGCGGCGCAAGCGGATGAACTGTTTCCAATGACCCCTGGAGAGCAAACGCGGGATTTTATCCATGTGGCTGATGTGGCGGCGGGGTTGTGGGCATTAACCACGGCCGTGTCTCCCCTCCTTACGCCCAGCACAACGGTTGAGCTAGGCACAGGCCAAGCCACTTCTCTGCTGGATGTGGCCCAAATGATTTATGAATTAGCGGGGACAAAACACGGCCGTGTACAGCCTGGCACACTCCCCACCCGCCCTGGCGAAACCCCACAGCCTGTCGCTGACCTGAGTCACACCACCACCTGCCTAAACTGGCATCCCCAAACCTCCCTGCGCCACGGCCTGCAAACCCTCCTACACCCCATCCCCTAAGCGCACCCGCGCGTAACTACTAACCTTGCCTTGATACGCCTCGCCGCCTGCGGCGGCTCGGCTATTCTAAGGGGTGTTTTTTTCGTTTGGGCAGTTGCCCAAACGA
>JBGTIZ010000326.1:0-5770 GCA_041745395.1 Promineifilaceae bacterium (SeqCode) | reverse complement strand
TCGTTTGGGCAGTTGCCCAAACGAAAAAAACACCCTTATGACAGGCGAGCCGCCGTAGGCGGCGAGGTGTGCCGAGACAGGATTTTTTGTGTGAGTAATTTGTGACCAATACACAAAATGCTGACTAATGTCATGGTTGACAGTTACTCTTGCACTCTTGCACTCTGGCAGTCGGTCAGTAGCCAAGCCCTACCTACCGCGTGCGCCTGAGCCACCAGCCGAAGATTTTGGCAACGGTGGGCGTTAGGCGCGTTTTGTTCCATTCGCTGGCCGCTTTGGCAATCACTTCCGCTTCCGTAGGATAGGGATGAATCAGGGTAGATAACCCCTTCATGCCCAATTTGTGCTTCATCGCCAGCGTAATTTCGTTGAGCATCTCTCCCGCATGTCGCCCCACAATGGTCGCGCCCAAAATTTGGTCGGTGCCCTTTTTGACGTGAATCTTGACAAAGCCCTCGGTACTGCCTTCGGCCATAGCGCGGTCGTTGTGCGCCATGTCGGCGGAAAAGGTGTCTATCTCGAAGCCCTGCTCGGCCGCTTGGGCGGGGTAGAGACCGACATGCGCCACCTCGGGGTCAGTATATGTCACCCACGGGATGAGCAGGTCGCTGAATTTGCGTTTGGGGAAGGGGAAAAGGGCGTTTTGCACCACAATGGCGGCCGTTTGAGAGGCGACGTGGGTGAATTGGTAGGGGACGGCCACGTCGCCAGCGGCGTAGATGCGCGGGTTGCTGGTTTGCAGGCGGTCGCTGACGGTGACGCCTTTCTTGGTGTAGGCTACGCTCGCTTTTTCGAGGTCTAGTCCTTCGATGTTGGGCGCACGGCCGACGGCGAGCAGAATGTCGTCTACGCGGAGTTCGATTACACGGCCGTGGTTATCCTCATACGCAATCAGCTTCTCCCCCCCCTCGACCGAGATTTTTTGCGTCTTCACCCCCAGTAAAAGCTCTACGCCATCACGGGCTAACGCCTGTTGCACAATCTCGGCCGCGTCCGCATCTTCGCGGGGCAAAATATGCTCGGCGATATCAATCAGGGTCACGGCCGTGCCCAAACGCTGAAACGCCTGCGCCAGTTCACTGCCAATCGGCCCCCCGCCAATCACGGCCAAACGATTTGGCCGCTCCGTCAGGTTAAACACATCCTCATTGGTCAGGTAGCCACTTTCCGCCAAGCCCGGAATGGGAATAAACGAAGCGCGGGAACCCGTGGCAATCACCGCCTTACTAAAATGGAGCGTTTGCCCCGCCACCTCGACCGTATCGGGGCCAGTGAAACGCGCTTCACCAAAATAAACATCCGCGCCAAGATTAGTATACCGTTCGGCCGAATCATGCGGACTAATATCGGCTCGCACGCGCCGCATCCGCGCCATTACTTCCCCAAAATCAACGCTGACGCCCTCGGGCACATGCACGCCATACCGCGCCGCGTCACGCACATCGGCCGCCACCCGCCCCGAGCGAATGACCGTTTTAGAAGGCACACAGCCATAGTTCAGACAGTCGCCCCCCAGCAGGCTTTTCTCAATGAGCGCCACTTTGCCCCCAATCCCAGCCGTGCCAGCCACGGCCACCAGCCCCGCCGACCCGCCCCCAATGACGACCAAATTATAGCGGCCGTCGGGCGTCGGGTTTTGCCATTCGGGCGGTCGGGCGTTGGCAATCAATTTGTCGTTGTGTTCATCTCGTACAGTCAAAAGTTCGTGGATATTCATTGTTCCTCAGGGTGCAGGGTGCAAGGGTCAGGGTTCAGGGTGCGTTTTCTCTTGTTCATTGCTCATTGTTCATTGGTAATTGTTCCTGCTCTCGTTGTTTGAAATAGCGGGACGCGGCGATGCTGGCGCCAACGAGCAAAACGGAAAGGGCAAATGTCCACGGGTTAAAGGCAGGCTGGGTGATGCCTTGGCTAATATCAATGGACGCGCCGAAGAGGACAAAAGAAATTGTGCCGGGCAAATTGCCAATAATGGTCGCCAAAACAAACGCTTTGAAGTCTATACGCAAAAAGCCGCACAGGTAATTAACGAGGTCATACGGCAAGAAGATGAGCCGCATGATTAAAACAGTCTCAAAGCTATTTTGGCGCAGGCGGCGGGCGTAGGTTTGCACCAGCCCATCCGCATTTTCGTTCTCTTTGATGATGCCTTCACCAAAGAAACGACCGACTAAAAAGGCGACAATCGCAGAGATATTGCCCGCAATAATGACGATGACGATACCCCAAAATGGGCCGTAAATCGCCCCGCCGATAATCGTCAACACGGCCGCGCTAAAAAACAGCAGAGGCCGCACCGCATACAATAAAACATAAATCAGAGGGCCGATGGGACTTTGCAACAGGTCAACCACCTGTTGCACCGCTTGCTCAGCCGTTAGCTCATTGGCATACGCATAACTGCCGTAGCCCAGCAAAAAGGCAAGCCAGATGCTCCCCGCCAGTAGTTTTTGCCAATGTTTTTGCAGGAATGTTGGCTCTTGGTCGCTCGTCTCAACGGTAGTGGACATACGGTTTGTTTTACCTCGCTTGGGGTTGGGTTAGGTGTTTCGGGGGTTTAGATGTGTCCACGGCCGTGGGTTCTTACTTTTTCCGTCATCGTGATAACGCGCCCGTAAGATATTTGGCGCGTAGATATTGTTATGCCTACTGCTTGCGGTTATGATTGCTAGCATCACGAACAAATGTGTATAAAACTTCTTATCAAGTACTGGCTACCTTAATGTAGCCGATACTTGATGCAAAAGGTATAAGATGACAAACAGTCGCATCTCAATCTCCCCCGATATCTGCAACGGTCGCCCCACCATCACCGGCACTCGAATTACTGTCCAAACCATATTGGAATTCTTAGGAGCCGGAGATTCGGTTGGCGATGTGTTAGAAGAATATCCTACCCTGACAGCAGAGGATATTTATGCCTGCTTACAGTACGCATCAAAATTAATGGCGAATTGATGTCCAATTCTGAAAAACATCAATAGAGTGGTTCCTTATTAAATCATGCACCTCTAGCAAGCAGTAAACCAGTTGCTCGAGGCAAAATCTATTAGGGAACAACTCTAATAGCATCTACCAAAAGAGGAGGGTCAGATGATTAACGGTTCCTGTCACTGCGGCCAAGTTCAATGGCAATTCAACGGCGACCCCGGCTCGGTTACGGCCTGCAACTGCACGGTTTGTCGGCGCTATGGGGTGTTGTGGGCGTATGATTATGAAGGCGAAAATATCCATGTCTCTGGTCAGACGCAAGCGTACATTCGGGGCAAAGCGCTAAGCTTCAACTTCTGCCCGACATGTGGCTGTGTGGCCTATTGGCGTTCGCTAAATTTGGACGAAGAAGGGCGGCGGCGCATCGCGGTCAATGTGCGCTTGGCCGAAGAGCCAGAAGCGGTTGCCCACTTGCCCGTTGACCACTTTGACGGGTTCGACACATTCGATGACCTGCCTCAAGACGGCCGCTGTGTAGCGGATTATTGGTTTTAATGTAGCAGTTTTCTTGACTCCAAAGACAAAGCTAGAGTCGCTTTGGTCGAACAGTTCGCCCATTCTGACCAGAGCATACCGTTTATGGAAGCGTCCAGCTTCACCCCCCTAGAGCTGATTGGCGGCGAGAGCATTATTGCCAATCACGAAGAAAAATCAAGGAGCAAGATGAACGTTAAAGATATAATTCCCCTGATTAAAAACACTTTTACAGAATGGAGCGAAGACAAAGCTTCCCGGCTGGCCGCCGCGCTGGCCTATTACACCATCTTCTCCATTCCTCCTCTCTTGATCATTGCGATTGCGATTGCCGGGCAAGTTTTTGGGCAAGAGGCGGCCGAGAACCAGATCATAGCCCAATTCAGCAATCTGATTGGGGCCGATAGTGCGGAGGCACTGCAAGCAATGATTGCCAATGCGCGGAAACCTGGCGAGAGTATCGCTGCGGCTGTTTTTGGCATCATTATCCTGCTGTTTGGCGCATCTGGCGTTTTTGGTCAACTGCAAGATGCGCTCAACACGATATGGGAAGTGGCGCCGCGACCCGGCCGGGGCATCATGGGGATGATTAAAGACCGCTTTTTTTCCTTCACCATGGTGCTTGGTATTAGCTTTCTCCTGCTGATATCGTTGATTATCAGCGCGGCCTTAGCTGCTGTCGGCGAGTTTGTTAGCACCCTTCTTCCCAGCCTACCTATTCTGGCCCAATTGCTTAGCCTGCTTATTTCCTTTAGTACCGTCATGATTGTCTTTGCCCTTATCTTCAAAGTGGTGCCTGATGTAGAGATCGCGTGGAAAGACGTCTGGATTGGAGCGGTGGTCACGGCCGTGCTTTTTGTCCTAGGACAGTTTGCCATTGGTCTTTATCTGGGCAACAGCGATGTTACCTCCACTTACGGTGCGGCCGGGGCGCTGGTTGTGATCTTGATCTGGGTCTTTTACTCAGCGCAAATCCTGTTCCTCGGGGCGGAGTTCACGCAGGTGTATGCCAATATGTATGGCACGCGCCTTGTACCTACTGAAAATGCTGTTTACGTCACCGAAGAAGCGCGAGAAAAGGAAGGCATTCCGCACAAAGAAACCCCAGAAGAGTGAGTTGGGCCAGGGCAAACCTTTTGGTACGAATTCACGTTTGCCCGCTCTTGACGGCTGGCATCACAAAACTCATACTACCCACATGAAAACAACCATCTCCATCCCCAAGCCCATTTTTGAAGAGGCGGAAGAACTTGCTCAACGCCTTGGCCTCTCTCGTAGCGAACTTTACACCACGGCCGTGACCCAATTTTTGGCTCAGCATCAACGGGATGCTATTACCAAAAAGCTCAACGAGCTTTATGCAGAGGTAGATGAACCACTCGACCCTGTTCTCAGCCAATTACAAATCTTGTCCTTTGCTCAGGATGAGTAACATTCCCCTCCCCCCAAGACAACATTTACTTTTTTCTTGCACAAAATAAAGACAGCCTCGCTATACTCTCACCACTTTGCAGAAATAAATTCATCCTGTGGGGAGAGATATGCCCATTCTTGAAGCCCAACACATCACCAAAACCTACACCATCGGCGACCGCACCCTGACCGTGCTGGACGACGTTTCGCTCACGGTTGACGCGGGCGAATTTATCGCCCTGATTGGCGCGAGCGGCAGTGGCAAGTCTACGTTGCTGAGCCTGATTTCGGGGCTGGATAGCCCGACCAGCGGCCGGGTCAGCATTCTCGGCCGTGACATTACGAACCTGAGCGAAGATGATTTAGCCCCGTTGCGCAATGAGACGATTGGCTTTGTCTTTCAATCGTTTCATCTTGTGCCCTCGCTCTCCGCGCTGGAAAACGTGATGTTTCCAGCGGAGTTGCAGGGGGTGAAGGATGCCCACGGCCGTGCCAAAACCCTCCTCCAGCGCGTCGGTATCTGGGAGCGACGCGACAACTTCCCTCACCAGCTATCCGGCGGCGAAAAACAGCGCGTCGCCATTTGTCGCGCCCTCATCAACAACCCCCAAATCATCTTCGCCGACGAACCGACGGGCAACCTCGACTCCGAAAACGGCGAAGGCATCCTCGCCCTCATGACCGAACTCCAGCAAGAGCGACAAACCACCCTCATCATGGTCACGCACGACCCCCAAATCGCCGCCCTCGCCGATAGAATCGTCCAGCTACACGACGGGCGCGTCGTCTCCAGTTAAAAACGGCTATTGGACTTTAAGAAATTAATTCGGTAAAAGATTTTGCCTTCTGCGGGGACAAATAGGCCTCGCCGCCTGCGGCGGCTCGGCCAGGCTAA